>PLNF01000104.1 GCA_003141715.1 Bacteroidales bacterium | reverse complement strand
GTTTATCCGCATCATCATTTAAAGTTATTATTGGACCATACTTCGTCAACCAGAAAAAGTGTAATCGGCAATTACATACATGTTCATGTTGAAAGGGATTTTTTCAATCTTATTGTATTTAACAACAATATACTAAAATTCTGTAATTCATTCGCTTACCGTAATATCTCAGACATACTCTATTATGTTCTGAACGCCTTTAAAAATCTGGATATAAAACAGGAAGAGACAATATATTTCAGTGGGCTGACAGAAAAGTATGATGATCTGTCATCCAGTTTCTCATTATACATAAGGAATATAAAATTTGCAGAACCTTCAGGCAATTTCACATTCAGCTATGTATTTAATGATACGGAACTTCATCGGTTTATTAATCTTTTTAACGTGGTAAATTGCGAATAATTGGAGGCAAATTCAAAGGCAGGAGGATCAATCCTCCCTCAAATTTTAAGGCAAGGCCAACTACTGACTTTGCCCGCGAAGGTTTATTTAACATCCTGAATAACAGAGTCGATTTTGAATCTATCTTTGTTTTGGATCTTTTTTCCGGAACAGGAAGCATAAGTTACGAATTTGCGTCGCGTGGAGCCGCAACGGTTCATCTTGTTGAGAAAGATATGAATCATATTTCAGGAATCAAAAAAATATTAAAGGAACTGGACCTTCAAAATGTCAGGCCGATCCATATTGATGTGAGGGATTATGTAAAAACATGTTCGGTTAAATATGACATTGTTTTTGCCGATCCGCCATATGAGCTTACCTGGCTCGCAGAGCTGCCGGACCTTGTCATACAGGCAGGCGTGATTAAAAATGATGGATTTTTCATACTTGAACATCCAGGGGATTTAAGTTTTACTGGTCATAAATTATTTTTTGAACATCGCAATTATGGTGGTGTAAATTTCAGTTTCTTCCACCCATTATGTACCTGAATAATAGCATATTATAATTCATTCCATAAAATAATCCGTAAGAAATTACCAGATAATATTTTCAAAAATAATTTTGCGGAGTTAAAAATTAGGTTAATTTTGCAACTCGTTTTACTATTGGTGCGGTAGTTCAGTTGGTTAGAATAACGGCCTGTCACGCCGTGGGTCGCGGGTTCGAGTCCCGTCCGCACCGCGCATAAGCACTCAAAACCCCTTGATAATCAAGGGGTTTTGTGCTTCATGCCACAGAATCTGCCACAAAATCCGCCAAAATCTGCCACAAACTTTTTCCTTAAACTCTTGCTCTTACTGACGATAAGAATCATTTAATAAAATCTTCGATATAATCTCTATATCAATTACATAACTGCAATTTATTAGAAATTTTATAATTTTTTATAATTTTTTTTTCAATAAGGCATTTTGGCCATCAAAATTTCTTTTCCGGAATATTTTTTTCTGGCAACTTTCGAGGATATTTCAATTCAGCCAGGTATTTATTATTGGATCCAGAAAAGTTTTTACTTTGTTTTAAGAAACCCTTCTGTATCACCTACGGAGGGGTAGACCGGGGGTATACCATGGGGGGGATCCCCGGGGATACATCAAAACATCATATTATGAGTACATTATACATTAAAATTCGATTTTTCTTCCATTGTCTGAGGAAACAATTAAAATCCTTATTCCTTCAACTTGGATGCCATTTCTTTTCATCATGGTATTTCATCGAAAGTGATAATATTTGCACATTAGGTAAAGTGCTTAAAATAAACAACTTATATACGTACAGTGAAAGTTCTAATCTTGAAATTGTACGACTAACTAATGTCCATGTAGAAAGAGGATATTTATACTGCAGCTTGTTTTTTACCTCTAAGAATAAGATAATTACAGTTCGTCATACTATGCAGAAAAGTACTTATGTACTTTGGAGGATAATGGATATAGAAGAATACGATGAATTAATGTCCAGGAGATTGTGGTATGAAGTAACCAAGGATGAGGAACTTTTGGAATTTGATTTCTGATTTATATCATTAGGTACAAAACTACCTTTCATTAAATATGTTCCGATATTGGTAGTAATACTACCTTTTTTGTAACAATTTTAATGAAACGATATGGAACAGATAACCTTAACTCGCAAAGAACTCTATGATTTAGTATGGGCAGAACCACTCTCAAGACTTGCAAAGAAGTATAAGATTTCTGATAATGGCCTTCGGAAGATCTGCAAGCGAATGAATATTCCTATCCCTGCAATGGGGTATTGGCAAAAAATCCAGTATGGTAAGCAAGTAATCATCACAAAACTGCCAGCGAAGTATGAAGGGAAAGATGAAATAACTCTTGGCGAAAAAGGAGAAGGTGATATTAATATTGATTCTCCCATTGTACAACAGCGAAAACTAATTCAGTCAATCGACCAATCTAAAGATTTATCATTAACAGTTCCGGACAGGCTGTCCTCCAGACCTGATAAACTTATCAGAAGCACTTTGGATTATTATGATGCAGTCAGGAAATATTATAAAAGCCAGCACGGAAGCTATCCTGACAGAAATAATGTCCTAAGCATACAAGTACAGGAAGAAAGCACGCCAAGAGCAGTTCGACTACTGGATACCATAATTAAGGTACTCAGGTTCCGGAAACATGATATAATAGCCGATCATTTTACAACATATGCAAAGATTGGAGATGAACATGTAAAATTCAGGCTAAGAGAAAAGCAAAGAGTATCCGATGTCAAAACCAGTTATGGTGGACGACAGTATGAATCTACCGGAGAATTTGTTTTTGTTATTGATATTAGACCATATACCAGAAAGGAAGTTAAGGATGGTCATGAACCAATCGAAACCAAGATTTCTACTATTGTTGCAATGCTTGAGTTGGAGGGTAAAAGGATGAAGGAACAAAGGATTAGGTATGAAATTCAAAGAAAGCTACGGGAAGAGCAGGAAAAAATTGAAAGAGAACTCAAGGAACGACAGGACAAAGAAGCACATGCTTTTAAAAAACTCTTTCTCCAGGCTATTCGTCTTCATCAGACAAATATCCTAAGAAATTACATCCAGACAGTTGAAGCGAATGCTGTTAAGAATGGATCCGTTTCAGAAGAATTTACGACATGGATGAATTGGGCAGAGAAAAAAGTTTCATGGTACGATCCCCTGATCAATGACCCTGATCCATTATTAAATGATCATCACAAAACTCATCTGTTTAAAGAATTTTTGAAGGAATGGCAGTAATTGAGATTTGATTTTAGCTTTAAAAAATATCTAATTAGAATATTAGAATACCTATATTTCCTGTAACATAAAATATTTTACCTATTTTTCTCAGGGTGTACCTATTTTTCCTATATTTGCAATACCCGTTTTTCACAAGAACATATGAATAATATCCAATTTTCACGAGAAATACTCGTTTTTCACGGACGCACTGCTCCTGAGACCGGTTTTATAGCAGGGTATGGTGCCCTTGTTCAATACTATGAATTGAATGTTCCAATCCCTGAAAAGTTAGCTTTAATAAGCAAAAAAAACAGGAATTATAATCACCCTGGGTGGATAGTATTTGGACCAAAGTACAAACCAGCAGATACTTTGACAGGGCAACTAGTATTTGCTTTAAAATATGAAGGAGTCAATCTATTATTTTTCAAAAAGCTGTTTGACAAATTAGGCCAGACAAAAATAGTTCAACTAATAAATGCTGAATATACAGGACAGTATATCAGAAAAATATGGTTTCTATACGAGTGGCTGATGCAGGAGCAATTGCCAATAGCAGATCTTACTTTTAAGAATTTTGTGCCGTTGTTAGACGAAGATCTGCAATATGCAAGTAGTACTGGGATAAATTCATCCCGACATCGCATTCGCAATAATTTACCTGGCACAGTAAATTTCTGTCCACTCATCAACAGAAGTCCTAAATTAGAAAACTATATTCAGGAAAACCTCTCAGAGAAAACCACTGTAATTATCCAAGGGGTACATAAAGATATCTTACTCCGAACCTCAGCGTTTTTATTACTTAAAGATTCAAAGGCTTCATTTAACATAGAAGGAGAAACTCCATCACATACTAGGGCAAGCAGATGGGGAAGCGCTATTGGACAGGCTGGCAACAAACCCCTATCTGTTGCTGAACTGATCCGACTTCAACAAATTGTAATTGAGAATAGTCGATTTATAGCCCTCGGATTAAGAACAAAAGGAGGATTTGTTGGTGAACACGATCGCCAAACAGGTGAACCTATTCCTGAACATATCTCTGCTCGATGGCAGGATCTGGAGATACTTTTAAATGGTTTAATAGAGACTTCTACATTACTGGAAAAGAGTCAATTTAATCCAGTGCTAATAGCTAGTAATATTGCCTTTGGATTTGTATTCATGCATCCATTTGTGGACGGTAACGGAAGAATTCATCGTTATTTGATTCATCACCTTTTAGCTATTATGAAATATACACCGCAGGGAATTATCTTCCCGGTATCAGCAGCCATACTAGAAAAGATAGACGATTATCGCAAAGTGCTGGAAACTTATTCCCGACCGTTACTTGAATTTATCGAATGGAAAAAAACACCAGATAATAATGTTGAAGTTCTCAATGATACAATAGACTATTATCGGTACTTTGACGCAACATCGCAAGCTGAGTTTCTATTTGATTGTGTAGATTATACAATCAATAGGATAATTCCCCAAGAGGTTGAGTACCTACAAAAGTACGATACATTGAAAGTCTGGTTGGATGATCGCTTTGAAATGCCAGACAAAATGGTAGCTATGCTAATTCGATTTCTTGAGCAGAACAATGGGACATTATCAAAAAGAGCACAGGAAAGGGAGTTTAAGGATTTAACATCCGAAGAAATAAAAAAGATTGAAAAGCAGTATAAAATGATTTTCGAGAAAGAATAGCAGCCAATAATGATGCTATGAGTTAATATTCTGATGTTTATAGCATTATGTGAAAATCGATTATTATGCACAGATAATCTACCATAGTGATCTCTGGATTTGGTGGCTATTCAATCAGATTTCTTTTAGCTGTTTAACTTTTCGGACGGTGTTAATTGAATGTCCGGTGATTCCTGCAATCCTTCTGACAGAAAGTTCACTCTTGTCAAGAAGATCAGCAACGTTCTTATACTTGGACACTAATTTTGAAGGAGAAGTTTTTGCACCTTTCTTTCGGCCTTTATAGATTTGCCTCATCTAGGCAAGTTTTATCCCCTCAATTTGCCTGATTTTCCTCTGATTATTCTCCATTTCGGCACCAATTGAGAGCATCTGCAGTAACATCTTAGCTATAGGATTCTCCTGCCCGTTCTCAAGGGTAAGCATATTAAACTGTTGAATGTATAATGCAATTCCCTTCTCATGTAGTAATTCAACGAAATTTAAAACTATAACAACTCTTCTGGCAATTCTGGAGATTTCTGAAACCATGACAATATCGACCGGGGTCTTTTCGAGATAGTCGATCAATGATTTAAATTCATTCCGTGCTCCGGTTTCAGCAGTTCCACTGATTTTTTCCTGAAACACTCTGCGCACATGCCATCCCCTATTTTGTGCTACCTCCTTAAGATTTACAATTTGACGTTCATTATCCTGGGATTCACTGCTGACTCTGCTATAAATTACTACCTACATATGTATCATATTTAGACTGGCATCAAATATAATACATTTGATCCATTTTAGCACTATTTTCTGCTTGAAAAATGTATCATCATGAAGTATACCCTAATGTTGATACAAAACTTTTGGTTTCGCTTACTATATCAATTTAAGTTGATGCAATAAAATCTATATTCCTCTGAATAAAAGACTAACCAGGACTGTACAGGTACAAGATGCACGTGTTGAACTTCCTCATTGACCACTTCTGCAATCTTTTTTATCTGCAAGAGTTATAACCACTTGTTTTTTCCGAAAGATCTGTATTTATATGAAACGTTACATGATGTTCCACCTGAATAACAGAATAAACTTAATATTATTAACACATCTGTTGAAAGATGAACTTATGTTAAACCGGACATCCTTGCCAATTGCAAATTCTCTGGTGGTTACCTCTGCAAAACAAGTGGCAACATCATCTAACGAAAAATAATTTTTATTAATAACTTAATGTATGAATGAGTGGTATGCAGTGAGAAACAGTACAACATTTGATGAGTTTCTTGACAGAAATAAAGAAGTAAAACAAATTTCTTATAAGACTGACAAATTCGGACTAAATCGAAGACTATGGGTCGAGGATATTTTTGGCAATACAGTGTTTATTATAACAGATGTTTCTGAGGGACTGATTCTTGAAGTACGATGCTATGCACCAAATGACCCATCTTTTATTCTTTTTTTAATTATTCGAGAAGGAAGCCAAATTTTTCCTGAAGAAAGTCCCAATTTTTATGTTCGTAATCCGTGGATTATTAATAAAAAGGACTTTGAAAGAGCAACATTGAAATTCTTAACGCAAATAAGGAAGGATAAAATTTATAAAATATGGTGCAGTAAAAAGAATGATTTTTATTCATTGTAATACGTTCGTCCTGTTTAATGACCCAAAAAAACTTAACACAGCATTGTTATCTGTGTCGGTACCGTAATCTTGGCTTGTATCTAATTGGAGGAGTTTAAGTTAATGTCTGATTATCTGTTTATTAAATAGACTTCAGATTTATTTTTATGATCTCACTTTTGATGAAATCTGGATACTTTAGTATTTAATTGACTGGAAAAAACAGTGGGCTTGTCCATAGTTGGCCGGACAATATTGACCGCCAAAAGCCGGAGTTATGTATTTGTTGTTTAGCTATGTATGTAAATTGTAATCTTGCCGGCGAAATGTGGTCAATAAGCCCGGCTTTTGCAGTTTTACACCATAGGAATGAGTGCTTATAAAATCAAGAGGTAAGTTATTTTTAGTACAAAAATCAATCAATTCAGGCTCCCATGCAGCCCCGGCAGTGCCGGGACATCCACTCTGTAAGAAGAGAAGCTGAAAAAAGCCGACCCGGAACGGATCGGCTTTTCATCACTTAAAGGAATTTAGTTCCAATTGTTATTA
>PLNF01000108.1 GCA_003141715.1 Bacteroidales bacterium | reverse complement strand
TCCAAAACCTGGCGTAAACCTGGCGTGAAATAAAAAACCGCATATGAGTTATCTTCATAAGCGGTTGATTATCAAAAGTGGGCCCAGCTGGGCTCGAACCAGCGACCCCCTGATTATGAGTCAGGTGCTGCTAACCAGCTGAGCTATGGGCCCAAATAAAAACGGACTGCAATATTAGTTATTTGAATGTAATTATGCAAGTTCCCGTATAAAAAGAAAATTTATTAGCTCTCTTTCTTGAGATACTCCATTAATACATTTACCGCTTCATCCATGTCATTACCGAATGTAAGTATCCCGGCTCTGTCGCCTGCCATAATAATGATCCTTTTCTCATAAACATCTGAATCTTTGAAAAGCCGCAGGATATCTTTTGCCAGGCCGATAGTCCCGTAATCCATTGATGGATTAGTTGTAGGGACTTTATAAATAAGCTCATTCCAGAGTTCTATACTGTGAACATGGATGACTGCATTGGCACCGGGGTCTGCTGAATATATTGCAGCATGTGTTAAAGATTCGGATGAGGCTTTTAATGGTCCCACACACTGAACAGCATTGTCTTCAATATTAAATGAATTTACCTTTACATAATGACCGGGTTCCAGTTCAGGAATCTCACCTGTTGCAGAACCTGTGATTACAAATTGATGGCCTCCTTTAATCCTCATGCTGATATTCCCAAAACCTACTCCGTTCTCATAAGCCCCGATGAGGTCCATATTGTACAGAACTTCTCTCCAGTAATTAATTATTTCATACTGCTCATCAGAAATAACCGGTCCTGACTGGTTCCAATGACAATTGAATTTAACTACCCCTTCCATATTAATTGAATTTATATGAAAACATTTCTATAATATCCTTTTCTGTAGCCCTGCATATTCCTTTTTCGGTTATTAGTCCGGTTATAAGACGGGCAGGTGTGATGTCAAAGCCATAATTAGCTGCAACGGTATCATCCGGACAGATCCGGACCGACTGAATTTTCCCTTCTGAAAATCCGGTAACGTTTGTTACCTCATCAGGGTCCCGCTCTTCTATAATAATCTCTTTCACCCCATCGCTGATATTGAAATCAATTGAAGATGATGGTAATGCACAATAAAACGGGATCTTATTATCAAAAGCGGCGAGCGCTTTCAGATATGTTCCGATTTTATTGGCAACATCTCCTGTTCTTGTTGTCCGGTCACTACCGACAATAACAATGTCAACATGTTTTTGTTGCATCAGATGACCGCCTGAATTATCAGGGATTAATGTATGGGGAATACCATTTTGCCCGAGTTCATATGTTGTGAGTTTTGCCCCCTGGTTTCGTGGTCTGGTTTCATCAACCCAGACATGTACGGGAATTCCCTTTTCATGTGCGAGATAGATCGGGGCAGTAACGGTTCCATAGTCTATGCAGGCAAGCCATCCGGCATTACAGTGAGTAAGAATGTTCACCGGTGAACCCTTTTTTTTCTTACTTATAGCTTCAATCAGTTTTAATCCGTGTTTCCCTATCTGCCGGCAGTTTTCCTTTTCCATTTCACAAATTTCAATGGCTGCATCAAGAGCTGTTTTTGTCAGGGAGGTTGAAGATTGTTCATTTTTCAGTTTCCCAATCACATAGTTTACAGCCCAGGAAAGGTTCACAGCAGTGGGCCGGCAGGAAATCAGATATCGGGCGGCATTTGAAAGATGTTCCCTGATATTTGTCTGCGAGTTGATCTCCAAAGTTGCCAGATAGATACCAAATGCTCCCGCAGCACCAATAAGAGGAGCCCCCCTGACAGTCATGTTCTCTATTGCATTAAAAACATCGTCAACCGACCGGAGATCCTTTATTTCAAAGAAAAAAGGCAGCTTTTGCTGGTCTATGACTCTGACAACGGCAGGATCACTTTCATCAATCCAGATGCTCTGATAATTCTGATTGCCTATCTTCATTTTTTTATCTTCTTCCCGTCCCCGGACTAATAAAGTATCAAAAATACAAAATATTAAAGTATTTGTATCTAATCAGCATAATCTGTGTTCAGGTCAGAAGTAGGAAGTCAGAAGCGAGGCCTTTAACCACGGTTGCACAGAGTAGTAACGGAGTAACACTGTTTAATAATACTGGAAAATTCATTGGGAATAGAAATTAACTCCTTGAAACTCCGTGTGTAACTCCATGAAACTCCATGGTAAATGGATTTCTTATTATTAATCTTCGAATTATCGACCAATTAATTCGAAGGCATTGATATTTTTTTTAATTGTATTATCTTTGCAGAGAAGATAAAGAAATTCAAATAAGGGCAGTATATGATTAACAAAGAGGAGTTTAGAAGAAAAGTTATCATTTCAGCAGGACAGATTTTCAGCCATTACGGGTTTAAAAAGACTACTATGGATGAGATAGCAAAAGCGCTGAAAATGGGGAAAAGTTCCATTTATTATTACTTTGAAAGCAAAGAAGATATCTTCGAAGCGGTCGTACTGCACGAAGCCAATATCCTTAGAAATGAGCTCACTACAGCAATTAAGGCTGTTGAATCGCCTATTGATAAAATGAGAAATTATGTTTTTGTAAGAATGAAATCGTTCGAAAAACTTTCAAATTACTATAATGCCATCTTTGATAAAAATCTTGATCATTTTGAGTTTATAGAAACCATCCGTGAAAAATATGACAGGGAGGAGCTTGCAATTCTACGTCTCATTATATATCACGGAGCAAGAAAAAAGGTCTTTAACGTAGTGAACAGTGAGTACACTGCAATGGCTATACAGACGACACTCAAAGGACTTGAAGTACCGCTCTTCTGGAAAAAGAAAGAGATAAATATTGAGAAGAGGTTGAATGCGATTCTAGATGTCCTGTTCTATGGAATTGTAAGAAAATAGTTATTCTCTTTTAATAATAGCCTGTTTTTTCCTGGTCAGACTCCAATATAACCCGCCAATACCCAGTAGAACAAAAGGAATACTCAACCATTGTCCCATGTTGAGTTTCATTGTAGCTTCAAAAGCAACCTGATCCTCTTTCAGGAATTCGATAAAGAAACGGGCTGTAAATACGAGTATACACAACAAACTTATAAGCATACCCTGATAATGTTCCCCTTTTTTCGACCAATACAATCTGTAAAGCAGAACAAAAATAGCCAGATAGGCCAATCCTTCATATATCTGAGTAGGGTGTTTCGGAGCAACCTCGTGGTTTCTTAAGAAAACGAATCCCCATGGAAC
>PLNF01000109.1 GCA_003141715.1 Bacteroidales bacterium | reverse complement strand
TTCTCTGACCTCATCATGTACCATGCTACACCCGGATCCAAATCACCAGGCCGGGTACCCATAATCATCCCTCCGGCAGGTGTGAATCCCATACTGGTGTCAACACTTTTACCTTCGCAGACGGCAGCAAGACTTGCCCCATTGCCAAGATGAGCCAATATCACGCGGCCATTGCCTACTTTCTTACCAGCAAGCCGCACTAGTTCTTCCATGAGATAGGCATATGACAAACCATGGAAACCGTATCGTTGGATTCCAATCTTGTCGAACCTACGGGGAATTGGAAGCAATTTAGCCATCCGTGGCATTGTACGATGAAAGGCTGTATCAAAACAGGCCACCTGCGACAGATTTGGGTAACGCTGACTGAAAACCTCAATCAATTCAATCTCAGAGGGCAAATGATCCGGATCGTAAGTGGTGATACTATGAAGTTCATCCAGCAGTTTCTGCGTGATGAGTTCGGGTTCTGTATATTTCATTCCGAGAACCACCCTATGGCCAACACCACTGAGAAAAGAAAAATCAATCTGCTTTTCCAGCCAATCCATCAGAAAAACTACGGATGAGTGATAATCAGAAACTCCTGCTTCAGGAATATCCTGATTTACTCCTTTCTCATTATTGAACGTAAATGTTGAATCTTCCAGTCCTATCCTGTCAATTTTCCCACAAAGTAACCTGGTTGGTATCTTACCGACCCTATAAAGTGCAAACTTAATAGAAGAAGAACCACCGTTAATGGTTAATATGAATGCCCGCTCTTTCTTCATGAATGATTCCTCTTTTTTTATCCATTCTTTAATCCCATAATGGCCAATTCTGCAGATGTTGATAAATAATTCTTATGATGAATGCTTCTGATCCCTAAATCCCTTGCAACATCAACGAACATCTGCATATCTTCAATATATACAACATGTTGGACAGGCACTTGAGCAATGTCAAGCGCAATATGGAATATATCTGCATCGGGCTTTCTAAAATGGACGAAGCATGAGGATATGAAAAAGTCAACGAATTGATTCAACTTAAATTTCTTTATTCTGTGTTCGTTTAACTCCCGTCCTTCGTTGTTGACTACAGCTATTTTCAGATTGTACTTATCCTTCAGCTTTTTTATATACCCGATCATCTCTATGTTCGGGGTGGACTGCGAGAACATAAATTCACGAAATTGATCAATTGTGAAAGAGCGTTTCTGGTAGAACACTACTCTTTTAAGGTATTCACTCAGGGTAATCTTTCCCTCTTCATAAGTAACCTGAATTACATGATGCCTTTCATTCATTTCGTCAAAGTCCAGATTAAAAACATGAGCGGCTGATCTGCGTGACTCGTGACCCCATCCGTTGGAAAGCATTACGCCTCCAATATCTAAAAACAATGTGGTAACCGGAATTGATTTAACCATCTATAAAGTATTTTACATTATTCAAACATTAACGTTGCCAAATGATCAAAGCAGTTTCAAGAGGTACTGAAACGCCTGGGAAGTTTGGAATAATCCGCGGAGTATAATCAGCCGCCGGACGAGATGCAGACACAGTTGCCTGATAAAGCTGTGGTTTATTAGACTCCGTTCCCTGTTTGATCAATTTTAACTCCTGCCTTATTGGAGTTCCACCATCAGTTCCATTTGCATAAAGTTCTAAAAATACAGCGCTGGTATCGAGACCATTAAGATAGACTTGAACATCAAATAAGTATTTATCCCCGTAAGTCGTTAACTTTACTTCACCAAAGTGAATTTTATTCCACTTTTGCTTCAGGATATTCTGCCACTCTATGATTTTTTTGCTATTCCTACCCTTATCGGCGGAACGAGTAAGGTAAGTTGCAGCCAGCGGCAGGTAATATTTTTCTGTATATTCCCGCACCGTCCGATTTGCAGAAAACCGCGGGGTCAATTGTGACATGCTACTTCGTATTCGCTCTACCCAGGTATCTGGAATGCCTTTTTTGTTTCGATTATAAAATTCGAGTATAATCTTCTGTTCGAGAAGATCATAAAGGGCATTGGCTTCGACGGCATCCCATTCAGGGTCTTCACCATGTTCCTTTCCATCACCTATCGCCCATCCCACCTCAGGTCTATAAGCTTCAGCCCACCAACCATCGAGTTCTGATAAGTTAATGCCTCCATTTACCAGCACTTTCATACCGCTTGTACCGCTGGCTTCCCATGGGCGTCGTGGAGTATTAATCCATACATCCACACCTTCGACAAGCCGTTCTGTCAAAAGCATATCATAATCACTTAAAAATATCACATGAGGACGAACTTCGGGTTGCCGGATGAAATGAATCCATTTAGAAATCAGATCCTGACCCGCCTGATCGGCAGGATGTGCTTTGCCAGCAAGGATAAGTTGTACCGGATGCTGAGAATCGGAGAGGAGACGAATCAGACGTTGTGGATCGTGCAATAATAAATCAGGTCTTTTATAGGTTGCAAAACGACGTGCAAAACCAAGGGTCAGTGTATTTGGGTTTAACAATAGTTTTGCATATTCAACTGCCTCTGAGGATGCTCCTGAAGCCACCAACTGTCGTGATAATCGTTCACGGGAATATTGAATAAGTGCAGCCCGTGATTTATTACGCATCTCCCACAACCTTTCATCATTGATTTTACTGACCTCCTGTCCGAGGTTTTCCATGGTCCATAGCCAGCGATCTTTTCCACAGGCTTCAGTCCAGATGTCATCTGATTCTTTGGAGTCCCATGATGGCATGTGCACACCATTGGTTATATGTCCAACTGGTATCTCATTTGCCGGCCATTTTGGAAATAATGGTTCAAAGATTTGACGGCTGACTTCTCCATGAAGACGACTTACCCCGTTTACTGCTCCGCTTCCCCTGATTGCAAGATATGCCATATTGAACTTCTCCGATTCATTTCCAGGATCTTCACGGCCTAATGCCAGCAATTGATGACGTGAAATTCCAAGTTTCTGTTCAGCATATTCTCCAAGGTATTGCCCGATAAGTTCAGGTGAGAAACGATCGAATCCCGCAGTAACGGCTGTGTGAGTGGTAAAGAGATTGCCAGACCGGGTAGCAGCCATCGCAACATCAAATGGTTGCCTTGTTTCTTTCATAAAACTAAAAGCACGTTCCAATATTGCAAATGCTGCATGCCCCTCATTCAGATGGCATACCTGGGGTTTAATACCGAGAGCAACGAGCAGACGCCATCCTCCGATTCCAAGCACCAATTCCTGTTTAAGCCGAAGCTCTGCTCCTCCACCATATAATTCACTTGTTATACCACGGTGTACTGGAAAATTTGCAGCATCGTTGGTATCTAGCAGATATAGTTTGATCCTGCCTACCTGGACCTGCCATGCACGAACCCATACAGAATATCCTGGCAGTTCAATCTCAAGTCGTAACCATTCTCCATCGGGTTGACGAAGCGGAATAACCGGTAATTGCCCCGGATCATTATATGGGAAGAAGGCCTGTTGTTTACCATTTTTGTCGATTTCCTGACGAAAGTAACCTTGCTGATACAGAAGTCCTATTCCAACTACAGGTACACCCAAATCACTTGCCGTCTTAAGCTGATCACCAGCCACATTGCCCAAACCCCCTGAATAAATTGGCAGAGCTTCACTCAACATGAATTCCATACTAAAGTAAGCTACACATGAAAGTGCGGACTTCGGATAGTTCTGCGGAAACCAGGATGGAGATGTATTAGCATGCTTTTGGGATTCTAAGAGATCTTCAACCTCTTTACGAAATACAGGGTCGGACATAACCTTCTGAAACTGGTCTCTTGAAACTGTTTGCAGGACTACCCATGGGTTATGTGTGAGTTCCCAAAGTTCATGATCAAGTTGCCGCCAGACTTCATCAGCCGCATGATTCCATGACCACCGCATATCGAGAGCAAGCTTCGCAAGGGAATCCACCCCTTCAATATCTGATGGCAAGAAACTGTAAACAGGTTTTCTTATGTCTGTTTTTTCTTTCATAATGGAATATTCAGAATTTTATGGTTGAAAATTTAATCTTTCACCATTGACTGAAGTTAAAAAACAAAACCTTTTATAGTGTCAATTAATGCCAGAATCAGAGTTAATTGATCTTTTTAGTCGGAACAATGAAAAGCGGTATTGAAGTATGATGCAAAACTTTTTCTGTAACACTTCCCATTACTATATTCTCAAGCCATTTCCGGCTGTGAGATCCAATAACTATAATATCTGAATGCTCCTCTTTTGCGGTCTGCAGAATAGTATCAGCAAAATCACCTTCTTTTACCATGGTTCGAATGGTGTTATCGCCGAGGTGTTGTTTTGATTTATTAAGATATTGAAGAGATGCATTTTTCAGTCCGTCAACACTATCTAATTGTATTGGACCCATATCTATATAACCGTTAAATCCCATTATCGGAGAATATCCTGCAGTGGAATAAAACACAGGATCTGTTATTACATGCAGCAATATTACTTCAGCATCCATGGATTTTGCCATTGAAAAACCTACTTCTGCCACTTTTTGTGCAGTTGGATTATAATCCAGAGCAATCAGTACTTTTTTCATTTTAATTATTTTCATTTTCATTCTATTTTTTAACTTAGGTATTGACACTAGTTCCATGCCTGATCTCAGGCATTAAATGCTCCCAAAGTCCAGACATCTTCTGCAGTAATGCGTAAATGATAGTTTGGAAATGATAAGACTGGAATAAAAGCTTTGTTAATAAATTGATGAGCATAATTGCCCAACAGCAAATTGGAAGCACTCTTCTCCTGCTCCGTCATTATTGAAATAAGGTCAGCATCAATTGATCGGGCATAATCAAGGGTTAAATCAGTCAGGTTGCTGCCATGAAGATGTTCGACCTTATATGGAATTTTATGAGTGTCAAGGTAAGAAGCCACCTGTTCAGCATATTGATGAAGCTTTTTCTCGGTACTCTTCAATTTTGAAAGACTTATGGTAAGCAGATGAATTTTTGACCCAAATACTTTTGCCAGCTCAACAGTATATGGAACCTTTTCACGTGTCTGAAAAGTATAGTCCAGGGGTAACACTATTTTATCAATATTTGAAGATATTTTACTCTTTCTGACGGTTATCACTGGATTCCTCGAATGAGAGGTTATTTTGTAAGCATTGCCTCCAATGAACAATTCTTCAAAACCAGAAGCACCATGGGTTGAAAGCACCGTCAATGCGTCTTCATATTTGTCTGCCAGATCTGCTATTTCCTTAAATACTTTACCTTCAGTTATTGTATAACTCAAGGTAGAATTGCTTTTCCCTTTGTACTTTTGAAGTATTTCTTCAAATTTTGATTTTGCAAGTTGATTCTCCTTTTCCATTTGTTCATAATAGTCACCGGTATTCTTTCCAATAACATGAACCATTTGAATATTAGCTCCGGTTTTGTCAGCCAGCATCAATGCCAGATTCAAACCAGTTAATGACTCTTCTGAGAAATCCAGGGGAACGATAATTGTTTTCATAATTTGATGATTTTATTTTCAATTTGCTGATAATTCCGGGTTCAGTTCTACTGTATTTCAAGCTGTAAGGACGAACTGGGATTTGTTTAAGCTTATATACAATTCATTTCATTACTTTTTGTATGCAACAAAACAACGGTGGTTTTGTTAGATGGTGTTTTTTCGCTTAAATATGGTTTTTATTGCTTCTGAAGCCTCTATGGGAGCAGTTTCTCCTAACTCCTGAACATCGTCCAGACTTAGCAGAAATGACATTAATTTATTCTTTTCGTTTTCATTGAGCAGACTCAGCAAAACGTGATGTGCTCCCTTGTTAAGAATTAAGGAGCTTTTACCATCGCGAATCGACTTTAGTAATGGTAAAATAGCTGGCCTGCCGATTTTAATAAGACCTTCGGCTGCAATCCATCTGATTTCAAATTCTTTATCACCAAGCAGATTAATCAAATATGGAATCGACCTTCTGTCGGCTATGAGCTCAACAATCTTAGCAGCTTCCATACGAAGCAAACCATTTTCGGAATTTAGTAGTTTGTGTAGTTTGGGGATAATGGGTTTACCCATCCCTACAAGCGTACTTCTTGCAGAAAGTTTTTTTACAGAGTTTTTAGAATCCAACGATTCTTTAATAAGAGAAGTCAGGTTATCCGGAAAATCTTTAAGGTTAATATCTATTTCACTACTTTCATTTTTATTCATAATCTGAAAAATCCAAAGTTTTTTGACATCCAAATGTTGGTTTCCTCATTATACAAAATGGAATTTTTCAACATTATATTTCATAAAGAACAAAAAAATATGAAGGTTTAAAGTTAAGCTCAGGGATGCTTATGAATATTACAAAATAATTTAAAAAGGTTATATAATTCACATATTTTCAAACTTTGGCCTGCAATAAGAATACGTCCATTAACATTACGAAATGGTCTTAGGCCAATTGTATAAAAAAATTATTCTTATTTAGCCAACTCCATAAAATTAATTATTCTTGTCCCTTTAACAGATTCTCCTTTGTTGACCATTGGGCATCCGGGAACCGGACAATTAATTATTTTATGTTCCTTATTATCTGCAGGTTCCCAACCCATGATAAGATATAATGCAAAGAATCCAATTATATATGCAGCAGCAATATGCCACCCATTTTTTACCCAAAGAATTACATCCCGTCCTTCAGGAAATTTATTTGTGATTGCGACTCCTGCTGACGATCCAAACCAGATCATTGACCCTCCGAATCCGACGCTATAAGCCAGCATTCCCCAGTC
>PLNF01000042.1 GCA_003141715.1 Bacteroidales bacterium | reverse complement strand
TTTTAGTGGACACTAATGATAATCCCTGTTAAAGAGTCAGGTAAAATTAACGAGAAAAATAATAGAATAGTATCTGTAATGAGGAAAGTTTATTCAAAATGTCAGCTTCCCTATATCTCGATCTATTTGCAATATGACTAATAATCTTGCTAGGTTTCTTGCCAGGTTTTGGGGATAACAGGTATTAATTAATGGAAATGTAACGATTTTGTCTTTATACAATATATTTAATAATCAATGTGTTAAAGCATAAATGTTTTATTTATTAATGATTCTGGGTCAGAAGAGTTCAGGTTCGAGACCTGCTTCGCCCTACGAAACGAAGTGAAGTTGGGACGGGACAACTGATAATCAACCACTTACGAAAGACTTTGTAAGTGGTTTTTTCATTCTTGCTAGGTTCTTGCTAGGTTTTTGAGAGATTTTAATATATTTTGCTGAGAATGGGACAGAGGTCGGTGGAAATTACCACCATTCTTTTATTATATACTCTGACCCTTCAAATCTGGAGTAGCCTGAGTCAAATGTTAATTTTTGAATAACAAATTTCTTATAAAAAAACAAAACCAAATTTTACCTTCCTTTTCAGTAAAGGAGGTTTGAAGTTATTGACAGAAAATTGACCATCCATAGGTGGAATTAGATACTTGTTGTAGAGTTAAATGTTTCGTGTTATCTGATTGGCCAAATACAGTCCAGATGTCCGTCTTTTACAAAATTTCACACGATAGTTTTAAGCAGACAAATTTTTACTGCACCCATCATCTGATTAATAGCCAAATTACGATTAACCCTTAAATCTATTTGTAGGGTAGGTTCATTTTCTTAGCCAGTTCCTGAAAACGAATATCAGAGCGCAGATTGTCAAATTGAGGATCCACCAAATAAGGTAAATTAGGATCATGTAGCTCATATGCCCGTTCAAGCCAGTATATTGCTTTATCATTTTCTCCTGCAAAGGCATAAATATCAGCAATACCATCTGTACCAAATGAAGTTATTGATCGCAATTCAAGCAGTTTGGCCAATGAAATTAGTGCTCCTTTGTAACCGCCTTCAGCATAGCCATGTTCAAGGGCTCTTAACATTTCCTCATCGTTCTTGCTAATTAATCTTAATAATTCCCATGCTTGAGAGTCATTTCCTAATACTGTAAATGATATCCAAAGATTTCCAATAGCAAACTCATACCTGGGTTCAATTTTCAATGCCTCCTGGAATGCCTTAACGGATTCTTCATACCTGTGAACAAAATAAAGGTCGATGCCAAAAAAGGTTATTATGAAAGGATTCATCGGATCAAGCTTGAGTGCTATCTCAATCTGTTCCATTGCCTCCTTCGGTCTTCTCAATATGTTCAGAAGATGGGAATAAGCTGCATGTGTCAATGCATGGTTGGGATTAAGTGCAATAGCTTTCTTAAAAGTTGATTCACCACCCTTCCAATCCCATAATGTCCATGTCTTTAGGACACCTAGTGAAAATTGAACCTCGGCATTTGTACTGTCCAACTCAAGGGCTTTCATTATAGCAGATAATGCGTTAGGTTTTGCCTCGGCAGGTGAAACAATTTCATCTTGCTGACGATATTGCCATACATCACAAATGCCAGCATATGCAAGGGCATATGTCGGATCTATTTCTTTTGCCAGGTTAAAATAATGTAGTGCTGTATCCAGATCATTCGCTGTGAATTTTCTCAGATAAAACCGACCTTTAAGATAAACCTTGTAAGCTTCCAGATTCTCGGTTGGGATTTTTTCAATAAGCTTTTTTTCCTTAGTCGTGATTACTGCTTCTAATTGTTCTGCTATTGCTTGTGCAATTTCGCTTTGAATACTAAATATGTTTTTAACATCCTTGATTTCCTTCTCATATGATTTCCCCCAGAGATGACCTTCTTTAGCTGCTTTAATTAATTGCACCCGCAGACGGAATGAATTACCATATTTTTGACCACTACCTTCAACTATATAATTAACCCCTAATGCTTTTGCAATCTCAGGTGTGGATTTGGCAGTATTGTTTCTGTATTGTTCAACTGAATTGCGTGAAATAACCCTGAGGTCTTTAATTGATTGCAGGTTATTTAATACCTCCTCCATAACACCATCCATGAAGTAAGTAGTAGAATCATTCTGGCTGTCATTTATGAATGGCAGAACAGCAATGGATTTTTCAATTAGTCCGGAGGGTTTAAGTACTTTAGGAAGAAAGAAATAGCCAAGAACAATAAGTGCAAGTATTATAACATATGAACCAATTGTTTTTGGGACAAACTTTTTTGCCTTTTCAGGTTTTACATTAACAACCTCTTTTGAAATCCCTTCAGTCTTTTGTCCAGGATGTTCTATTGCTATTATAATCTCCCTTATTGCAAGAGCCACTTTATTAATCTGATTTCGGTAATTGGTTTTATTTAGGTTTTTCTCCTCATTATCCTTTATTGTAATAGGTCTGTTAACTCCCGGTTCTTTATAAATGAACTCAATTCCCCTGAGTACGCTTCCCAGAAGCGATTCACATAGTTTAATATCATCATTATCCAAATCGTGGATCCGTACAGGCAAGACTCTGCTTGCCACATTACCGTTTGGTAGTTTAACTTTTAATCCGAATTGGTCTTTGGATGCTTCTTCAACAAAAACTTTAAACTCATGCTCCCAGGCAAATGACTTTGGATCGCAATAGGTTCGTGAAATAATTGGAATAAATACTAGGCATTTAAGTTTATCTTTCAGGGAAGCATCAACATCGTGAGTCTCAAGTAGTCCATCATGTGGATTGATATCAAAATAAACACTGATCTCCTCCTTGAAAGTTGATTCCATCTCACCTTTCAGATTATCAACAAACTCAGTTACCCAGCCGTCGTGTTTGTTGTCCTTTTGGCGGTAGCTGATGAAGATGTCGTATTCGTAGCCTGGGATGAGACTGGCCATATTATTTAATCATTGTGTTAAAGTTAAGAAAGACAATGACACGAGTCAAATAAAAATCAATCCACCCAAGATTAACTCAGATGGATGAAATATGGAAACGTTTAAGAGAGCAATCCGAATTTGTAGATCACCTCCAACAAGTGCGACATCAGATGTATTTTGATGTAGCAAATAAATGGTTAATTAACTGTATATTATTGTATTATATAACATAAATTGCCCCAAAATGTTAAATCTTGGGACATTAAATAGATATTAATAACTGCTATTTTACCCGTGTAAAAGTAACAGTCTCAGGGGGTTTGTTTTTTACTATTGTAGTTTCTACAAACGTATCAGATGATTTAAATTCTCCATCACATTTCCAAGGTGCTTTTTCAGGATTAGAAATATCACTATATGGAATAATTTCATATTTATTGTTTGATATAAAATAATATGCCAATAAGGTAATATCATATCCTTTAATCATTTGAGACTGAATCAATTTATCAACTCTTTTGTCATAACCCATAAGTTGTTTCCCATTCCAGACTATTCTCCCATTGGTAACAGCCTTTAAATCTCCTTCAAGTCCTGTTCCATAAGATTTCGCATCATAATAGCCAGTTGTATCTTTACCAGCATCCCATTTCCAAGAACCTAAGAACTGTTTCAATAACTCAACTTGATTGAGTTTTGTTTGCGTAGTTTGTGCCTGTATCCCATTTGTACATAGTAAGAAGAATACTGCAATCATTGTGATTGGACATAATTTTTTCATATTATTTGGTATTGGTTAGTGGATAAAACTAAAATAATAGTATCCAGTTTGTTGACACAAGTTACGACAACAAAGAACACAAGTCAAATAATTCTTACCAAAATGGAATTTATCCTGATGAAGAGTAAGAATTTTCATTACAACGATAGGTGGCTGGTTGTATGGATTATTGATTAAAGCGAATGAAATAAATACCACCGCATTTTAAACAATAGCATTATCTGATATTGTATGATGCGGCGATCGGAATGTCCTTTTTGTCATAAGTGCAGTATGATCATCTATCTTGCCTGCTACCGAATGTATTTTGGTAGTTTCAAGAGCCTCCTCAAGTGTAAGAGGCGGAATTATTGTCGGTAATCTCTTGGCCAACATAGTCTTCCCTGTGCCGGGAGGACTCATCATGATTTTATTATGACCACCGACAGCAGCTGCTTCTAGAGCCAGTTTAACATTCTCCTTTCATCCACTAAGTCATCTGGAATGTCATTTATCACGAATATGAATTTGTATACCAGTTTATAGTTTTCCACAGGCATGGCAAACATTTGGTACGTGGAGGAATTTCGAATTCTCAGGACTTGGCTTCCTAAACCACAACTTAACCAAAATCTTCAACAGCATTTACTTCAACAGGCGGATAGATCTGACCTGGAATTGGAGGCATGGAATTATAAACCCAATTCAATTCAATGATCCCGAGTTTTATGGTCTGATGTCTTTTAAAACCAGTGAACTTACCCCGAACCGACACGTCTTCCATGGCCAGGCTCAGGCCAAAAACAGCCACATCAGTGCCTTTATTTATGGAATTCAATTCATCGGTATAAACCCCGGGATGAAATACCAGTCGATGGCTGTCGGAAGCCTGGCATTGCAACAAAGGAATAATGATTGGAAAACCATCTTCAGACACATATGCGAGAAACTTCAAGGTGTCGAGTTTATTAAAAAATGCTTCCGTCCATGCATTGAATATCCGTCCATCTTTTTTGGTTTTGGCATTGCTTTTTGAGATTTTTGTCAACAGGGCCGATAACACAATGCCCGCGACAGGAAGAGAAGCTTTTTCAGTAGTTTCAACCAGATTCATATAATGGATGGTATGCAATCCGAAGTAGGAATTATATCGCCACATGGGAAGTTTATTAAACCTGACGTACTCCTCACCTTCAGTTTTTGATTGCTTCCAGATGGCTTTCCCTCTCCAAAGACACTTATCCAGGGTCATGATCAAAAACCCGGTTTTAGGATTTGAAATGATGTTTTTCTTGCTGACACCCTCTGTAAACTGTCCCCAAACAAGTTCGGTAGGACCATTTGCCTGCATGGTGGTGATCAGGGTAAGATGGGGTAAACCTTGTTCGTTTTGGGTGGCCAGAAGACCTATTTTGTTCTCCGGTTCAAAGGCTTTAATGTCTTCAGGACTGAAATAGTGTTTCATTTTCATGGGGCCTATTGGGTTTATTTTTCAAAACAATTAGCATTCATTTTTTATTCCTTGAAATTCAATCATCGCATTTCCAGGTTCACTTAATCTTTTTCCGGTAATCCGGTAATTTTACAAAAGTCAATCGGCTTTGGATCAATGGTGCTTTTGATCCGGGCTTTTTCTTTTGATTTAACCGGGCCGGTACTCAAAACAATTTGTTTGTCTACTCCTGAGTTTTTGGCTGTTTTTAAAAAATGTTCCATTTTTTCGGCTTCTATCAGATCTTTCTTTTCAAAAAGCCATGGAATACCAAGTCGCAAGTATTTATCGTTGCATAAATTATTAAAAGCACAAAGTTCCCATCGGGTTGGATGAAGTTCGTTTTCGTAAATGAACTTTCCAATCCCCATAATGTTCTCATCTGTATCGGTAGCATCCGGAATGATGGGGGTTCTTATCCACAGCTCTTCAGGCTTGTTATTGATGTTCATCCATTCTGAAATTAATTTCAGGTTTTCCAGCACTTTTTTATTTGAAATGCCTGTAAACTGCTTATGTTTCTCCGGGTCAATTTCTTTGATATCATACAGGATCAAATCCGTATAAGGCAAGATTTTTTCATAGGCTGAAAGCGTTCCCAATCCGCAGGTATCGAGCGCCGTATGGATTCCATTTTCTTTAATCTTTTTGAAGAATGTTAACGCAAATTCGTGTTGCATGATGGGTTCTCCACCCGAAAGAGTGATCCCGCCCCCTGATTTTTCAAAAAAGGATTTGTCTTTGAGCACTTCTTTTACAACCTCGTCAACCGAAACATCTTTTCCCATCAATTCCAGGGCTCCGGAAGGACACTCTTCAGTACATTCTCCGTCTGCCTTACAGAAATTTCTGTCGATAATAATTTCATCCTCAATGAAAGAAAGAGCTTGATTGGGGCAAACAGAAACACAACTTTTGCATCCAATACAATTTGATTTCAGCTATTGCAGTTGGGGCTTAAAAGAGATGCTTTCCGGATTGTGACACCATTGGCAGCTCAAATAACAACCCTTTAAAAAAACAGTTGTCCTGATTCCGGGACCGTCTTCAGTAGACATCCTTTGGATTTCCAAAAGACGGCCATAAATGATATTTTTTTCAGCCATCAATTCCATTTTTCAAACCAGAACCTAAATCTTCTCATGACTTATCCTGGCAATAATTTCATCCTGAAGTTCCCGCCCGATGGAAGTAAAATAGGCATTATATCCGGTAACGCGCACCAATAGATGACGATAATTCCGGGGATGTTTCTGGGCATCTATCAGCATATCGGGATCTAAAATATTTATTTGCAGAGCAGTTCCGCCGTTTTCCAAATACCCTTTTAAAAAAGCTTTGAATTTCTCTTTGTGCTCGCCATCCTTTAAAAAAGAAGGATTAAAAGTAATGGTATGGCTGGCTCCATTGGGCAGCAGGTTTACGAAATCTTTCCAATCACCCTTTTCGGTCCGGCCTCCGAGAACTTTCCCAACCGAATTGGTGTTGGAGGTAGGTCCTTTGACATCGGTGCCATTGGAGGGACAAATGGCATTGGATAAAAATTGCCCTTTTGCCCTGCCATCTGCACTGGCTGCCAGAACATAGCCATCGCCCACCCAATAATTCCAGCTCAGCATTCCTGGCCGAAACCTGCGATGTGTGGAGATTGTTTCATGTTTCCAGGTTTCTGAGGTCCATAGTTCCATAACGAATTGACCCATTTTATCTGCTTCATCATCATCACGTCCGTATTTTGGTGCGCGATTTTTTGCCCTTGTCTGCAAAACTTCATAGCCTTTCCAATTAGATTTCAAAGCCATGAGCAATTCCTTCATAGTAACCACTTTCTTGTCAAATACGAGATATTTTATGGCTAAAAGAGAATCTACAGTAGTGGCATAGGTGACAGCTTCAATGGTGGTAAATCCTATTTCCGCCCCTCCTCCCGTAACATCAGTTCCTTTTTCGGCACAGCCTTTTATAAGACAGGAAAGATAAGGAGTTGGAATATATTTCGCCCTGATGGATTCAGAAACTTCGTATAGATCCACACATTTCTCAATTATATATTTCGTTTGCTGAACATATGCGTTTTTAAATTCTTCCCATGTTTCAAATTTAGTGGCATCACCTGTTTTGGAACCATCCTGTTTAATTTTTTCTTTTTTGCCGGTGATGGGATCCACAAAAACATTCAGGTCTTTACCTCCGTTCAATGCCAATTCAACTGCTTTCAGCAGATTCAGGTTGTTGTCCACAGTTCCGGAACGGTCATTTCCACACATTGAGTTTTCGAGGCATCCTACGGGAGCATAATTATAAAGAGTTGATTCATTGATCAAAGATTCATAGTTTCCGATTTTGGCTTCCCGCATTAAACCCGCCATTGAACGTTCGTCAAAATTTAAAAGGAATGGCGCTCCCTGGCTGCCTGAAATCATTTCGACGAGTTTATCCAATAACTTTTCGGGTGAATTTCCATGCAACCGCACATTGGGTTTTGGTTCCAGGATGGGTGACATTTCGTCTATAACTTCAAGCATGGCATAAGTCAGGTCGTTGGTGGCATCTTTCATGTCGAAACCCATTCCCGATAAGGTAATTAATTGCCCGTAGCCGGCGGTAATTCCCTGGTTTGCGCCCACTCTGATCAGTGCATCATAGGCTGTGTTAGCGTGTATCCAGAACGTTTTCAGAATTTCTTTTCCAAACTCCCGATCCATGCCTTCGGATAAAGATTTTTGCCAGTAGGGAAATAAATATTGGTCAATCCTGCCAAAGGAAACTCCGGGACCCGGATAGTTTTCGTCACTCATCACAAGCATGTGCGTTAACCAGAGAGCTTGTACGGCTTCCCAAAAAGTTTCTGCAGGTTCCCAGGGTACATTTTGAAGATTTTCGGCCATCTGAAGAAGTTCCCTTTTGCGTACTCCCTCATTTCCCCCTGCCGCTTTCTGCGAGCAAAGGGCACTATATTTTTTGGCTAATTCGCGAGGAAGCACGGCGGCGGTCATCATGGCCCTGAGCTGAGCGCCTCTTGAACTTTCTTTCTCTTTGGCAGTCAGTGCTTCATAGAAACTTTTTATTTCCCCATGGATCCCTTTCCAGCCAATATTTAAAGCTTTTTCATAGCCCGGAATGATGTGACCTGAAGTGGCCCCCGAATTCCCATAGCCATGATCATGGAACCATTTCATTTTTGCCCTGGAACCCTTTTTACCATATATTAACCGGTTAACTTCTTTGGTTTCCTGCTCAGTCCAGCACATGGAAGTCATCATATTGAACCGCCCTCCTGCAATTAAATCGCCGGGCAGAAGTTCCTGAGGAACATAATTTACCATCGTTTCTATCAGGAACCATGCTTTTCGTTCCGGAAGGCTCAATGAATAAAAATCATGAGGAATGTCGACTTTCCGGGCGGCCTGCTTTATTGAAGATTTAAAAGTTTCCAGAAAAGGATAGGTTTCTGGAACTATGTAGTATGTGATCTCATCATATTGGATGTCCCAGGGGGTTCCTGTGGTCCATGGAGAAAACTCATTATTCCATTTTCGGTTAGCACCCGAAAAATAGTAATCCCTTAACCATTTGACCCGTTGGCTGAGCTTTTTGGGTTCTTTAATCTTTTGGATTTGTGCTAAAGTTTCCATATTGATGAATATTCAGAGCATTTTATTTTCAACAAGGCTTTCAATTATTTTAAACGGAGATTCGAGTCTAAGGCTTCAATTTATTTTTACTAATAGGTAATTCCAGATGTTCAAATGTAAATATTTTACTCCAAAATAGAATATCAATAAAACACCTGATAAAATAAGAAATTGTTTGAGACTGATTTTATTCCGGAGAATAACCTATCTACTCGTTTTATGTTCTTAACTCAAATTTAACTGATCCCTGCTGAATGGGCATTGCGTTACGTGTGGAACGATGCCGGCGTATCAAGCCTTCTCTCCGGCATGAACAGCATGGAGCAAGTGGTGGAAAACATCAGGAGTGGATATCCCAGATGTATTGGCTGCTCTGAACAATGCGGCAGTCTGGAATGACCCGAATCCGTGGCTGACGGGTTACATCAGTGTAAATGGCAAAGCCGGCAAATGTACTGAATGTAAGGAATGCGAGGAAGTATGTCCCCAGGAGCTTCCAATATCGACTCTTATGAAAGAAGCAGTTTCTTTATTCAGGGAATAAGAAAAAAAGACTTAGGGAAGTTCCCTTTGCAAAAACCCAGGATGAAATCTGAAAATAAGTCTTGTGTTCATAAGATCAGATATTTTAAATAGTAGTTTCTGTAAATTATTAATTGTTCGTATACAGATAACAAGTCACTTTTCAGTTTTATCAGATTATCATCCTTGTAAAGGTCATATTGCGATTTGCTTATAATCTCATTGTCTGAATAATAAGGATATAACTCAGCGTAAGTGTTTTCAAAAACTCTTTTTAAAACATCAGATGACAGCTGGTTCATCAATTCTCCAAGTTGAATAAGGTAGATCTTGTACAGATACGGATCGGTAACTATCTTTTTATCCAATAGATCTTCAGTTGAAAAAAATAATTTGTCACCAAGAAATTTTCTGCTCTCGGCATATCCTTCGTGAGGGGCTACAGAAAATAAATCATCATAATCCCAGGGAATGATACTAAATTTATTAGTGCCCGGGTCAATAAAGAAATAGACTTCATCGGTATAGTCGCCATTTCGAACGAAAAAATTGAAAGCAAGCCATTTCATATAAACCTTCATGTCGAGCCAGTCTGACAGAGTCTTATAAAGTTCCTCACCTTTATATTTATTTAAAGATCTGTAAATCTGTCTGAAATAGCTCTTGTAATTTTTAGCTTTGTCGCTTTCATTATTTGTTCCTGTCTTTATTTTCTTTATACTGCTGTTATATCCCCTGCGTATCAACAAAGGAGAATTTTTCTTTTTCAGCGCCCAATCCTCAGGTCGTTCAGTGACCATACAGATTCCTTCACTCTGACCATTTATACGTAGTTCACAATAAGAATAAAAAAGGTGAAATAACTGAGCAGTTTCCATCATTTCGAAAGCCAGACGGTTACTGCTGTAGTTTTTATCCATGGAAAGGCTTATTACAAAAAACTTTTTTAATGATTCAGTTCTTTTTCCGTGCCGGAATAATGCTTCGGATTTGAGGCTGATATTGTAACTTTTTCTTCTGTAATAGAGTGATGTTTGCCCCCTTGTGCTTATTTCTTCAGGCTCCAGAGTATCCCCATTTATTATAAGTATAGTAGCTTTTACTCTAATTTTTTGGCCGCCGGTGGCCTGGATCTTTTCGTAAGTTGAATTAGAGGTAGTAAAACTGACTCTATTTTCTATTTTCCTGCCCAGATCAGTTAAATTCGGTTTGTCATCATTTGATTGTACGGATTGACCAGTGGAATTGGAAATGACCAGGAGTAAAGAGCTTTGAAAGTTTTCAAAGTCTAATGGTTTATGAGAAGTACTAATCTGAGTTTTTTCAACAACTCTTTTTATCAACTCAATTTGATTTAGTTGAGTTTGTGTGGGTTGTGCCTGTACTCCGTTTGCACAGATTAACAGCAAGACTCCAATCAATATGGTTAAACAAAATGTTTTCATTAGATTGGCTTTTAGGTTAATTGCTAAAACTAAAATATCAGAATTCGGTTAGCTGATGCAAGTTACGATATTAATAAACCCAAGTCAAAAAAATCTATTTGTATGGGACATTCAACTTCCTGGCCAGCTCCTGAAAACGAGGCTCGTTACGCAGACTGTCAAATACAGGGTATAACATATAGACTACATTGGGATCATGCACTTCATAAGCACGCTCTAACATGTCCATTGCTCGCTCCTTATTCCCGGCACAGGAATAAATAAGCGCAATTTCCCAAGGATTAATATTTTTAGTTTTTGACTGCGCTATGAGGGTATCGGCTTCAAGGTTCAGTGCACCGACATAACCTGCCTTAGAATAACCCTGATCAAAGACATTGGTAAAATCTTTAAAAATGATACTATAATATGACTTCCATGCTTCCATCTCTTCCTTGTACCTTCCGATCTGGTGGAAAGCCCCTGGAAGAGTTTCTAAGGCTAACTCATTTGCAGGATCCGTTTTTAGTATATCTTGAAATATCGTGATGGCATCTTCATACCTGCGAGAAAAAAACAAAGTCAAGCCATATTCTGCTTTGAACAAGGGATCCAGCGGATCCAGCTTAAGAGCAAACTCAACTTGTTCCATCGCTTCTTTCATCCGTCCCGTTATGATCAGGATCTCTTCATACATACAGTAGGCATCCGAATTATTGGGATTAAGTGCAATAGCTTTCTTAATCGCTGACTCAGCACCTTTCAAATCCCACATTTCATAAGTTTTAACTTCTTCCAAGGCTACATAAACTTCTGATCGAGTACTATCCAATTCAAGAGCTTTTGTTAGAGCAGCCTTTATTTTGGGTGTTGCCTCCGAAGGAGATGCAAATGAAGCATTCTCTCGAAATTGCCAAACTTTGCAAATACCAACATAAGCAAGGGCATATTTCGGGTCTTTCTGTATTGCCTTCTCAAAATACTGCAAAGCAACCTCCCCGTCAGGTTGAGTGAATTTTCTATAATAAAAAATGCCTTGAAGATAAGCTTCATAAGCTGCCAGATCTATTGTAGGTGTTTTTTCAATAAGTTGTTTTTCCTGAGGCGTTATCACTGCTTTTAATTCAGTTGCTATTGCCTCAGCTATCTGACTCTGCATTCTGAAAATATCTCTGGCATCATGCATTTCCTGTTCATAGGAGTTTCCCCAGAGAGGGCTCTCTTTATAGACTCGGAATAACTTGACACTCAGGCGTATTGTATTACCAGACTTTTGTCCACTGCCTTCGACAATATAATTTACGCCTAGTTCTTTTGCTATTTCAGGAATTGATTTGGTTGTAGTTCGGTACTTTTCAGCAGATGTGCGGGATATTGGCCTGAGCTCTTTAATTGTCTGCAGATCACTCAGTATATCTTCCATTACGCCGTTGATGAAGTATTTATTACTATCAATCGGACTGTCATTTATAAAGGGTAAAACAGCAACTGATTTTTCAATCTGTTCTTTTGGTTTAGAAAATTTTGGGATCAAGAAATAGCCAAGAATTATCAATGCAAATGCAATAACTAATCTAACGATGATTTTTGTTTTATTACTTTTCCTTGGAACGGATATTGGTTTAAAGACTTCTTTTGGGACTTCTTCATGCTTTTGTCCATATTGTCTTATCGCAGAAATAATTTCTCTTATAGCAAGAGAAACCTTATTAATCTGATCCTGATAGTAAGTTTTGTTAAGATTATCGTTTGGATGATCCTCTTTAGCCTTCAGAGGTCTGTTTACTCCAGATGTTGTTTTAAACACAAAATCTAATGTTCTCATCACACCTCCAGTGACTCCCTCGAACAATTTCATATCTTCATTATCCAGATCATGAATACGAACCGGAAGTACTCTGCTTGCCACATTGCCATTAGGCAGTTTTACTTTCAATCCGAACTGATCTTGTGAAGCCTGTTCCACAAATGCTTTGAATTCATGCTCCCATGCAAATGATTTAGCATCGCAATAGGTGCGGGAAATAATTGGAATAAAGATCAAGCACTTCAGTTTATCTTTCAGTGAGGCATCAACATCATGAGTCTCTAATAGCCCGTCATGAGGGTTGATATCAAAATAAACGCTGATCTCTTCCTTAAAGGTCGATTCGAGTTCTCCCTGTAGGTTATCGACAAACTCAGTAACCCAGCCGTCGTGCTTGTTGTCTTTCTGACGATAGCTGATGAAGATGTCGTATTCGTAACCCGGGATGAGACTTGCCATGTTAATAATTCATTGTGATAAAGTTATGAAACTCCTAAACACGAAACAAAAAAATCCGGGCAACTAAACATTTTCAAAATAATTCCAGAATAGTTCGTTTGAACTAAGGAAGTTCATCAGGAAACAATAACATCAAGATGACCTGGAGAAATCTCCTCTGGTTGAGGGAAAGTGCTTTCACCGACCAATTTAACATTTGATATTGTATGAAATGGCGAGTTGAATGTCCTTTTTGTGATAAGGGCAGTATGATCGGTTTATAATGTTTAACTTTGAAATGAAGAGACTCACATTACCGTAAAAGATAGATTATGAAAAATCTGATTCTTGTTTTATTGCTTACAATCTTCACATTTTCAGTAAAAGCACAATCAAAAAGCTCTTTGATATTTGAGGATGCCCTGGGGAAGGATAAAAAGATGGAAAGAATTGGTACAGCATTAACCGTTATTGGTGGTGTGACATTTTTTGTTGGTAATTTATTGTATTGGAAAGTATATAATGATAGTGCTAATGGAGAACCTTCCGGAGATAAAGTGAATACATATCGCGGGGTTATGATTGGCGGACTTGGATTATTGGCTGTTGGAATTCCTTTATGGGCAATTGGAAAGTCAAAAGAAAGGCATATTAAAATTGAAGCTGAACTGTTTAAGTTTAAAGGTTTAGCTTCGGTAAATGGTGTTGGATTAAAAATAAGATTTTAAAGCATATACGAGGCTTCGGTTTATTTTGCATGTTTTAAAGATAATAAATTATATGACTATCGGTAATCATAAATATGAAATTCAAAATCGCTTGAAAATCAATTTATTTACCCCAACCCCAAGGGGAGTAAATTGATTTTCTTCGCTCCCCATGGGGCCGGGGTAAACGAAGAAAATCAATGAATTTATTTGCATGATTACCGATACTCATAATAAATTAATACCTTGGGTATCCGAATAATGAGGTGGTATAAATTACAAAAAATAAAAACGTGGAAAGAAAATCCGGAGTATCAGAGAGCAGAAGGAATTTGCTGAAAGGGTTAGCAGCGCTTCCCTTTGTTGGCAGCTTTTCGATCGCATCAGCAGCTGCCCGTATTTTATCAAAAGACCAGGGCTACCTTACCGAAGAGGCAAAGTCTTCTTTAAAGAACCTGAAAGGTGTGCTTCCAAAAGGAAAGCTGGGAAAACATGAGATCAGCAGGCTTGTAATAGGCTGCAATCCTATGGGCGGATGGTCGCATTCAAGAGATCTTTCTTATGTCGGGCAACTTAGCAAACACTGGTTTACCGATACAAAAATGAAGGAAACATGGGCTGTTGCTGAACAGGCCGGCATCAACTTTTGTAACCTCGTGGAATTTCAATACAAGGCCTTTAATGAATACAAAAAGGAAACAGGAAGTAAAATGCTGAACAATTGCCAGTGCTCTATCGGTCAGCCAGATGACAGGCTCGCCCCGATTAAGAAGGCTGTTGACAATGGCGCCGATTTTATTTATATCCAGGGAGAGAATACAGACGGACTGGCAAAAACCAATGCAATTGATGTTTTACTGAAAGCTGTTGAATACATACGTAGTCAGGGTCTTGTTGCAGGTGTCGGCGCACATTCAATAAAGAGTATCCAGGCTTCTATAAATATTGGTGTTAAGCCAGATTATTATTTCAAAACTTTTCATCACGACAAATACTGGTCGGTGACACCTCCTGAAAACAGGAAGGAATATCCGACTTATCCTACAATACCGATAACAGATCGTAATCAATGGAATGATAATATGTGGGATCAGTTTTATGAACAGACCATTGAGACTTTCAGGTCCATTGATGTTCCGTTCTTTGGTTTCAAGGTATTGGCTGCCGGCTCAATACAACCGGAAAATGGAATACGCTGGGCCTATGAGAATGGTGCCGATTTTGTATGTCTTGGTATGTATGATTTCCAGGTAGTTGATGATGTAAACACAACAATTGATATATTGGGAAGCCTGGGAAAACGTGAGAGACCCTGGCATTCATAATTTGGGTTTTGGTCAAGTAAGAAAAAACCCGGCAAGTTTTAAAACTGACCGGGTTAATTTATTTAAGGCCGCATTACCAATTCCTAAATCAGGATCTGTCTTGCATAATGTACACAGGTCTTAACCTCTTTCACAGCATTTGACCATGGCTTTATATCATATTCCAGCTCAATGTCACAGAAGATTGGCCATCCTTTCTGTTTTATCAGCAGAAGAATGTCCTCAAGAGGACATTCGCCCTGACCCCATACCTGATTTGTATTGGCGGGATCAGTCTTTGGACCGGTCTTGTCTTTAATGTGGATACTGACAATACGATCGTGATACTTTTCAATTATTGTGTTCGGATGTTTCCCCGTTGAACCAAAAAAGTGTCCTGAGTCGAAGTTAAACATCACTGCAGGTGAAATGGCCATAAATGGGTCATAGCTGAACCCAGGTGTTGCAAATTGCATGTGAGTGTGGAATATTGCATATAACCCATGCTTTTCTGCAAAAGGAGCGAGTTTTTTCACGGCTTCCATTCCAAGTTCTTCGGTTACACCTTTTGTTCCCAATGCTTTAGCGGCTTTAAAAGCATAATCAATCTCCTCATCTGACCATCGTGCTGGAGAAAATTTGACAATATGAATTTTAATGCCGGCAGCGTCGAACATCTTACGTACATCATCGAATTTTGACATAGGCAAAGCTAAACGCCATCCTTTCATCTCCTGATTGTATTTTTCTATTGCAGCTTTCTGTTCCGCAGTCAATTCCGGACGTTGCGGTGCAGGAGGAGGGGCAGCAGGAGGAGCAGCTGCTGGAGCACCGGCCGGAGCCTTAGGAGGAGGAGGAGGACCGAACATTCCCATCATAGGATTTTTAGGCGCTCCAAGATATTCTTCAACATCATCGCTCATCAATTCAATTGAGCTGATGCCGGCTTCTTTACAATATTTAATTATATTTTCAACTCCACCGGGCATACTACGCCAGCTATAAGTAATAGCGCCAATCTGAACACCACCAAAACTTGAGTTTGGTGTTGTTCCGGTTTGATCTTTAGCAACAGCAGTACTCTTGCTGAATAAATTTACCGGCATCATCGAAAAAGCAGCGACTGTTGCCGTACTACCCAAAAACTTACGTCTTGAGAGTTTCCCTTTTGGTTTTTTTACATTTTCCATAAGATTTTCCTGACTAATAACAAAGATTTATTGAAATTAAGAAAGAAAGTAAGAGAATATAAAGGTACAGAAAAAAACCCGGACTTATTCAGCCCGGGTAACATATTTAATAACCATGAAACGTTAAATTGCTGTACCTCCTCGCTCGCCTGTTCTGATTCTGATACATTCTTCGAGTGGTGTTATAAAAATTTTCCCGTCGCCAACATTTCCGGCTCCGTTTGTACGTGCGGCTTTTAGTATTGCATTAACTGTTATATCGACAAAGGCATCATTGACACCTATTTCAATTCTGATTTTAGGGATCAGATCAGGAACAATGATCTGCCCCCTGTACATCTCTTCAATTCTCTGCTGTCCATGGCCTGAAACACGGCTGACAGTGATTCTTTTTATATCAGCTTCAATTAATGCCTCACGTACTTTGTCAAGCTGAACTTCTCTGATGATTGCTGTTATTAGTTTCATTTTCTGATATTTACAAAATTATCTGATTAACTGGGATTTAACATTCCATACCCTCTTTCCCCATGATAAGACCTGTCAAGCCCTGCCATTTCATCATCCTCTGATGATTTAAACTTAATAAACTTGTTCAGTATAAAGATTATTATAAAAGTCATTATAGCAGCATAAATAATTGCAATGGACACAGCGAGTGCCTGTACTCCAAACTGGTTCCAAATTGTCCAGTTTCTCCTTGCAACTTCAGCAGCATCACGCATCCACGACGGGCGAATGAAGAAAGTAAGAAGTAAAGCGCCTACGATTCCTCCTATCCCATGAATACCAAATGCATCCAGACTATCATCATATCCAAGTTTGTTTTTCAGCTGTATGCCCATATAGCAGATCGAGGAAGCCAGAATACCCAGAATCATTGCTCCATAAGGTTGAACTACTCCGGCAGCAGGAGTGACTGCAACTAATCCTGCCAGAATTCCGGAGGCAAAGCCTAGAGCCGTAGCTTTTCCCTGGTGAAAACTNNGCATTAAATCCGAACCAACCAACCCAAAGAAGACCTGCACCAAGCATAGTGATCACCATGTTATTCGGACGGATCACCTGGTACGGATAACCTCGGCGTGCACCAAGATATAATGCTGCTACCAGTCCACTAACACCTGCAGAAATATGAACAACTGTTCCTCCTGCAAAATCTATTGCCCCTTTAGCTCCAAGATGAAAAAGGAAACCATCGGTGCTCCAAACCCAATGACAAATAGGATTATAAACCAGCAGACTCCAGATGGCGATGAAGAAACAATAGGCTTTAAAGTTGACTCTTTCGGCAAATGCGCCCGCAATAATTGCTGGTGTGATAATTGCGAATTTGCCCTGGAACATTGTAAAGACATATTCAGGAATCCCTGCATCCATAATTTTGGTGTCTATTCCTTTTAAGAAAAAATAATCTTTGTTCCATCCAAACCAGCCTCCTAAAATATTTCCACCGAAACACATGCTATACCCGACAATAACCCACAAAACACTGATGATACCCATTGCAACAAAACTGTGCATAATGGTCCCAAGCACATTTTTTGAACGTACAAGTCCGCCATAAAACATTGCAAGTCCCGGGATCATTAGAAGGACAAGAGCTGTAGATGTCAGCATCCAGGCCGTTGCTCCTGAATCAATGCGTGTATTATCTGCAGCAAATAAACCTGCACTACT
>PLNF01000080.1 GCA_003141715.1 Bacteroidales bacterium | reverse complement strand
TCTGTTAATATGATGAATGACAGCACAACTAAATATATAATCCGCTTCACCAAGGTCGATCCCGTTAGGTTTACATTGACGAAAATAGTCAAATGAAATTAAAATCTAATATAATTTAACGAATTTTATATCTAAAAGATTCGTCTTCCCTCAAATATTTAAAAAAAAAGAAAAAAATTAGACGAATGTCTGATATTTTGTGATGAAGAAGCGGATGAAGTTTAAACCCTGTATTGTTCGGGAAATGTCAGTTTTTAAGAAGAGTCACGTCGCCCATTTTTATGAAAGGCTCACCGTTTCTGAATTTAACACGGACTTTCCAGATGTAAACGCCTGGTTCACATAATTGACCATTATTATAGCCATCCCAACCTAAATTTATATCATTGCTTTCAAAGATCTGGATCCCCAGTTTGCTGAATATTTTTAACTGATAATCAGATACACCTGAATAAGAGGGATGAAATACCTGTGCTGCTTCATCACTCTTCGATGAATAATAACCACCTGACGGGCCTTGAACATTTGGTATAAAAGCATTCGGGAAATTGATAAAATATTGAGAACCAGAAAGCGCATTAAAAACAGTTACTGAATCCGAGCAGCCCCAATCTGAATAGACCACAAGCCGAACATTGCAATTACCGAATTTTGAATAAATGTGACTGGGCTCAAAGAATTCAGAAGTAGATCCATCTCCAAAATCCCATTTGAACTGAACAGCATTTGTGGAATAATTCAGAAAACGGATCTCATCATTAGGAAGGACAGCCTTTTCGGGAGCAATTTCAAAATGCGCCTGGGGCCTTGGATGCACTGTCACTGAAGCAGTTGATGATACAAGTTTCCCATCAAGGCCAAAAACCTCCAAAACAACTTTATATTCCCCTTCAACATCAAAGATCCATTCAGGATCCTTTTGGTTTGAATAACCCCCGTCACCAAAGGTCCACCTGCACGAATCATAAGAAGTTGATTTATTATGAAAACGTACTTTCAGCGGAGCACAACCAACAGAATCATGCGGATCAATTAAAAATGCTTCGGGTTTAAATCCACTCTGAAGCTTTTTCATATCAGGTGTTACTTCAGTAAATAAACCGGTTTTAGAAAACGAGTTAGTAATACCGGTCGGGAGAGGAGCGCTGTTTTGATGTGATTCAACCACTTTTAAAGCCTCGGTCACTGACTTATCAGGAAGTCGTGTAACTTTTTCGCTCCTTATTGATTCATTGGGAATTACATTTGAATTACCCAATTCTACTCTAAGAGGTTGTACAACCGGGACTTCAATATAACTGCTTGTATCGGTTTTGTTCAATTTGTCTGGTTTGCTTAACGGAATTAAACGAACAGAATTCTGTGACCCTGAAAAAAGAATAAAAGCGGCAGTAATTCCTGTAATCAGAATTCCTCCAATGTAGTATATGTTTAATCTGGCAGGATTAAAACGCATGAATTCTTTTCTGGCCAGGCGGTGCATTAGTAATGATCTGACTGCTGCATCCGGGATAACCTCAGCGTATTCCAGTTTCTTCCTGAATAACTCCCTTAAACTAATATTTTGTCCTTTCGTTTTCAATTCACTTTTAATCTGTTATCCTAATTTTTCAGCCATTCTCTGAATAACTGCTTTTCAATTTTCCAAGTTTTTCAAGTTTATCTCTTATTACAACTTTTGCCCTGCTATACTGCGACTTAGATGTATTTATATCTATACCAAGCATCTCAGCGATTTCTTTATGTTTATACCCTTCTACAGCATACAGGTTGAAAACCATTCTGTAACCGGCCGGTAATTCATTCAGCACCTTATACAACTCATCAGAGGTAAAAAAATCTTCCTCAAAACTCGTTACCCCTGTTTCAACAGACACATACTCCTCAATCTCAATATGATACCTGTATTTAAGGTTTTTATGGTAATGAGTTATTGCTGTGTTTACCGCTACCTTTCTTAACCAACCTATGAAAGAACCTGATCCTGTAAAATCCTTTATGTTATAAAATATCTTTAAAAAACTATCCTGTAAAATATCCTCAGCCTCAGCTTTATCAGTTGCATACCTGAGACATACACCAAGCAGGAGACGCGAATACTTATCGTACAGTACCTGTTGCGCTTTTCTGTCATGCTTAGCACACAACTCTATTATTTGCCGGTCGCTCATCATAAATTGAGGACATTTCTAAGACTTTTCAAAAAAATAAAAGGTTGCATAATATGAAAAAGTTTCTTCAAAATAAATGAATTCATGCTTTTTTCATGATTCCCGGATGACAAAGGTCATTAAAAAATAATTTAAGATCTGTTTTATTAGCATTTTAATACAGATAAAAAGAAAGTTAATTTATTTAAGATATAAATTCAAATTATGTTCAATAAATTTATTGCTGCAATATTGCCTTATTTCCCGAAGAAATTTATCTGGATATTTTCAAGGTCATATATATCCGGTGAAACTATTGATGACGCAATGCGTGTATCTAAAGATCTGAATAGCAAAAACATAAAAGTAACGCTTGATGTTCTCGGGGAATTCATAAAAACTCTTGACGAAGCAGAGTCAAATAAAAAAGAGTATCTTAATCTTATTGATATTTCCTACAAAAATCATATTGACGGGAATTTCTCACTTAAACCTACCAGCTTCGGTTTACTGCTCGACAAGGAGATCTGTCATAAACACATCCGGGAAATAGTTGCAAAAACTGCCACATACAATGGGTTCATCAGAATTGATATGGAGGATTCTCCATGCACTGATGATGAGATTGTCTTATTCCGTAAACTAAAGTCTGAATTTCCTGCAAATGTGGGACTTGTTGTACAGGCGTACTTAAGAAGAACATTGAAAGATCTGGAACAAATGATGGACCTTAACAGTCTTACAATTCCCGTAAATTACAGACTCTGCAAAGGGATTTATGTTGAACCTGAATCTATCGCTTTTAAAAAATATGAGGAGATTAACCGGCATTACCTCGAAGATCTTGAATTCATGTTCAGGAATAAGATCCGTGTAGGTATTGCCACCCATGATAAACCTCTTGTTGAAGGCGCATATAATCTGATCAGAAAATATAATGTCCCGAAGGATATGTATGAGTTTCAGATGTTATACGGAGTAACACCAAGGCTTTGTGAAAACATTGTAAATGAAGGACATACAATGAGAGTCTATGTGCCATTCGGGAAACAGTGGTTTGGTTATTCAACACGTCGCCTGAAAGAAAATCCAAAGATGGCAAGTCATATAATTAAAGCCATATTCTATAAAGGATAGTATAAGGTAGTCTTTAAGTCTTGCTCCCTTCGGTCGCTTGTCTTTAGGTCTTGGCCTGCGGCCTTGTCAATCAATAATTTGTTACAGACAGCGAAGCATTAAGACGGAGCGAAGCGACTGACAGCGAAGCGTTAAGACAGCCCGCAGGGCATAAAGACAACCCTATGCCTTACTTCTGCTGCTTCAGCGATTCCAGGTACTTCTTATGAATCTGATTAAGTTCCTGTTCTGTCAGATTCTGTTCAAAAGGAGCAGGTTTTTCAGGATACCCGTGAAGAAGAAGATATGCAGCCGGAAGTAATAATAATGGATTAATACCTGCTATCATGTCGGAGGGTACGCCACCTTTCTCATATGCATCAACCTTCTGTCTCTGGCGTAATAAATTATAATTCGTTGCCGGATCTCCCAGCCTGTTCTGCGTGTTTCGGGCCTGATAAGCAGATAAGGCTACGTTATACCTGGCATTTTCAAACGTTGAAGGAATCCTTCTTGGAGGTCTTATCATTTCAGATTTAAGGTTGGTGAGCCTTGGAACAATAACCACCTCTCCAATCAACAATGTGTCAGTTTGCATATATATCCCTGCAACATACTCCAGCCCTGCAAGTGTATCACTTACAAACATTGATGTTGACTTATAGCCAAGATGTTTGAAGAGTATCGTATCTTTCCTGTTCACATAAAATGCAAAAATCCCATCAGTACTGCTTACCGATGAGAAAGCACGGTTGATCAAAATCTGCGAATTGGAGATCGGAGAAAGGGTACTTGCATCCATCACGATACCGTGAAAAAGAATTCTTACTTCTGAATCTTCTTTTTTCTGACAGAAACAGGATTGAATTATTAAGAAAGAGAAAGTAATAAGGAAAAAAGCACTCTTCATCTTCATATATTCTATTTTAACTTAACTATCAGCTCATTTAAGCTCCTTTTCGGAACATGGTGATTTTTATTTTTATCTCTCCAGTATTTCACATCTGCATCTTTGATATCTTCGATAATTACATTTTCAACAGGTTTCCCCAGTGCAAGAATTAAAAGTGTCTCAAAATTATCAGGGATTGAAAGTTCGTTGCCTAGTTCTTTCCGATTAATTGATCCTATTATACACCCTCCAAGACCGGCATCAGTGGCACCTAGCATAATAGTATGCGCGGCAATTCCATGATCAACGCCAAATATCTCTGTTATTGATTTATCACCAAGAATTATAATGTAAGCTGTTGGCCTCTCTCCTTTTTCCGGACCAGGCCAATCAGTTAAGTAGCCCGCCCAGTCTAAGTATGGGAAGATTTTCTCACAATCTTTTGGTGAGTTATAGCAGAGATACTTCAGGGGTTGTTTATTTGCTCCGGATGACGACAGCCGTGCAAGATCAATAAACGATTCAAGTGTTTTGGCGTCAACTTGGTATGATTCATCGAAACGACGATAAGACCGGGTTTTTAATATAAGTTCCTTTAAGTTCATGATCTGTATTTTTGTTAATCCAAAGGGTTATGCAAAGGAGCAAATCTCTTTTTGATTCAATAATTATTAAGCATGCCAAAATAATCAGAACCGATTTGAAATCTTTTCCCAGTCAAGAATCTCCCAGAACGACTTTATGTAATCGGGGCGCTTATTTCTGTAATCAATATAATATGCGTGTTCCCATACATCGCAGGTTAACAGAGGTTTTAGTCCTCGTCGAAGAGGATTGCCTGCGTTAGATTCCTGTATAATCTGAAGTTTTCCGTCTTCATTTTTTGCCAGCCAGGCCCAGCCGGCTCCAAAAAGAGTGGCTGCAGCTTTATTAAATTGTTCCTTAAACGAATCGAATGAACCAAATGAACTTTTTATTGCCTCGGCAAGATCACCCTTTGGTAATTTTAATCCATTAGGTGCAAAAGACTCGAAATAGAATGTATGATTCCATACCTGGGCTGCGTTATTAAAAATGCCACCTTCAGCTTTTCTAATAATTGTTTCCAGATCGGATTTCTCGAATCCGGTACCAGGTATTAATCCATTCAGGTTATTAACGTAAGCCTGATGATGCTTACCATAGTGGAAATCAAGCGTCTCTTCACTTATGTATGGGACAAGTGCGTTTAGCTTGTACGGAAGTTTTGGTAGTTCAAATGCCATAATTTAGATATTTTTGAATTAATAGTTTCAAAACTAAAACAATGAACAGTTATCTATGTTCAAATTTAGCATTTTTAAACCGCAGTTTGATCAGAGTGTTGTAAGAAAAATCCTGCCCGGTAATTGAGGTATAACTCCTTCCTCTCCGGCTATCCTGAAGAGTTCAACAATTGCCTTTCTTCCTTTGTTGCCCAGGTTGAGGGTATATTCATTCACGAATAGCTTGATGTGGTTATTCATAACGGTGCTGTCCATCTCCCTGGCATTACCGGAGACAAAATCGTAAGAGGCAAATGAATCTTTGTATGCATATTCAAGACTTCTTCGTACTACGCGATTGACTTTCAGAGCAATATCATCAGGAATATTTCTCTTTAAGACAATTGCTCCAAGAGGTATTGGTAGTCCTGTAAGTTTTTCCCAGTACTCCCCCATATCTGCTAATTTATGAAGCCCTCTTCTGTAATATGTAAATCTTGTTTCATGGATTATAAGTCCGGCGTCAACTTCATCTTTTAAAAGTGCATCTTCAATATTTGAAAAGAGATATTCAGTCTTGTTGACCACATCAGGCCAGGCTATACTGAAGAGGAGGTTGGCAGTTGTGTACTTACCCGGTATTGCAATCTTCAGACCAGGTAGTTCCGAGATACCAATACGACGCTTGCTTATCAGTAATGGTCCATTCCGGTGACCAAGGGCACTTCCGGCATCCAGAATCAGGTAGTTCTGTGCCACATAAGCATAGGCATGGTAGCTAATTTTTGTAATATCAACATCTGAACTAAGAGCTCTTTTGTTCAACTCTTCAACATCAGTAAGAAAATAATCAAACTCCAACCCTTCAGTATCAATTCTGCCATGCACCATTGCATCAAAAATGAATGTATCGTTAGGACATGGCGAAAAACCCAAAGTTAATCTCATATTTTCACTACAGTGTTAAAAGTACATCAATAAGTTTTTCTGACAGATTTTTAAGGGCAAGAGCAATGTTCCAATTATTTTTATTGCGCGGTTCAACCTTGTTTGAGATTGCTCTCAGAGCCAGAAAAGGAATATTTTCCCGGGAGCAAATATAGAAAAAAGTTGCACCTTCCATCGTCTCAATGTCAGGATTAAATTTTTTCAATAACTTTTCCCTGGAAGTTTCAGAGCCGGTAGCTGTATTGACTGTTATCGCCCTGACGGGTTTTAATAAGCCTTTCATCTTATCACTATAACTCATGTCTGCATATAGAAGGCCATCCTTGTAAGGGAACTCATCTGCACCGATCAGGCCTGCTTCGGAAAGCGTAAAAAATTTATTGCCATCTTCGATTCCTGCATCTGCAAAACAGTCCGAAACAGGCATAACAACATCTCCGATAATCAGCTCATCTCTATAACTTCCTGCAATCCCGGCATTAATTGCAAGATCGGGTTTTTCATTCATTGATAACCATTGCTTCATAGCCCAGGCTGTCGATACAGATCCTACTCCGGATACAAGGAGAATTATTTCCAGGTTGCCAAAACGGAATCTTTCGCCTTCAGGCATAATGCCTTTGATTTTTTTCAGTGCATCGGCTTCGGCGCTGGTAGCTGTGACATATAATATTTTCAATGACATGGTTATATCCAGGATAATCGAAATTGGAAGAAGATTAAATATAAGCTTTTAAAGTCGATAGTAGAGTGAATATTTTCCAGGACAGTTCGCGATCCCCGGGAAATCATTTTAAAAGTTTTAGAATAAATTCACGCCTCCCTCTGTCCTGATTGTTTCTGGAGTTCCAAATTATAAGCGGCAATTATTCCTTTCCGCGTAATCAATCCGATAAGATGTCCATGATCATCGTTCTCAACGACCGGAATGCGTCCGATGTTCCTCTCTCCCAGCTTCTCAAGTGCATCCTTCAGAGTTTCATCCGGGTAACAAAAGATAAGGTTGCTGGTCATAATCTCTGCTACGCTCAGATTCCCTTGCCCGCTATTAAATGCATTGTTGATATCCTGATGCGTGACCATCCCTTTAAGCCGGCCATTGCTATCCAGCACGGGAAATCCTCTGTGAGAAGTGGACTTTAACATCAGTCCTGCATCTCTGACCAACGTGGACTCATTAACCGTAATTACCTTTTTATGCATCGCTTCCGAAACTTTAATCTTCTCCATCAAGTCATCCTCTTTTAATTTAAGAATATCGATCCCCCTGCGTCTGAGTTTAAGAGTGTAAATAGAATCTCTGGAAATTCTTTTTAAAACAAGAGTCGAGATCACACAGGCGATCATAAGAGGCAAAATGATCTTGTAATCGCCTGTCATCTCGAACAATATAAGGATAGCTGATATCGGAGCCTGGGCAGCTCCCGCAAACACAGCTGCCATTCCGACCAGGGCATATGCACCAGGAGACACAGGCAGTGCAGGGAATAACAAATGAAGTAGAGAACCAAATGAACTCCCCAGCATTGCACCAATAAAGAGTGAAGGAGCAAAAACGCCTCCGGATCCGCCCGATCCAAGAGTAAGAGAAGTTGCCAGAATTTTTAATCCCACCAATCCAAAAACAAGCAATGGCCCCATTTGTCCGTTCAGTGTCTTTTCAATTGAAGCGTAACCAACGCCGAAAATCTGAGGAAAATATAAACCAATTGTACCCAGAATCAACCCCCCGACAGCCGGTTTCAGAAAGGGATGTATTCTTACATTATCGAACAGATCCTCACATTTATAGAGTATTTTGATGAACATCCAACCGGTAATGGCTGCAATAAATCCCAAAACAAAGTAGAAAAGGAGATCCCAGCTACTTAGCAATTCATATGGGGGAGTAATAAAGGCAGGATTGGATCCCAGGAAAGTCCTTGAAACCACTGTGGCTGTAACAGCTGAAAGCACAACAGATGAAAAATACCGAGTGCCATATTCCCTCAAGATTACTTCCAGTGCAAAAAATATTCCGGCAAGGGGAGCATTAAAAGTAGCGGCAATTCCACCAGCAGCACCGCATGCAATAAGAATCCTTTTCTTATCTTCCGATAAGCGGAATAATTGCCCAAGGGTTGAACCTATTGCTGAACTGATCTGCACTATGGGACCTTCCCTTCCGACTGAGCCACCGGAACCTATGCATATTGAAGAAACCAGTGCCTTCATGGCCGCCACACGCGGTCTTATCTTACTTCCGCCGGTTGCCACTGCTAACATAACTTCAGGTACACCATGACCCTTCGTTTCTCTTGCAAAGAAATACACCAGCAATCCCACAACAGTACCACCTATGGCCGGGATAATGATGACATAATATGACCCAAGAAAAGAAAGAACATGTTGCCCCTGATTGAAGAAAAGATTTTGAAAAAACGAAATCATCCATCGAAAAAGAATCGCTCCAAATCCAGCCCCAACACCAATTATGTTGGCAAACAAAAGCAAAAAAATAGTTTCAGAAGTACGAAGGTATTCAAGAACCTGTTTCATATACTTTTCACCCAGATACATTATGGGATCCATCCTCTCTCTTAGCGTTTTAATGATTTCTTTAATCCGTAGCATGGTTTTCCTGAGAATCATGACCTGAAGAATCAATCTTTCAAAAATAAAAATTTCAGTGGACCTGTGACCAAATATTAAAATGCTGACCTGACAGAAATTTGCAATAAAATTTAATTAGACACTCATCGCACTGAATTACTCTTTTTTGAGTGACAAACATTAAATTGTATAAATTTATAAATAATTGTTTACAGATATCTTGTTTTAAGGTGAACTAGAAATAAATAATAAGATGAGTTCAAACAATCATATTATCCAACGTGTATTGAGAACTAAACTTCAGGCAAAGAAAAGTTATGACAGAATAAGTCATTTCTATGATTATTTTGCCGGAGGCTTCGAGAGTAAATATAGAAATCTTGCCCTGCAACAGCTAAACATTGAAAGTGGTGAAACCGTTCTTGAGATTGGTTTTGGAACCGGACATTGCCTGGTGGAAAGCTAGGAGTTGCAAGCATGTCAAAGGAGGGCGATAAGTCTTTAATACTAAAGCTCTATGAGTGGGCACATAGAAAAATTTCAAGTTTTGTTGATTGCAGACCTATTTATGCAGAGGAATCCCTTAAGGAAGCCGGATTCACTATAGCCCATAAGAAGAAAATGAGAAGCATGGGATTGACGATCGAAATTGTTTTAGGGATCAATGACAATATTTAACTAATGGTTCAGACATAAACCATATACATCACAATGTCTATATGCAGAAGTTAATTATTTAATGGAAACTTAGCAATCATAATAATCTGGAGTAACAGAATCATTGTTAAAGGAATAGATAGATCAACTAACTTTGAAATGCTTAAATAAATTAATATTTTTTCAATGAAAGATGGATTTAAAATATGTATCAAATTCATTGTAGTTTCATTCTGGTTAAGTACATCAACGATTAATGCACAAATACTTCAGGATACTGCTTCATTAAAACTGGTTAAAAAGGGTATTGACAGCGTTTACAATATGCATTTCGCTTATACTCATGATGCTCTCAGAAAGATCAGCCAGCTTTATCCAGAACATCCGGTTGTAATACTGTTTAAAGGCACCATTACATATTGGGAAAATTATCCGCTTCTTAGTAATTCGGCTGCCGCTTCTTCATTTGAAAAAGATATGAGACATTGTATCGCACTTTGTGAAAAAAACAAAAATCCATCTTGTGTGGCTGAGTATCTATTGGCAAACCTTTGTGCAAGAGGGTTGCTGTTAACATTTTATGCTGATAACGACCAGAATAATGATGTATTTCCTCTTGCAACAAGTACTTACCCGTTTATAAAAAGGTCGTTTGACTTTACTTCTGTTTATTCAGATTTCTTCTTCTTTACAGGCCTCTATAATTATTACCGCGAGGTATATCCCAAAGTTCATCCCGTCTTCAGGCCGCTAATAATTTTTTTCCGAAAGGGAAACAGAGTCAAGGGATTAGAAGAACTCCAAATTGCTGCTAAAAAATCAATATTATTAAAAGCAGAATCATTTTCTGATCTTTCATACATAAATATAAGCTATGAAAACAATTATCTGAAAGCTTCTTATTTCAGTAAACATCTTCATGATTTATATCCTGATAATCAAGAGTATCTGGCAGAATACGTTAAAAATCTGTTATTAGTGAAGAAGTATGATGAAGCAGATAGTTTGGTGATGTCTTCAGGTACTAATCAAGTTAAATCCTATTTTCAGGCACAAATGGCCATTTTTAAAGGCATTATCGAGGAAAAAAAGTATCACGATTATAAGTTTGCTCAGCAATATTATAATGTTGGAGTTCGGGATATGACTAGTTTTGGTGCGTACGGTAATGAGTATATAGCATATGCATATTTCGGGCTCAGTCGCATTTTTGGAATTAATGGAGATAAAGAGAATCAGAAGGCTTACCGCAAAAGAGCGATGAAATTAGCGGATTTAAAAAAAATAAATTTTGATTAATAATCATTTAAATATTTCTTTAGCTATATTTTGTGCATCATCTTTCAGTGCCTCGAATCCGGAAACTACATCAAACAATTCTTCATCAATAGTACTCTGTCGCAAGCTATGAAACTTATGGTTAAGAGCATCCAACATTTCTTCTATGTTTTTTTCAGCTCTTTGCATGGCGGCCAAACGGCTTGAATTTTCACTTGCTAAAGATTCTGCGCATGCTTTGAATAACGAAACAAAAAGGTACCCATCAATAAGTTCCAACAAAGTTGTTCTGATTTCACCAAGTACCTGTGGTACTTTATTAGTTGGCCATTTAAGTTCCGATAATGTCTGTCTCCATTTTTCATCTAAAGGCAATAACCTCTGACTAACAGGTTCGTACACTGCCTGTGATAGCGGTTGATTATGAAAAATGTAAACTTCTTTCGCATCTCCTTTTTCCCTGCTCTCTTCACTTTTTACCAAAATTTGCCCGACCAGTGGTGTAATCGCCTTGACAGAACCGGGAACCGGGAAATAATTTGTTATATTAAAGCCAACATCTGATAGAAGCAAATGAACACGTTCACCAACAGCCCATATTTCCTTTTTACCCTGTAAGCTATTGAGTGACTTGGATACAAACCCGGTAAGTGAATCATTAAACTGCCCTACTAAACCCTGATCAGATCCAAAAACTATTGCGCATATCAATTTTTCATTATTTTCCCCCCGGTCTTGCTTCTCTTTAATAACATCAAGTCTTCCCTCTCTAAAATACGCAATTATGCCTAAAGCTATGGTATGATAATAGTCCCCTAGTGATTCAACCGCCATTTCATATTGTCCAATATTAGAAGCTGCCACGGCTTTCATTGTCCGGACTACCGATTTTATATCTTCTGCACCGTCCAATTTTCTGCGTAGGTTTTCTAACGTATCCATTATTTCTGATTTTGATCTGGTTCGGGTTCAGGCTTATCCTTAAAAGGAGCAATCGTATCACCAGCAATTTTTAAAATAATTTCACGGTCCGCATCACTCAAGTCTTTATCTGAAAATAAGCGGTTTAGTACCTCCTTGGGAAGTTCTGTAATTATCTTCTGCAATTCCGCTTCAGCCTCCTGCATTTTGTTAATGGGTACAACGTCAAAAAGTCCGCCCGACAATGCAAGAAGAATGACAATCTGTTCAGGAACAGGCATTGGATGAAGTTCATTTTGTTTGAGACTAACCCGAATACGCTTCCCATGTTCAATTATTTTCCGCGTATTTTCATCCAGTCGTGTACCAAAACGGGAAAAAGTTTCTAGTTCTTCAAACTGAGAATAAGCTAATTTCAGGTTACCTGTAATAGAACGATATGCAGGTAGTTGAGCTTTACCTCCTACACGGGAAACTGATTTACCGACGTCAACTGCAGGTAATATACCCAATTCAAAAAGCTTCGGAGATAAGTAGATCTGTCCATCGGTTATGGAAATAAGATTTGTTGGGATGTACGCAGAAATATCCTGAGCTTCAGTCTCGATAATTGGCAATGCAGTAAGCGAACCTCCTTTAAGTTTATCACTCAAGTGAGTTGACCTTTCCAATAATCTTGAATGTATATAGAAAATATCTCCTGGAAATGCTTCACGTCCGGGAGGTCTTCTCAACAAAAGTGATAGTTCACGATAGGCACGTGCATGATGTGTCAGGTCATCATAGACTATAAGTACATCGCGGCCTTGTTCCATAAAATATTCAGCAATGCTAGTGGCAGCATACGGAGCTATGTATTTCAATCCAGGGGCATTATTCCCTTCAGTAGCAACTACAATAGTATATTCCATTGCGCCTTTTTCTTCCAGGGTAGCTATTACTTTTGCAATGGATGATGCCCGCTGTCCGATAGCGCAATAAACGCAAATTACATTTTTATCATTTTGATTGAGTATTGTGTCAATTGCAATGGCTGTTTTGCCTGTCTGACGGTCACCTAAGATCAATTCCCGTTGTCCACGACCAATAGGTATGAGTGCATCGATAACCTTTAATCCTGTTTGTAATGGAAGGGAAACCGTATCACGATCCATTATAGCCGGAGCTGGTCGCTCAATAGGCAGGCGTTGTTTAAAAGAAAAAGAACCCTTTCCATCCACTGGTTCTCCTAAAGGATTGATCACTCTTCCGATCAGGGCGTTATCTACCGGAATGTCCATTACCCGACCTGTCCTTTCTACTTCATCACCGGCATTCAACAAGGAATCTTCACCAAGAAGAATTGCCCCTATCGAATCTTCATCAATATTGTATGCTATACCAAATAAACCATTTGGAAACTTCAACAGTTCTTCAAAACCTGCACCCGGAAGGCCCAAAACTTTAACAATTCCTGCTGATACGCTGATTACTGAACCTACCTCGCGGGGGACCAAAGAAAGAATAAATCTTTTTCTACCCCTGGCTAATTGATCAAAAGTATTATCTATAGTTTTATTAAATTGGTGTATTGGCATATTGAGGAAGTTATTACTGTTTACTGGTTACTGATTTTACTTTTGGTTTTGATTTAGAAGCCTTCATATCCTTCCCTTTACGTAATGATTTTGTTTTTGCTTTCGTCTTTGCCTGAACTTTTTGTTTTGTTTTCGGTTCCTGTTTCTCTTTATAGTTTGTATCCGGCTTTTTTTTAGGTTCTTCTTTTAATTCTGCTTTCAACGTTTCGGAGATACTTTTTTGAATTGAACTTAAGTACTCTGAAATACTCCATGCCAGTTTGTATCCATTGGAGGTAAGTTCAATACCGCCAATTAATTCGGGTACAGTTTTAAATTGAAACTGCGGTTTTGTGCCGAGTATTTCTTTTACAGTACTTTTAATTTCGGTTTGCTGTTTTGGAGGCAAATCATATGCGGTTTGCACCAATATGGAATTTGAACCGGTTCTGAAAGCCTCAATAAGTTTCTTTTTCACCTCATTTTTTGATTCCTTTAAATGACCGACAAAGATATTTACCGATTGTTCTTCCAAACTCAGGGATGCAAGGTCTTTAAGAGTTTTTCTTGTTATGGCGAAGACTTCGTTCTGTGTCTTTTGTGCGATATCATGCTCAAGGTTCTCTTGTATGGCATTCAATGATTTTTCCAGTTTGGAACGCAAAACAGTGGCTTCATTCCTTGCCTCTTCAAGCAGTTTCTCCCGCTCTTCATTTGTTTCGGCAATAACGTTGTCCATCAGCTTTTTCTTTTGCTGATCAAACTTTTCATTTTTTTTCAGGAATTCGACCTGTTCCTTTTTAGCTTCAGTCTCTTTAGCTTGTGCATCCTTCAGTAGGGATGCAATTTTGTTCTCACGTTCGTCAATGGCCTTGAGTACCGGTTTATAAAGAAATCGTCT
>PLNF01000136.1 GCA_003141715.1 Bacteroidales bacterium | reverse complement strand
CTATGAATTTTTCTTTCATGACAGGGGGAACATCCTTTTCTTTTATTTCTGTTGTACCTACATTAATATAAAGTATCTTATCCGTATAACCTTTATTCAGGGGTGTCCAGTTATAATCCCATCCTTTTAAAAGTTTATGCTGCGCTTTTATCGACTTTATATCCATAAATAAAAATATTAGAGGTCTTTAAGTCCGCGGTTTATAAAATCAAAATTAAGATATTATTGCGTGTTTTAGCATGATATTGATCAGATGCTATGTATTTCATGCTTGTAAAAACATTAAAAGGTTCATATCTTTCGGATTGATAAATGAAATAAGGCATAAGTTAATGAAGATCTTATTAAATAACAGGGAAGAAGAATTCATGAAGGAGTCAATCAGTGTGAATGATATTCTTTTTATGAAAAAATTTTCATTTAAAATGAGAATAATAAAAATCAATGGCGTTTTAATATCAAAAGAGAAATACGATACGACTTTTATACATGATGGTGATGATGTACAGATGCTATATCTCATGAGTGGCGGTTGAAAAATAAATTGTAGGTTTGTGTCATGATTATCAGGTTTAATTTTACAGACAAAATCCCCCCCATATTCCGGAATAAATATGTCCTGACGATCATTATTTTCGTGGTCTGGGTATTGCTTTTAGATTCTAACAACCTGATCGCCAGATACAAGGATATGAGAGAGCTGCATAAACTCAAAATAGACAGGGAGTATTATATAAAACGTATTGAGGAAGACAGGCAGAAGCTTCATGAATTGAAAACCGACAACCACAACCTCGAGAAATTTGCCAGGGAACAGTACCGAATGAAGAAGCCAGATGAAGATCTTTATATTATTCTCACTCCACAGGAAAACAGGAAGATCAATAGAAAAAACAAGTAGAAAGATCAGGTGTTTTTCTCCAACGACCTGTAATAGAGCAACAAGTCAATAGTTTCTCTTGAATCAAAGGTCATACCCTTGGCTTCGAGTAATTCTGACGCAGAAACATCGACAGGTTTCTTCTCGAAAAAATCTGAATGAACATAGTTCAGATATTTTACAATTCTGAACATATTAAACCATCCGAAAAATCGTTTCTTAAATGATAGTATCCCCGATGTATTATTCTTTACCTCCATCATTTTTTCAATCCACTCCTTTTCATCTAAGAACAATCTAAGACCCTGAGGAATCAAGCTGAAATGCTCGTGCAATTCCCGGGTGCCGGATTCAAAAAAAATATCAATCAGTTCAAAGAATGTCCGGAGTTCCTTAAACGCCAGTATATTATATGTTAAAAGCGTTGAGCTTCTATCGCTGCTAAGTTTCCCTATTGAAGCGCCTGTTCCGAATGGTACCCGGGCAGAAACCCTGGGTGAGGGGTAAACTGTAGTTAAGTTTAAATTGAAATAACCTCCTGCAGGAACCAGTTTCTGAATAAAATAAAAGTCCTCGCCTGCCTGCCTCCTGTTCATACCCCCGGCTTTTATATACGACAGTGCTTTTACAGCAATTGCGGACCCTACTGTATGAAAAACATATGGAAATCCTGAATATGCCAGTCCCTGAAAATAGTAACGGAGGTGCAGCTCATATAAAGCAATATAGTTAAAAATAGTTTCCGGGTAATCGGTCCCTGAAAGAGGATGTTCAAAATAGATCGAGCATGAGGCACGGTCACTTTTTTTCAACAATTGATTACATACGGCAAGAAAGTAATTTTGGTCAACAGTACAGTCTGCATCGAGATTAAGAATAACTCCGTCGGGTTTGTCAATGATGTTGAAACGACGTATTGCTTCATCCATTCCAGTCTTTCGTGCAAGACCTACTCCCCATCCGCTGATAGATGGATGTTCGATCATAAAAGCAAAAAGCCGGAAGAAACAGTTATAGTTTTCTTCCTTCCAGCTTTCAATATTGTTAAGGGTTTTTGTATTATTCTCCAAACTCTCCTCAGTTGCATCATCAGGAGCATTTACGACAATAATAACTTCTACTTTGCATTCCGGCTCTACGCATTTTGCGAGAGAATCAAGTAATTTGTTTATTCCTGGTTCATTATAAGCAGGTACAACTACAATTATACCGGTCTCACGATCAATAGCCTTTTTAATTTTCTGAGGGAACAGAGCCCTTGCTTCAAGATAGGTTGAGGCAAAACCCATTGGCTGCTATTTTTTCTCTTCTTTATACTTTTTGTTAATCGCGTCAAGTACTTTAGGTGTAATGTCCAATGAATTATCTCCATATAGAACAACACTTCCAAAACTCTTCCCGAGAATATACTGATAGTTGTAATCTGATCTGTTTTCCTCAAGGAATTTTGTGATATATTCGAGTATCTGACGATTCATAACCTGCTCTTCTTCCACAAGGTTCGACTGTAGTTTATCGCGCAGCGAAACAAGTTCCTGTTGCTGCTGACCAAGTGATTGTTCAATTTGCGCTGCAGTAGCCCTTGTAACAAGGCCTTTATTTGCTTTATCCTGGTAATCCTTTACATCTTTCTGATATTGGGTTCCTTTCGAATTCAGTTCGGCTTCGGCACTTTTTTGCTTAGCCATCAAATCGTTTCTTCTGTCTAAGAACATATCAAATTTAAAAATTACTGAATCGATATTTATATAAGCAATCCCTTGTGCCGGGGATCCGACAATATTTCCCGGTGTTTCACTTTTTTTTGTTTTTTTATTCCCTGAAAAATGCAGAAAATAAAGGCCTGCCACAGCCAAAAACAGGACAACATACAGAGCTACAGATAGTTTCTTCATATCAAATTGAATATTTGTTAAACATTAGTCAGGCGCAAATATAAACAAATTAATAAATGAGGCTAACGAGAATAAGTAAATTTAGACGGTTTAAAATTCGGGACATGGAATTGCCCTGATTCGTTTTTTCAGTTGACCCAGTGACAGGTTATTGAATTCATAAACAAGCGAGATCTCATGAGCACCACCTGTTGAACCTATAAGGTTGGAAATCGTGAAGTCGTAGCTGTAGCCTATATGAAGTTGTTTGGTTTTTATTCCAATCAGACCAATTATTGCATCTCCTGCCTGAGATGTGACCAGAGGGATCCCCCTGTACCATATTCCGAATATAAGAGGATCCTTATAATAATACAGACCAAGATCAGATTGATAGAATTTGCCCTGTCTCTGAAAGTTAATAGCAACTGAAAGAATATCCTGACTTTTTTGACGTAACCGTGTCTGTTTCAAAATCTGGGTACCTCCGTAAAAATTAAATTTAACAGGAACGGTTGCATCATTACCATAAAATGATGTTTTAGGAGTAAGTAGATGATCGAGAGTAAAACCAGCCCAAGTCCTTGAATTATACACCAGAGCTGAGGTTGCAAAATCCACATCAGCTACATTATTGAAAGGAGGAGGTGTTACGGATGGTGATGTTCCACTGCCCGTTATCTGACTGTTAAAGACAAGTTTGCCAATGTCCAGCCCCAGATAGTAGAATTTAAAGTTAACTCCGGGTCTTATATGCCATTCTTTATTTATGTTAAAATCATAAGAATAGAGCAGACCGATATTCGTTGTACTCAGATTTCCTGATCCTGCAACATCATAAGTTGCAAGTACACCGATGCCTGAATTGAAGTTCGTCAGGGCTTTATCGAACGAAATGCTGTAGGTATTAAACACTCCAGGAACAGCAGGCCATTGATCTCTGTAGTTTACAGCCAATCTGTATTCATTAGTTGCACCTGCGAAAGATGGCGAAAGATACAATGCATTGGCATAAAACTGGGAGAATGTAGGATCCTGACCAAAACTATCTGT
>PLNF01000051.1 GCA_003141715.1 Bacteroidales bacterium | reverse complement strand
GTTGCTGATGAGGTCAATAAGCATTTTCAGGAAATGGTTTTTAAGACTATAATCCAGAGAAATGTTAAGCTCTCGGAAGCACCTAGCTTTGGTCAGCCGGCTATTCTGTATGATGCCGATTCAAGAGGTACTGTCAACTATCTTAACCTGGCCAAGGAGCTGATTGAGAAACAGGAAACAAGAGTTAAACAGTAATTATAAGGCTTTTCAATTACCGGAAACAAGATGAATATGACAAAGAAAAATGCGTTGGGAAGAGGTCTTGGTGCATTGATAGACGGTGTGGAGAAAGAGGTCCTTGAGAAAAAAGTTGAAGCAAACCTTGATATCTCTGTCGATTCAATTGAGGCTAACCCTTTTCAACCAAGGACAAGCTTTGATGAACAGGCACTTGAAGAACTTTCAACTTCAATTAATAAGCTTGGTATTGTACAACCGCTTACAGTACGTGAGATTGGTGCAGGCCGGTACCAGCTCATTGCCGGGGAAAGAAGACTAAGGGCTGCACGTCTGGCAGGACTTACTCATGTACCAGCCTATATCAGAACTGCAGATGATCAGGCAATGCTCGAACTGGCGCTCGTTGAAAACATTCAGCGTGAAGATCTTGATGCTGTGGAGGTTGCAATTAGCTTCCAGCGGCTGATAGAGGAGTGTAAACTCACCCAGGAACAATTAAGTGACAGGGTGGGCAAACAGAGATCAACAGTAGCAAATTATCTGCGCCTGCTGAAACTGCCTGCCGAAATACAGCTCGGCATTAAGAATAAACACCTTATGATGGGGCATGCCCGGACACTCGTCAATATTGAAGATCCGAAAAAGCAGATCAATGTTTATTATAAAATCATCGATGGCGAACTGTCTGTACGTCAGGCAGAAGAGCTTGTCAGGCAATTACAATCTGAAAAGAGCAAAGACCCGGGGAAGATTGAAAAAAAGAGAAAATTAAATGATGATTTCACTCAGCTTTCTGATCATCTTAACAAGATATTTTCAGCCAAAGTAAACTTCAGAATAAATGAAAAGGGTAAGGGTAAAATCGTGATCCCATTTGAAAACCCCGATGAGATGGAACGCATTTTAGGAGTATTTGACCGCCTGAACTCCTGAAAATAATTATCTTTATCGCGCCGTTATACTGGTTTTAGAATAGAAAGACCGGTAATTTTTTATTTTGAAGACTTTTCACAAAATACTGATTATACTTATCCTGCAGTTGCTTTGCGTTCAGCAGAACATATTTGCGCAGGATACTCTCGTTGTTACCGAACCGGTTAAGCACAAGTTCAAACCTGAGACGCTTAAAGCAACAATGATGGCTGTTTCATTCCCCGGCCTGGGGCAGATTTACAACAGAAAATACTGGAAAATCCCGGTAGTTTATATTGGTTTCGGTGCTCTTATTTATAGCGCAGGCTTCAATGGAAAGAATTATAACTTGTATATGAAAGCTTATCAGGATTTTACAGATAATATAAAAGTAACAAACAGCTACCTTAAAGTAATCCCAAGTTCTGTCCAACAATCAACATACGATGCTGTTGTGTATCCAAATTCTTATATTCCATCAAATTATTCGTATTATAAGGATGCAATGCTCCAAATGGTTGACTATTACAAGAGATATCGGGATCTTTCTTATATTGGCATCGCAGGATGGTATCTCTTTTCGGTACTTGATGCAAATGTTGATGCCAGTCTTTATAACTATGATATAAGTAATAATCTTAATATTACACTCGCTCCTGTGCAGATGACTTTACCCGGTGGATTCATAGGAGCAGGACTAAGCGTGGACTTAAAAGTAAACTTTTAAACTAATTATTTAACTATGAGATTTAAAGCAATACTGATAATTTTCTTCCTGGCAGTTTTAAAAGCGAATGCAGCATCTGATGTAGACACTATAATTATTAAATCGGACAATAGTAGTGAAAGAATTGCTCGTGATCTTGATAGCCTGGTAAATACATGGTATGTAAAAATAGCTATCAAAAATAATCTTGGTGAATATCAGGGCGACACCATTGGATTGCAATGTCCTGATTCAGTCTACATTAAAAGACTAAGTAAGATTAATTCAATAATAAGTCTGCCTTTTAATAATATCATCCGGAATCACATCGAGGTCTATACTATCAGACAAAGAGAAAAATTCAGCGCAGTACTTGGATTGAAAGATTATTATTTCCCGATGATTGAAGATGTGTTCGATTCTTATGGTCTTCCAGCAGAATTTAAATACATGGCAGTGATTGAATCCGCCTTAAATCCTAATGCTGTTAACAGGCGCTCCGGGGCAGCAGGTATGTGGCAGTTCATGTACAGTACAGGAAGAATGTACGGACTTACAATTAACTCTGTTGTTGATGAACGGAAAGATCCGGTAAAAGCAACCCATGCAGCTGCAAGATATATTAAGGACCTTTATGAGATATATAAAGACTGGGTGCTGGTTATTGCAGCATACGACTGCGGTCCGGGAAATGTAAATAAAGCAATTAAAAGATCTGGTAATAAAAAGGATTACTGGGAAATATATTACAGACTCCCGAAGGAAACCAGGGGATATATTCCTCAGTATATTGCTGCAGCTTATGCGGTTAACTACTATGCTGAACATAACATTCAACCATTGCCACTGAATATTCCTGTTGCTACTGATACTATAATGGTTAATAAAGATATTCATCTCGCACAGATCTCAGAAGTAATGGGTATTCCTTTAGGGGAGCTTCAGGCACTTAATCCTCAATACCGTACCGGCCTTGTTCCAGGATCTTCAAAACCTCAAACTCTTACTCTGCCAATGAACCATCTCGGAGATTTCATTGATTTGAATGACACCATAAGGCAATATAAATCAGATGTTTACTTAAGTAAAACAACGCGGATAGCCGATCCAACCCGCTCTTCTTATATAAAAACAAATATTAAAGGCAAAACCAAATTAATTTATACCGTCAAGGATGGAGATAACATTGGTTTCATCTGCGAATGGTACAGGGTTGGGCTATCGGATCTCAGGAACTGGAATAATATTTACCGCAACAATATAAGGGTTGGTCAGAAACTGGTAGTTTATGTTGATCCTTCAAAATCTGAGTATTATTCGAAGATAAATACAATGGAGTTTGCTGATAAACAGGCATTAGTCGGAAAAACAACAGTATCCAATTCCCAGCCTTTGGCAACAACTTCTGGACCCGGGGAAATTGAAGGAGAGTATATCATATATACAGTTCGTAAAGGAGATTCAATATGGGATATTGTTAAGATGTTTGATAATGTAACTACCACACAGGTACTGGCATTGAATAATATATCTGATCCGGGTAAGATAAAGGTTGGGCAGAGGCTGAAGATCAAGAAAAAGAGCTGATTCTTTTTTAATATATGCGCCCTTTAAGGTCATTCCTGTTATTACTGATCTTTCTGGCCTGTTTTACCGGTCTTCATTATATAATTCATTCAAATCAACTTTTCCCTTCAATTTATGAATTTATTCCGTCTGATCTTATAAGTAATTCAATATCAGAAAATAGGAATAATGACAATATATTCAAAGAGCCGGCAGATAGCATTAAATTAATCTCTGCTGACAGCACCAGATCCTCCGTTTCGTTACCTCCCATTCCTGAAAGGCTACCAGACTATCCCTTCCAAAGATTTCTTGATTCTCTAAGATATTCAAAGGGACAGGTAAGGATCATTTATTATGGTGATTCACAGATTGAAGGCGACCGTATTACTTCCTATCTGCGTAATACCTTAAGAAAAGAACGGGGAGGAACAGGCCCCGGATTGTTTTTGCCTCTTATGCCGGTAATGTACACTAAATCAGTCTGGATAAGGTCATCCTCAAATTGGGGAAGGTACAATTATCTATCTTATAAAGCAGGGGAGATATCACACAGGAACCTTGGTCCATTCATGGCAATTTGCCGGTATTTGCCTGAAGGGGAAACAACATCAACTCCTGAAAAAGCATTTGTAAGGATCAGACCATCAAAAGTTGCTGACAGCTCATCTGCTGAATACGATATTCTGCGGATATTTTATGGGAACACACCGGGTATTGTGCATATTGTAGTTAAAGCAGATGATAATGAACTATTTACAGATACTCTAACGAAGGGCACAGGTTTTAATGAGATCAAATGCCCCTTGTACGGGAAAAGAGATATCGAGATAGAATTTGAAGGAAGGGTAAGTCCTGATATCTATGGTATTAGTATTGAAAGTGAAACCGGAGTTGTTGTCGACAACATACCTCAGCGAGGAAGTGCAGGGCTGGAATTTACCATGGTGGACAGGGATAACCTCAGAGAGTCATATAAAAAACTATCCCCCGACCTGTTTATTCTGCAATATGGTCTGAACATTGTAAAGAATGTAAAAGACAATTATTTATATTATCAGAAAGGATTGGTCCGGCAGATTTCACTACTTAGGGAGATTTCACCTTTAACTCCCATATTAATTGTTGGTGTTACAGATATGGCATTAAATGAGGGTGATAGCATTAAATCATACAGTAATATTCCTGCAATAATTGATGCGCAGAAACGAGCCACCCTGAAAACTGATGTAACTTTCTGGAATTCATACGGGGCTATGGGAGGAAAATCCTCAATTATTAAGTGGGCAGAAAAGAAACCTCCTTTGGCCCAGAAAGACTTCATTCATTTTACCTATACCGGTGCAGATACTCTTTCAGAAATGCTTGCATCTTCCTTATTTGTTATTCGGGAGATTGATACTGCCAGACCGGCAACAACTAATTTATTGCCGGTCAAAGTCCCAATAGCTCCCATGGTAGTAATTGATGAGCCCCAGAGACGAGATGGAAAAGTAAGCCTAATTAAATCTCTTTTATTTTCATTATTAAGTTTTAATCCCGATAAACAATTTGTCTTTACATCAGCAGCCTTCTGGATATTCTTTCTTTTTGTACTTGCAGGATATAGCCTTGTATATAAAAAAATACGGATCAGGAATGTATACTTGTTTTTGGTAAGCCTTTTCTTTTACTATAAAGCCGGTGGTCTGTTCTTATTCATCCTGATATTTGTAACAGTAATTGATTATAGCTGCGGTTTTTTGATATATAAATCGAAGAGAGGAGCTGCGAGGAAATTTTTTGTACTCTTAAGCATAATCTCAAATCTTGGACTTCTTGGTTATTTTAAATATACAGGTTTTATTATCAACATAATAAACGAGTTATTTGGTACCCGGTTCAGAGTTTATGACCTGCTTTCAACTTTTTCAAATTCAATTCTCGGAACACATTTCGATATAAGCTATATAATTCTTCCTGTTGGTATTTCCTTTTTTACTTTTCAGTCACTCAGCTATACAATTGATGTTTACCGGAAAAAAATGAAACCTGTCAGGAATATTATTGATTTTGGTTTTTATGTATCATTCTTTCCTCACCTGGTTGCCGGACCAATTGTACGAGCGTCTGTTTTTATTCCCCAGATTTATCAGGAATTCAGGCTTTCAAAGCATGAATTCAGCCATGCTCTTTACATGATTTCCAAGGGTTTAATAAAAAAAATAATCATCTCCAATTTCATAGCACTTAATCTGGTTGACCGTGTTTTTGATGCCCCGTCAATCTATTCCGGGTTTGAGAATCTACTTGCAATATACGGATATGGATTGCAGATATACTGTGATTTTTCGGGTTACACAGATATTGCCATAGGTGTCGCATTGATTCTTGGATTCAGATTGCCTGTAAACTTTAACTCACCCTACAAGGCCAAAAGCATTACAGATTTCTGGAAAAGGTGGCATATATCTCTGTCTCAATGGCTTCGTGACTATCTTTATATCTCATTAGGAGGAAACAGGAAGGGAAAGATCCGTACCTATTTCAACCTGATGATAACTATGCTTCTTGGCGGATTATGGCACGGCGCTTCATTAAAGTTTGTTATCTGGGGAGGGCTGCATGGCATTGGGCTGGTAATTAATAAGATATGGGATTCAATCTTTAAAAGTCATCTAAGGACAAGATGGATTGGACGAGTAATTGGTGTTTTTATAACTTTTCAATTTGTAAGTTTTTGCTGGATCTTCTTCAGAGCATCCGATTTAGATAGCGTGAAGATTATGTTAAAACAGATATTTGAAAATTTTTCTCCGGGATCATATATGACTGTTCTCCCGGCATATAGCAGTGCCTTACTATTGATGTCTGTGGCCTATATAATCCATTTTCTGCCTGAAAAAACCAAGGAGTCGTACAGGGGATTGTTTATAAAAATTCCACTGGTTGCTCAGCTTGCAGTTGTTATGGCCGTGGCAATTCTGCTATTTCAGATGAGGACAACGGAGGTAATGCCGTTTATTTATTTCAGGTTTTAGAATACTACAGATAAGTATTCTGGTCGTTTTCTCCTTTTACAAACGGTGCAATAGAACGGCTGTAAATGCCTTGTACATACGCGATTGCCATACCATAGTTGGTAACAGGCACTCCGGCTTTAATTGCTGACTGAAGCCTGTTATGAAGTTGTTTTCTTGTTATCATGCAGCCACCGCACTGGATTACAAGCGCGTAATCAGTTATAGGTCTGGACAGGGCATCAAGTCCTGCCACAACATCATATTCAATTTTTTTGCCTGTAAAACTGTTTATCCACCGGGGAATTTTAGTTCTTCCAATGTCATCGCAGGAGACATGATGTGTACATGATTCAAGAAGAAGTACCCTGTCACCGTCTTTTAATTCAGATATTTTCGGAGTGCCTTTAAGATAATTATCAAAATCACCTTTGAACCTGGCAAGCATGATACTGAAACTGGTGAGAGGGATATCTTTAGGAATGGACGCATCAGCTTTGACAAATACCTGTGAATCGGTAATTGCCAGAGCCGGTTTTATCCTGGTTTTTTTCAGGAAAGCATCAACCTCCCTTTCTTTTAAGACAATAGCAATGGCCTCATTGTCAAGAATATCCCTTATTGCCTGCATCTGAGGCAGGATGAGACGACCGGCAGGGGCTTCAATATCGATAGGTGTGATAAGAATTACAATATCACCATAGCTGATTAGATCGCCAAGCAAAGTCGGAGTTTTATTTGAGTATTCAGGAATTGTGTTCCTGATGAGAGTTATAAGCTCCTCATAATTTCGTTTATCGACTGATGAAAATTCAAAGAGCGAAGTTCCTGTAATTGAAGATATCTTATTTTTAAATTCAACTGTTGGCTCCTGAATATCAGATTTACTGTGTATTACAATATAAGGGATATCGTGTTCGCCAAATTTATTAATAAGTTCATCTTCATATTTTCCCCATGAATTATCAGTCACAACAAGAAGAGCCAGGTCGATAATTTCCAGAGTTCCAACAGTCCGGTCAACTCTTTTCTGTCCAAGGTCACCGGAGTCATCTATACCTGCAGTATCTACAAGGATTACTGGGCCAAAATCTGTGATTTCAAAAGATTTTTTGACAGGGTCGGTAGTTGTTCCGGCATGGTTGGATACTATGGCAATTTCCTGACCAGCCAGGCAGTTGATCAGGCTGCTTTTGCCATTGTTACGACGGCCATAAATGCCAATATGAGGTTTTGATTCTCGCCCTTTGGTAATCATTCTGCGGAAATTTGCTGCAAAATTAGCAAATTTTTATCAGAGTACTTTCAGATCTATTTTACAGATCATCCAAAGAAAAACCTAATTTTAAAAGATTCCCCGGTTCAAGAATTGATTTAAGTTTAGTTTCATTAATCAATTTCAGGATGCTGTTAGCATCAAAGATGTTAATCTTCTTATCTTTCATCAATCCGGCGAGTTCAGCTGCCTTGTGATATCCTATATAAGGACTCAAAGCTGTCGTAACTGATGGACTGTTTATAACAGCTTCATAACCGGCTGTTTCGTTAATTATTAGTCCTGTGAACAGATTGTTTAATAAAGTAACATTGCATGAGATAAGCAGATTAATGCTTTCAATAACGGAAGATCCGATAACAGGAAGATAAGCATTCAGTTCCAGGGTACCCTGCCCGCTGAGCGAAGAGATGAGAACATCGTTGGAGTATATTTTATGAGCCGCTGAGATTACAAATTCGGAAATTACAGGATTAATTTTCCCCGGCATAATTGAACTACCTACCTGACGATCAGGTATTGAGAGAGTTTTTTCACCAGTTAGGTTCGAAGCCAGAAGACGCAGGTCTGAAGACATCTTTTCCAGATTGACAGCATGCGCTTTTAAGGTTGCATGGATCTCTACCCATTTATCCATATTGGATGTTGCATCTGAGAGGTTTTCACTGTGTGCAAGTGGCAGTCCGGTAAGGTTTCTTAATTCAGGGACAACTTCCATGATGAAAAACCTGGGAATGGATAATCCTGTACCAATAGCCCCTCCACCAAGATTAACCTGTTTGATCCTTTCAAAGCATTTTGATACTCTCCACCAGTCGCGTGAAAGTGCTTCATTGTAGGTACTGAAAAGAATGCCGAATGAAGAAGGTACAGCTGCCTGCATCTGGGTATATCCCGGACGAAGCTTCTCACGGTTTTTCTTCTCAAATTCTTCTACCTTCTGCCGGAGAAGGTTAATTTTTTCTTCAAGTGATTGCAAAAGTATCATTACTGCAACAGTAAGAGCTGTTGGAATTACATCATTAGTCGACTGATAAATATTTGCGTGTTCAAGGGGATCAATAATATTGTATTCACCGCACTTATGTCCATTTTTCAGAAGTGCTGAATTAGTGATTATCTCGTTGATATTCATATTAATACTTGTCCCGGCACCTCCCTGGACAGCAGGAATAATAAAATGATCAAAATGGATACCATCAGACACTCCTTTAGCAGCGGAACTAAGTGCATCCAGAATATCGTCATTTATTATTTTAAAAGGCAGGTTTTTCCCGAGTTTGCTCTCAGCAGCTGTCCGGAATTTTCTATAGGTGTTGTAACAAGCCAGTTTTGTGATGCCAACTGATTTGTACCATTCCACAGGAAAAGGAGAATTCCCGGGAAAATTTTCTCTGGCTCGTTCCGAATGAATGCCATATAAAGCTTCGGATGGTATCTGCTTCTGGCCAAGACTGTCTTTTTCAATCCTGTGCATAGGGTTATATGTTACTGCCGGAAACAGGTTTAGCATAAGCAAGCACATCATTCCCGGTGATTTCAGCAGGGCAGAGGATGATCAGTCTTTCAATAACATTTCTGAACTCCCTTATATTCCCCGTCCATTGGATTTTTTGCAGTTCCAGGATAGCATCCTTTTTAACTATCCTCTTACTCATTCCGTATTCGTTGCAGATCAATGTATTAAAGTATTCTGCCAGGAGAGGAATGTCATCTTCCCTTTCATTGAGGGTAGGAACATGAATAAGAATAACACTGAGTCTGTGATACAAATCTTCACGGAATCCATTATTTTCGATCTCTCTTTTAATGTTTTTATTTGTTGCCGTAATTACCCGGACGTTAACATGAATATCTTTATCTGAACCTACCCTGCTGATCTTGTTCTCCTGGAGAGCTCTCAGTACTTTTGCCTGTGCTGAGAGGCTCATATCTCCTATCTCATCGAGGAAAAGGGTTCCTCCGTTTGCCTGTTCAAATTTACCAATCCTCTGCTTGATGGCTGATGTGAATGAGCCTTTTTCATGACCAAAAAGTTCACTTTCAATAAGTTCTGATGGGATAGCTGCACAATTGACCTCAATAAAAGGACCTTTTGCCCTGCTGCTTTTTTCGTGTATCTGATGGGCAACCAGTTCTTTACCTGTTCCATTGGCTCCTGTGATAAGCACTCTTGCTTCAGTAGGAGCAACCCTCTCGATCATACTTCTGACCTTTTCAATAGCCTCCGACTCACCAACAATCTCATACATCTTGCTTACCTTGTTTTTAAGGACCTGAGTCTGTGTGATAAGTGTCGATTTATCCATTGCATTGCGGATCGTAATGAGAAGCCTGTTAAGATCAAGCGGCTTTTCAAGAAAATCGTATGCTCCCTTTTTTATTGATTCAACTGCTGTGTCGATATTGCCATGTCCTGAGATCATAATCACTGGTGTATCAGATGAAGTCTCCGATATTTTACCAAGGACTTCGATACCATCCATCTTAGCCATCTTGATGTCGCAGAGAACTATATCGTATGAATTGGCGGAAAACATTTCAAGTCCTTTTGGTCCGTCTTCTGCAAGGTCAACTTCATGTTTCTCATATTCCAGAACCTCTTTCAAGGTATTCCGGATTGCCCTTTCATCATCTATGACTAATATTTTAGACATTTACTTTTGTCTTTTATCTTTTAGCCGCTATACATCAGCCATTTCCACATCTCTTTCCAGGAGGTTTTCTTTCCATACATAAGGATGCCGGTTCTGTAAACTTTTGCCGCCATCCAGACAAATGCCCCAAAGGTTATCAGCATTAATACCATTGAAATTGCTATCTGCCAGTATGGAACGCCAAACGGAATTCGTGCCATCATTACAATGGGAGAGGTAAGCGGGATCATTGAGCACCAGAATGAGAGCGAGCTTTCAGGATTTTGCATTGTGCCCATAGCCACCATCAGTCCAAGAATTATAGGTATGGTAACAGGTAGCATAAATTGTTGCGTCTCTGTTTCGTTATCAACCGCGGAACCAATTGCGGCGAACACTGAGGCATACAGAAGATAGCCGGTTATAAAGTAAAAGATAAAGCAGATTATTATTAAACCCCATGGCTGATTCATTGCACTGTCGAACATCTTAGAGAATTCGGCAAGCTGAGGCGACATTTCTGCAGCCTGGGTCGTTCCGGCAACCTGCTGATTCCCCGACATTAAATTCTGCGGCATCGATTGTGAGATTTCTGGAATACCTGATTTCGGGAGGATAATTGTTTTAAGAACCCCAACAATTCCAACAGTGAGAAAAATCCAGATCAGGAATTGTGTAAGTCCAACCAGTGCAATGCCAATTATTTTTCCCATCATCAGCTGTATAGGTTTTACTGAGGATATTATGACCTCAACAACCCTGCTTGTTTTTTCCTCTATTACACCTCTCATGACCTGAGCACCAAAAATGAAAACCAGCATGTACATCAGGAATCCGAGTAAATAGGCAAGTGCCATTGCTATCCCAGTGCTGGTACCTTTTTCTACCCCAGATTCATCGAGCTTTTTTGTCTGAACAGATATGTTTGTCTCGACGTTTTTCATTATGTCATCAAGATTTTCAATCTTGTACGCTAATAACTTTTGCCGTTCAATTTCCTTTTTAAGAGAGTTTTCAATATATTGCAGGAGGCCAATTGGTGGTTGTTTGCTTGAGATAATATAAACAGCATTTGGTGTATTTACCAGTTCAGGAGAAATATACAGAATCCCATAATATCCCGACTTTTCAAAGGTTTTTTTAAGGTCCTCTACTTTAGTGTTTTCAAGGTAAACAAATTCGGCATCCTTTGTATTTTTAATAACTCCTTTAAAAAGATCAGAGTTATCTTCGATTACTGCAATCTTTTTAAATTCACCACCCTGGTTCATCATCAGGAGAGTGGGTACAATAATTATGGCTGCCATGAGAACTGGTGCAAGAATAGTCATTATTATGAATGATTTTTTTCTTACCCTGGTTACATATTCTCTTTTAATAATTACGGATATCTTGTTCATAACAGGAAGGTTTCGATTTTAATTGCAGGTATTAATTACGGGCTTCAACTACCCTTATAAAAATCTCATTCATTGATGGGAGCGCCGGGTTAAAAGATATAATATTGCCCGATTTAATAGCAGTTTGCAGGATATCATTTGTATTTATATCACTGGTAGTCTTTAGTCTGAAAATACTTTTATTATTATCTTTCTGCTGTTTCAGAATGTTATAATGACCATTCCCCTCAATTTTCACATCACCTTCAAATACAAGATCATATTCGTTTGCAGCCCACTTACTGCGGATCTCATTTACACTCCCTTCAAGAATTGTTTTAGCTTTATCAATGAGAGTTATATTATCGCAAAGTTCCTCGACAGATTCCATATTGTGTGTTGAAAAAATAATAGTAGCTCCTCTTTCCCTAAGGAACAAGATTTCATTTTTTACAATTTTCGTATTCAGTGGATCAAATCCTGTGAATGGTTCATCAAAAATCAGAAGTTTGGGTTCGTGAAGCACTGTTGTCACAAACTGAACCTTCTGCTGCATCCCTTTTGAAAGTTCTTCGACTTTTTTGCCCCACCAGTCAATAATATCAAGTTTTTTAAACCAGTATTTTAGTCTTTTCATTGCTTCAGCTTTTGAAAGTCCCTTAAGCTGTGCAAAATACAGAGCCTGTTCGCCTACCTTCATTTTTTTATATAAGCCTCTTTCTTCAGGCAGATAGCCTATAAACTGTACATCCTCAGGCATTAGCTTTTTGCCATTAAGGAATAACTCACCGGTATCTGGTCCTGTTATCTGATTTATGATCCTGATGAGTGTAGTTTTTCCGGCACCATTTGGACCCAGGAGTCCGTAAATGCATTGTTCCGGAACCGAAATACTTACATTATCGAGTGCCAGCTGGTTGCCGTATTGTTTTGTGACATTTTTTGCTTCAAAAAGTGCCATGAGGAATTATTAATAAAATTTTTAAAATAGATGTAAATATAAATAAACTCTGTGAAACTCTACTCTTTGATAAGAACAAGTTATTTTGCTCTGTGGCCCTCTGTGATTCCTCTTTGACCTACTCGAAGTACCCTTTCATCCTGTCGAAAAAACCTTTATCGTTTTTGTCAGGATCGGGTGTGAAAGAGTTAGAATCTTTAAACTTCTCAAAGATCTTTGACTCATCCTTATTAATGTTTTTTGGTATCCAGACATTTACATTAACAAGCAGATCGCCACGGCCATACCCATTGACTTCAGGCAATCCTTTTCCGCGTAAACGCAGGATTTTTCCTGGTTGAGTACCCGGTTCAATTTTTATTTTTACGTTATTATCGACAGTTGGCACTTCAACATGTGTACCGAGCACTGCATCGGGAATACTTATAAACAGATTATATATCAGATCGTTACCTTCTCTTATCAGTTCCGGATGTTCTTCTTCATCGATTACCACCAGGAGGTCGCCATTCACGCCACCTCTCCTGGGGGCGTTTCCTTTACCACCAACAGTCATCTGCATTCCTTTCCCTACACCGGCCGGAATATTGATTTTGATAATATCTTCTTTCTGAATGACCCCTTCACCATAACAAGTGGTACATTTTTTCGTGATAGTTTTACCCTCGCCGCCACATGAAGGGCAGACCGAAGTAGTCTGCATCTGACCAAGCATAGTGTTTGTCAGTCGGGTAACATGCCCTGAACCGTGACAGGTTGTACAGGTTGATAAGCTTGAGGCGTTGGCAGCTCCGGTACCTCCGCATGAGTCGCATGTATCGTATTTATTGACTTTGATTTTCTTTTCTGCTCCGGCTGCAATTTCCTGCAGTGTGAGCTTAACCTTCACTCTGAGATTACTTCCCTTGTTCACCTTGCGTCCGCGTCTGCTGCCCCCGAACCCGCCAAAACCACCAAATGCATCTCCGAAAATATCACCAAATGATGAGAATATATCATCCATAGTCATTCCCTGACCTGAGAAGCCACCCCCATTGTTACCCATTCCGGCATGGCCATAACGATCATATCGGTTTTTTTTCTCATCATTACTTAAAACTTCATAAGCTTCAGCAGCCTCCTTGAAGTTTTCTTCTGATTTCTTATCACCGGGATTCTTGTCAGGGTGATACTTCAAAGCCTGTTTCCTGTATGCCTTTTTTATTTCATCCTTTGTGGCCTCTTTTGATATTCCAAGCACTTCATAATAATCTCTTTTTCCCATCCCTTTTGATTTTTATTTTATTCAGCCACTATTCCTTTTTCGGACTGAGATTTAGATCTTATTCACCTACAACAACTTTCGCAAACCTTAATACTTTATCCTGTAAATAATAACCCTTTAGTAATACATCAACCACTTTCCCTTTTTTGTCAGCTTCCTCTACAGGTACTTTTGCAACAGCTTCATGCAGATCAACATTAAAATTACTGTTAAGGGATTCAATTTCTTTTATTCCATTCTGTTTAAGAAAGTCACTGAACTTCCCGTATATGATATCAATTCCGTCTTTCAATGCAACTCTATCAGTCGTTGAATCCATATGTTTTAAAGCTCTTTCAAAATCGTCCATAATTGGAAGCATACCTAGAAGCAGGTTTTCACCGGCATATCTTGACAGGTACATTTTTTCACGCAAAGTTCTTTTTCTGTAATTGTCAAATTCGGCTGAAAGACGAATATACTTATCCTGCATCTCTGCCAGTTTTTCTTCAGCAACTTTCATCTCAGGGACCACTTTGTCAGAAGCAGTGGTTTCACCCTCTAAACCATCAGATGCATATTCTGTTGATCCGTTGGAATCGGAATTCTCAGATTCTTCCTCGTTATATTTAACGGGATTAGCAGTATTTTCTTTATTTTCAGAAGATTTGTAAATATTATTATGTCTCACATCTACATGGTTTTTCATCTTCTTTTTCATCATCACACACAGTATTTCAGTTTTATATCATTATTTAACAAAATGCCTGCCAAGCCTTCCCGATTGACAATTTGGCAGTGAAATTATAATTAAGAGACTAAGGGACTAAGAGACTAAGGGACAAAAAGATGTCTCTAAGTCTCTTAGTCTCTAGGTCTCTTTGTCCCTAAGTCATTGTTATGGTACTCGTTGAATATCCGCACCCAGTGCATTCAGCCGTTTATCAATATTCTGATAGCCCCGGTCGATTTGTTCAATATTATGGATAACGCTTTTACCGTCTGCAGAAAGAGCAGCAATAAGCAGGGCTACTCCTGCCCTGATATCAGGCGACGACATTACTGTACCTTTTAACCTGATCATTTTGTCTTGTCCGATTACGGTAGCTCTGTGCGGATCACAGAGAATTATCTGGGCTCCCATATCAATCAGTTTATCAACAAAGAAGAGACGGCTTTCGAACATTTTCTGATGGATAAGAACAGCACCTTTTGCCTGGGTTGCCGTTACAAGGAATACACTGAGTAAATCGGGAGTCAGTCCCGGCCAGATAGCATCCGATATGGTCATAATAGAACCATCTATAAAAGTCTCTATTTCATAATGTTTTTGACTTGGTATAAAAATATCATCACCTCTTCTCTCTAAGTTGATCCCGAGACGCCGGAAAGAGTCGGGTATAATTCCAAGGTTTTCGAAGGATGTGTTTTTAATAGTTATTTCAGATTCTGTAATTGCGGCCATCCCGATAAATGATCCGATTTCAATCATATCGGGAAGGATAGTATGAGTACATCCAAACAGACTTGTAACTCCATCAATATAAAGGAGATTTGAACCAATACCTTCGATTTTTGCACCCATAGAAACCAGCATTCTGCAGAGTTGCTGAATGTATGGTTCACATGCAGCGTTGTAGATAGTTGTACGACCCTTTGCAAGAACCGCGGCCATTATAATATTTGCAGTACCGGTAACAGAAGCTTCATCGAGGTGCATATAGGTACCTGTTAATTCGGGTGCTTCAACTTTAAAAAACGGATCGGAGGAGTCAAATTCAAACTTTGCTCCGAGCTTCTGGAAACCGGTAAAATGTGTATCTACTCTGCGTCGTCCGATTTTATCACCGCCCGGTTTAGGAATAAAAGCTTTGCCAAAGCGGGCAAGAAGGGGTCCGACTATCATTATCGAGCCTCTTAAACTTGAACTTTGCGCCCTGAATTCACTTGTCTGGAGATAATCGAGATCTACATTAACAGCTTCAAAGCTTGCGACTGATTCAGATTCTCTTATTACCTTAACGCCCATACAGCTTATCAGCTCAATCAGCATGTTTACGTCGCTGATATCGGGAATATTCCTGATAGTAATTTTTTCGGGTGTAAGGAGAATTGCACAGATTACCTGCAAAGCTTCATTTTTGGCTCCCTGGGGTGTTATTTCTCCCTTGAGCGGCTTCCCTCCATGAACAATAAAAGTACCCATTAATGTCGGACGTGGCCTTTTTTCTTAACGAATTGTTTATTTTGTTGTTTACCATGAAGTTTTCCAAGCGGCTTTCTTTTGACTGGCGGAATCAGTTCTCTGACTTCAAGAATTCTTACTCCCTCAGTCATTAACAATTTTCCTTTAGATAATAATTTCATGTCTTTAATTATCACCTCGTCAGCTACCTGTCCTCTGTTCCAGGTAATGTATGATTTTTTCATCTGATTGACAATCAGCGTAGTGAGGTATTCCTTTTTATCTCCTTCTTCCAGTTCACAGGCAGCATTAATCATGAGCTCGATGATGCGTCCATAATGGAGAAACCTTATATCTCCCTGTTTGTAAGGTACCTGCTTAGGTTTTTCAACAAACTTCGACGGTTCAGGAACAGGATATGGCGAATCAATATCCAGTTCAAAGCTTGCAATCAGGGCCAGATGATCCCATAATTTATGTTTAAA
>PLNF01000049.1 GCA_003141715.1 Bacteroidales bacterium | reverse complement strand
AAATTAATATCGTCATCGGAAAAGAAGCCAAGTTCACCTAAAGTTTCGCGACATTGCTTTTCCCATTTGAAATCCCGATAATATTTTCTGAATATGAAATTCTCTCCTTTCTTTTCAAATGAAGTAAAGGAGTTTGAGGGTTCGTTTGAATAAATTTTATTACCCTGATAGTTATATTTTAATGTCAAACCAGTGTTGCCTTTTAATCCGGTTTCAAGCTCCAGAAGAGCTACTTTTTCAGGAGTTATTTCAAAAATTTCGAAACCGGAGCTTTCAACTTTAAAATTATTTATTGTATTAAGTACAAAACCGCTGAAATATTTTAATTCTGCTTTTTTGGGGATCAGAATATTCTCTTTTGAAAGGAAAGGTTTCAATTTAGAACCCTCAACATCTGAAACAAATAAAATCCTGTGATCTTCTCTTATCAGGCAAGGGGCCATGCATATAATATTGATTGAGTTCTTTCTCAAGTCAATGAGTTTTCCTGCAGATTCCAGGCTGAGATTATAGGCACTTTGCTCCTCATTCCTGACAAATCTGAATACCGGTTCTGCCTTATCTTCACTCACAAAAAGCTGATCCTCAGTATGCAGATTTCCAGTTTTTGTCTTCTGAAAATATAAAGGAATATTTTCATCCCGAGCGATTGTAAAACATTTATAAAGCCTCCTTTCTATATAAGGCCTGATAAAGTTTTCCAGCTTTTCAGGTGTTATTTTTTCAAGAAATTCCTTTACTGACTTATCCCTGGAGAACAGCTTAAACAGATTTCTGTCAGTATATTCGTTAATGATTTTAACTAACTCACGTTCTTCTGATGTAAGCGTACTTAAAGTGTCAATATTTGGAAAAGGATAGAGGCATTCTGATAATTTGTAATAACCCCTGTTAACCTCTTTTTGAATAATATATGGTAGTATTACATATCCCCACAATCTATGCTGAAATAAAATAAGAGCAAAGAGCTTACCTTTCTTATCTGACCCTGTTTCCAAAATCCTTAATTTTAAATATCCTGTAATGTTGGTTAATACCTCTCAATTTTCAAAGGATTTTCTTATTAGATTTACAAGGAGTTTAAAAGAATTGCCTAAAGTGACTAGAGTGCCTAAAGTGCCTAAAGTTGAAGACGAATATTAACTTTAAGTATTCTAGGCACTCCAAACTCTAGGCATTTTATTATGAGGAAGATTATTCATATAGATATGGATGCATTTTTTGCATCAGTTGAGCAGCTCGACAACCCGGAACTGAGAGGGAAACCTGTTGCTGTAGGTGGAAGTGGTGAGCGTAGTGTGGTAGCAGCGGCAAGTTACGAGGCAAGAAAATTTGGTGTCAGATCAGCTATGCCTTCAATGATTGCCAAACGGTTATGTCCCAATCTGATATTTGTGAAGCATAATTTCAGCAGGTATACCGAGGTTTCTGCCAGTATTATGGAGATATTCAGGGAGTATACGGACTTAATTGAACCACTGTCAATTGATGAAGCTTTTCTGGATGTGACAAATGATAAAAAAAATATCGGGTCGGCTACAGTTATTGCAAAAAAAATCAGGAATGAAATTAAATCCAGAACCGGCCTTACTGCTTCTGCAGGAATTTCAGTGAACAAATTTCTGGCAAAGATAGCTTCTGATATAAACAAGCCGGATGGTTTATTCCTGATCCGACCCGAAGACGCTGAAAAGTTCATAGAAGAGTTGGCTGTGGAAAAATTTTACGGGATCGGAAAGGTGACTGCACAAAAGATGCATAAACTTGGAATTCACACTGGTGCTGATCTGAAGAAATGGGATCTTGTTTCACTGGTAAGAAATTTTGGCAAACCGGGAGTTTTCTTTTATGATATTGTCAGAGGTACTGATGAACGTCCTGTTGAACCCAATCAGGAACGCAAATCTGTTGGAACTGAACTTACTTATGAGAAAGATCTTACAACCCGTTTCGAAGTTATTGCAGAATTGTACAAACTTGAAAAAGAGCTGATGGAAAGGCTTGAACATTCTGAAACTACCGGAAGAACAATCACACTTAAGGTTAAGTTTTCGGATTTCAGGCAGATTACACGGAGTAAAACACTTCAGAATTATATTCGCGATTTTGAAACATTACATAAAGAGGTTTCGGGGATCCGCAAATTGCTAAAACTTGAAGGATCACATATCAGGCTTTTGGGATTGAGCATTTCCAATCTGGAAACAGAAGATTGTGAAGACAGACAACTATATCTTTTTGAAGAATAATGTAGGGACAATCCATGGCATATCCCTGCTAATCAGAATAATCCTTCGATTGATAAGTATCTTTCGCCTGTATCGTAGCAGAAAGTAAGAATTCTTGATCCTTTAGGAAATTCCTTGAGCTTTTGATTCACTGCCGCTAATGATGCTCCTGAAGATATCCCGACAAACAATCCCTCTTCTTTGGCAGCCCTTCTTGTAAAATTGAATGCCTCTTCTTTGGTTACTTTAATTATCCCATCTAACAGTTTTGTATTTAAAATTGAAGGTATAAACCCGGCACCTATACCCTGCAAAGGATGTGGTGCAGGAGAACCTCCACTCAGTACAGGAGATAATTCCGGTTCAACTGCGTACACTTTCATTTTAGGAAATGCTTTCTTTAATACCTCGGCACATCCTGTTATATGGCCACCGGTACCTACACCTGTAATCAAATAATCAAGGCCATCAGGAAAATCCCTGAGGATCTCCTGAGCTGTAGTGGTCTTATGAATCTCGGTATTGGAGGGATTATCGAACTGCATGGGCATCCAGGAGTCCGGTGTTTCAGATATTAATTCCCTGGAGCGTTCAATTGCACCTTTCATACCTTTTTCGCGTGGAGTAAGTACAAATTCAGCACCATACGAGCTCATAATTTTTCTTCTTTCTAATGACATCGATTCAGGCATTACCAGTATAAGTCTGTACCCTTTCACTGCTGCTACAATAGCCAGACCAATACCCGTATTACCTGATGTCGGCTCGATAATTATACTACCTGGTTTTATTATTCCTTTTTTTTCTGCATCCTCTATCATTGACAATGCTATACGATCTTTAATGCTGGCGCCAGGGTTGTTCCTCTCCAGTTTGACCCAGACTGAATAACCAGGATCGAAAAGCCGGTTGATTTTCAAATGTGGCGTGTTACCGATAGATTCGAGAATTGAATTTAGTTTCATAATGTTAAAATTTCGTAAAAGTTTGTTCAGATAATGAAGTTTACAGGCTCCTGAAAACCATTCTGGTTTCTCACGATTATTTCGCTTTTATGATATACCACTGAAAAAGGTGCGATACTTTCAGTGAGCCACACATTGCCACCGATAATGCTATTTCTGCCGATAACTGTTTCACCACCCAGTATTGTACAACCGGAATAAAGAATTACGTTATCTTCGATTGTAGGGTGTCTCTTTTTGGAAGCTTTATCTTTAGCTACACTTAGAGCTCCTAGTGTAACTCCCTGATAAAGTTTTACATTGTTTCCAATAATTGCAGTTTCGCCAATAACTATTCCTGTACCGTGGTCTATTGAAAATGGACAACCTATTGAAGCTAACGGGTGAATATCGATTCCTGTAACTTTATGAGCATATTCTGTAATAATCCTGGGAAGCAGAGGTACTGATAACTGTGCCAGCGAATTTGCAATACGATAGCAGAATATTGCAAGAAACCCCGGATAAATAGCAATAACCTCAATTAACTGAGTAGCTGCAGGATCAGATTCAAGAATGAAATTGGCGTCTTTCAGCAGTGTTTTTTTTATATTCTCAATATTTTTAAAAAATAGTTGAGTTACCTTTTCTTTGTTTTCCGTTAATCCTGATAATATACTAAGCATTTGATTCTGCGGATCATTGAGATTATTCTCTGCTTCAGTTTCTGAATAAGAATTGGTAGATGGGAAAAGTAGTCTGAAAATAGATTTGATAGTCTTTTCTACAGCTTTTTTATCAGGAAATGTAATATTGAGCATGCCAGAATATTATTAATAATTAATCAGAATATATAACATATAACTTGCAACATTTGTTTGAAATAATGGCAATAAAAAACATAAATTTCATCTCTGGTTATTAAGTAAAAATTATCATTAGTGTCCATTTA
>PLNF01000087.1 GCA_003141715.1 Bacteroidales bacterium | reverse complement strand
GATCGAAAGAATGGTTAAGAAACCTTTCAAAGCTATTCCAATTCCAACCGGAACTGAGATCTGCGGAAAACAGCTATTCCATTGGCTTAACAAACTTGAGACTGTTGTCACTGAACACCAGGAAATTGAAAGATTCCTACCCGAGATAAAGGAGAAACTTGCAGGGCTTGACAGGGAAGAACTTCTTAAAAGAGTTGTTTCGCTCCAATTTGACCGTTTCCTCGATGATTACCGCAACGGTGAGGATATTATCGATCCTGTTTCTGACAGAGATAACAGTTTCGAACGATCAGGAAGAAGAGGTAGACGTGAAGAATATCCGGGCAACTATACCAGGCTTTTTATCAATCTTGGTAAGTCTGATGGCTTCTACCCTGAACAACTAATTGAACTTGTGAACACTAACACAAAGGGCAGGAAAGTGCCGATCGGAAAGATCGATCTGTTGAAAACATTTTCATTTTTTGAAGTAGAAGCGAGTTATGCTGACGATCTTATCGGTGTATTAAGTAATGCAACATTCATGGACAGAAGAGTTGCCGTGGAGATTGCCCAGGAAAAAACCGATAAACCAAGATCAGGAGATTATTCAGGGAAAAGACCCGCCAAATGGTCAGACAGGAGACCAGAAAAGAGAAACCAGGGCAGATCCGAAAGCAGGGGTAAAGATTATAAGAGAGACAGCAAATTCGGCCGGAAGGATAAGAAGAAGTACAGTCATTAACTAACTGCATTTGCTCTGTGGTTCTCTTAGTCTTTAAATCCTTAAATTTTTAAGAGCTTCTTGAAGGCTCTTTTATTTTTACGCTAAGAAGGATCATCGATATAATTGCAATAGTGCCTCCAAAGCCAAATGCGACAGTGCCTCCGAATCCGGGAATTACTTTATCAAAATAGCTGTAAAGGATTCCGAAAATAATACTTGCCGGAAGTGCTCCCAGTCCGACAGAAAAGTTGAAAAGACCAAATGCAGTTCCTCTGTTCTCTTCACTGACCAGGTCAGCCACGAATGCCTTTTCTGTACCCTCTGAAAAAGCATAGAAAAAAGCATATATCGCAAAAAGCAGAAATGTAGCAATAATCTGTAAAGAGGCAGGAAGAAAGACGAGGAGTGCAAACGAGATATAAACAAAAGCATAAATTCCCCAACCGGTATTAATAACTATCTTCCGTCCTATCTTGTCTGAAAGAGTCCCCAAAGGAGTTGAAAAGGTTGCCTTAATTACATGAAAAAACCCCCACACAAGAGGCAGGAACAGGATATTAATAACTTTTGACCTGGCAGCTTCGTCACCGAAATTTGATACCATCCGGTTAAGAGGAGCAATACTATTTACGAGATTCACAACAGCTCCGCTCTTATGGATAGCCTCCTCAACCCTGAAAAGAAGAAAGGCATCGGAAGAGTTGCCAATGGTGAACAGTATCATTATCAAAAGATAGTTTCTGAAGTTTTTATCAATGTTTTTAAGAGAAAATGAAAATGAATTCCCGGTTCCCTTTTGTGAAGAGGTTTCTTTAACAAACAGTATTACTGTCAGAACAGCTAAAATACCCGGTATAATCGCGAGAATGAATGTCCATCTTAAAGCAAGTAAAGAATCTTTCAATCCGAATCCGATAAACAGGATGATAAGGGTCATTATAGCCAGTATAGGTCCTATAACTGCACCGATGTGATCCATTGCGCGTTCAAAACCATAAGCCCTTCCCCTGATACTTTTATCAACGGAAGAGGCTATTAATGCATCCCTCGGAGCTGTTCTGATGCCTTTCCCTACACGGTCAAACATTCTGACAATTATGATCTCCCATGCTGATGTCACTATGCCCGTCAATGGCCGTACAAGAGAAGATATTGAATATCCGATAAGGACAAACAGTTTTTTCTTTCCTGTTTTATCTGACAGAATTCCACTTATGAGTTTTAGCATTGAAGAAGTCGTTTCAGCAATCCCTTCAATTATTCCAAGTAAGATTGCCCCTGAGCCCAGGGCAGCAATGTAAACCGGGACAAGAGGGTATATCATCTCCGACGCTGCATCGGTAAAGAGACTGACCAGACCAAGCATTATAACTGCTTGTGGTATCCGGATCTTAGTTTTACCAATCACTATTACTGAAGTTAATGATGGTATTAATAATCACGAAATATTATCTTTTTAAATAATCATCGAATAAAACCTGAAGATAGGCTTTCCCCTTTTTCTCGGCAGATCCGGGATTTTTGCCCTCACTAAGTACCGGTTTCTTAATTTTCAAATCAACGCTGACTGCGGAGCTATCTGTAATAAATCCGAATCCTTCGTTATAAGTATAAAATGCAAATGATTTTGACTGATCTGATAACAGATCTTTGCTAAAAGGGAAGTTCCCGGTGAGGCCAAGTTGATTTAATAATGTAAAAGGAATATCAACCTGGCTGCCAAGCTTCTCAATCCTTATATCTCTTTTTGATAATGCTCCACCAATCCACAGCATTGGAATTTTGAAGACATTCTGCTTATAATTAGGCATATCGCTGTAAATTCTTGCACAATGATCAGCTACCAAAATAATCAGAGTGTTTTTCCACCAGTCTGTTCCTTTTGCCCAATCAAAGAATGATCCAAGAGTCTTATCTGTATAATAAACGGAGTTTTTGTATTTCGACATAATATCTATTCCGGCAAAAACCGGTTCCATCGGGACATCAAAGGGCTCATGGCTTGATAAAGTAAGAACCACTTTAAGAAAAGGTTCCTTAACTGTTTTCATCGAATCTTCCAGAGTCTTAAAAAGAATATGATCGTGAACACCCCATTTGGAATTATAGTTTACAGGATCAAAATTACTCTTGGTAATTATATCATGGAAACCTGAACCAATAACAAAGGAATTAAAATTTGCGAAGTTAATCTCCCCTCCGTACCAGAATGAACTGTGATATCCATTTTCAATCAGGATTTTAACAAGGCTGGGCAAAGACTGGCTCTTTTTTGGTTCTTTAATTATTGATTGAGCCGGCTGGGCCGGATAACCATCAAGAATTGCAGGTATTGCTTTGTCTGTTCTGGTGCCTGATGCATAAAATTCTGAAAAAAGTATTCCCTCTTTTGCATACCTGTTAATGTTTGGCGTAACCAGAGAATCGCCTCCAAGTGGTCCGATAAGATATCCGCTGAAGCTCTCCAGAACTATTATTATAATATCAGGCCTGGTGGTATTCAGTACCCTTTCAGGATTACCTCTTTTTACAGTTAATGAATCGACAATAGATTTGGCATCCTTGATATCTCCGAATTCATATGGATTTTTTACGGGTTTTTGTGTGAAAGCAGATGTCCCTACATTCCAGATAGCATTAATTGCCGTATGATTCAGAAACATATTTTTGCTGAAATAGACGGTTCCCGCATTGATAGGTGCAACACTAAATCCGCCTCTGATAGGTATTATAAGAGCTCCCCATAGAATCATGAAAAACAGAATTCCCGGTAACCAGTAACGGATTCTTTCGAAATTGCTTAATAATTTGTCAATTAATTTGTTATAGAAGTAAATAGCGATCGACGCTATAAAACCTATGGTAATTAAAAACAGAATAATCTTCAGTGTACTCACCGAAGCCATTACCTCTCCCGGTGTTTTCAGATATAACATGGGCGTATAATCCATCCTGAATCCCCAGTATGAATACAGATTAGCATCAGAGACTACAATTATTGATGAGAAAACTATCAGAATATATGAATACCACCTGATAAATATCCTGAACCAGTTGCCATTAAAGTAGACTCCGGGGATTACAAACAACAGAGGTAAAAGCAGATAATAACCTGTTGTTGAAATATCAAGCTTAGCCCCATGCCAGAATGTGCCTAAAAGATCACCAATACTGTTTTGAAATGAAGAATGATATTGCATAAAAATGAAAAACAGCCGGGCCATGAAGAAAAATGCTAGCCAGAATAATGTGTAACAACTGATTGCGATGAGTCTTTTTTTCATAACAGAGTACAATTTTTCTAATTAGCAGGAATTTCCCTAGTAGTTCGATAAAACATAATTAATGAGACTGTTATAATAATCATCCCGGAAATGGTAAGCCATTCGGGATGTTCATTAGGAATGAGCAACCAGCTTAAGATGGCTCCTACTACCGGAATAATAAACTTCCATAGATTAAGTTCGGATACCCTGACTCCGGGCCGTTGCAGCAGTTTAAACCAGATTGAAAAAGCAGTTGCAGCCATAAAACTCAGCCACAATAAACTCAACCAATACTCTAGAGGAAAGGGGCCCTGTGGACGACCTTCAACGGGTATGGATACAAGATAAAGAATCACTCCTCCAATAAACATCGAAGATGAACTAAGAACCAAAGGGTTAATACCTTTGCTTTTAAGCGATACAATTACATTGCTGGTGGCGGTGGCGATGTTGCCAATAAGTATCATCAGGACACCTAAAAGTTCGATTGCGGTTCCGAACTTGAATGCTTGTCTTCCTGCACTTATCAGGATAACACCGGAGATACCAAATATTATCGTAATAATTTTTTTTCTGTTAAGTTTATCCTCATCATGCATTATCGATGCAACAACTGCAGTTACAAGAGGTTGTGAACCCACTATCACTGCTCCCAATGCACCCGGGACAAGGGTCAGACCCTGATAAAACAGTGAATAATTAACCAGGAACTGAAGGGCAGTAACCCATGCAATCACTTTCCAGTTTTCCCTGACCATCCTGATAAATAGTGCAGGTTTCTCTGTAAAAGGCAGGATCATCAGTCCTGAAATGATAAACCTTGCACCGGCAAAATGAAATGGGGTATCAAATTGTAAGCCAAGCTTAATACCTGCATAGGCTGTAGACCATAGCAGACAGGCTATAACTGCCCAGAAAATAGTGTTCCCTTTATTGTTCAATCAAAAATAATTTGGCATCAAATATCAGAAAAAAAATTATTCTTCTACTATTCAAAAATCAGCAAGTATTATGAGATCCCTCGCTCGGGTGTCGTGAGGCAGGGGGAAAGGTATCAATGCTGCAGTCTGGCACCTTACCCCTTGGGGGAAGGCTGGGAAGGGGGTAATTGTCTAGTAAAACAATTTAATGCAACCTTTAAAAAAATGTTACCATAATTTTGAAGAAATACACCATAATATTTGTAGAAACAGGTTTTTAATTCACTTTAATAGGTACTAAGCACCGTAATATTTAATAATTTTGTTTATTATTCAGAATATTAATAATGACTATTGCAGAATATATTGCTAATCAATTATTTATACATGGAGTCCGATATGTATTCGGCATTCCCGGTGGACCATCAATCCCTTACCTGGAAGCATTCAAAGGTGCGGGTATTGAGTTCATTCTTACATCAAATGAAGCATCAGCCGGAATTATGGCAGATGTAACAGCCAGATTGACAGGAATTCCGGGTATTTGTCATGCCACATTCGGACCGGGAGCGACTAACATTTCAACCGGTGTTGGAGGAGCTTTACTCGACAGATCGCCTGTTATTGTATTCACGAGTGAAATGAGTGATAGTATGCTCAACCGGACAACCCAGATGAATATCGACCATCAGAAACTGTTTGAGCCTATAACAAAAGCAACTTACAGACTGAATGCTGAAAACGTGGTGGACGTTATGGAATCGGCATTAAGGCTCTGCCAGGAGTCTTATCCCGGTCCTGTCCATATCGGTCTTCCAGCGGATATTTCTGATATTGAGATAAATACGATATCATCTACCGGATTTATGACGGAAAATACTTATTACCAGAATAACATCCAAAAGGTGATTTCGCTTCTTGAGAATTCCCGCCGGCCTCTGCTTGCGGTGGGACTTACAGCAGCACGACTTGATCTGAAGGATGAATTGCTTTCATTTCTCGATACCTGCAAAATACCTGTAGTAATAACACCGATGGCAAAAGGATTGATCCCTGAGGACCACCCCTGCTATGCAGGAGTTTTATTTCATTCGCTCAGCGACTATCTTGAAGACATATACGAAAAATCAGATTTAGTGATTGGTATCGGTTACGACCCGGTTGAATTCAATTACGAAGCATGGGTGCCTGATGTGCCTCTGCTGCATTTCGATATCAGGGAAACAGATATGCCATCAAAAGCTAATGTCACTCAATTTATTGGTCCGGCTGAAGAGTGGTTCGCAACCCTTAAAAACCTGAATGCCGGCTCATTGATATTTGAAGAGGCAGTTATTAAAGGAATTCGTGATGAGATGGCTTCTGTCTATAATGGTTTTACAAATCATTTTGGACCGGCTGCAGCGCTCAGAGTCCTCCAGGATGAATTGCCTGAAGACTCAATACTTACTTCTGATGTCGGTTCCCATCTTCATCTTATCGGTCAATTCTGGAATACTCATGATAAGGGGAAACTGATAATGACGAACGGTTGGTCATCAATGGGTTTTGGTATTCCCGCGGCCATGGCAGCCCAGATGAATAATCCCGAAGCAACAGTTGTATGTGTAACAGGTGACGGCGGGTTCCTTATGATGGCCGGAGAAATGGTGACCTTAAAAAGATATAACCTGCCTGTTATTGTCGTTGTATTTTCTGATGGCGAGCTTAACCTGATTAAAGTAAAACAATCATGGAAAGACCTCCCGGCTTACGGGACACTGCTCTATCAGGGTGACCTTTTCGATGCCGATATGTTCCTGGGTATTAAAGTATTAACAGCTGATTCCCTCGAAGGAATGAGAAAAGCAACAATTGAAGCACTTTCAGTAAATGAACCGGTTATAATTAATGCAGTTATTGATCCTGAGGATTACAAGTGGCTTATTGTAAGAAGATAGGTACTGGGTACTTATTTAAAGTCCTCTCGCAAAACAGAATAGATACAACTATCCTTAATAATTCCGTTTTTGATGATACTTTTTTTCAGAGTTGCTTCAAGTCTGAAACCGGCTTTCTCAAGAGCTATCCGTGAGCCAATGTTATCTGCAAATGATTCAGCGTATATTCTGACTATGTCGAAATCCCTGAAAGCATAGGATGTTGCTGCCTTAATAGCCTTAGTAGCAATACCTTTTCCCCAGAAATTTTCAGAAAGAAAAAATCCAAACTCAAAATTTTTTCTGTAGATACCAGTTTTGGAGATAATCCCGATACTGCCAACCAACTGTTTATCAACTGTTATAGCAAAAAATCGAGGAGGATTGTTTTCAGGCAATATAATATTTAACCAATCCTGGGCATCTTTAAGTGAATAAGGAAATGGGAACCCGTCGCGAACGTTGTCAGCAATTTTTTTATTATCTGCAATTAAAGCAAGTTGCGAAGCGTCACTTATGTCCCAGGGTCTTAAAACTATCCCTTCAAAAAATATTTCCATCAAATATTTTAGCTCTTCTTCTCTTATTTCGGTTTTGGTTCCTTATCTGTCTTCTCTTTCTTTATCTCTTTCTTCTCTTTTGCAGCTTTAGGAGGTTTTGATTCAGTTTTTTCCTTTACAACTTTTGTCTCTTTTGCAGCTTTAGGAGGTTTTGATTCAGTTTTTTCCTTTACAACTTTTGTCTCTTTTGCTTTAACAACAGGTTTTACTTCTTTTACCTCTTTTACTTCTTTTACCTCTTTTACCTCTTTAATTTCTTTTACTGATGTTACTTCTTTTGGCTCTTTCTTCTCCTTTAAAGGCTTTTTATCTTTAGGTTCCTTTACCAGTACCTTTTTAACGGGTTTTATTTCCGGTTTGTCATTCTTTTTCCGGGGACGTCTTACACCATAAGAGCCAAGTATAATTTTACCGCGTCTTGTTTTTTTATCACCTTTTCCCATATTAATTGGTTTTGATTAGTTTTAATAACCCTTTTTCAGAGTGGAAGCAAAGTTAATAAAATTCTTTATTTTTATTGAATATTTTTTGAGATTCAATACACAAATCAGGGAAATAAGGAGTAACAAATAACGGTCATGAAATATCGCGATTACATAACCACGATAACAGGAGAACAACTTTTTCTTCATAAGGAATATCACGATAATCATTATGGGTTCCCTATTGAAAATGATGATGAACCGTTTGAAAGGCTTATGAGCGTATTAAATTAATAAAACAAAATAAATGAGACGAAGCGACAGAGAAATACCGGGTATTCAGGAAATTGAAGAAATAATCCAAAAAGCAGATGTGTGCAGGATAGCTCTTGCTAATGATAATATCCCATATATTGTACCGATGAATTTCGGATACGTCAATGACCCTGACCGGACACTTTTTTTTCATTGTGCAAACACGGGGAAAAAACTCGATATGATCCGTCAGAATAACTATGTCTGTTTTGAAATGGATATCGACCATCAGATATACAGTGGGAAAAGGAGTTGTGACTGGGGAATGAGATTCACCAGCATCATTGGGTATGGGAATATTTCTGTCGTCACAGAAAAGGCCGACAGAATAACAGGTTTGAACAGCATAATGATCCATTACGGAGGTGAAGGGGAATATTCTTATGATGATAATGTCCTTGAACAAACAACCATTCTCCGTCTCAAAATTCTGGAAATGACCGGAAAAATGAAGTAAGGCAGGCATGCTTTAGTTCAGAAAGTCGTTCAAACTAAATATTTTTATAGAATCAAGCTACTTAAAAATAAAGTTATGAAGAAAAGATTACTTTTTCTGATTATAATGGTTGTTGCAGGAACATTGACCGCAGGTTCTCAGGAGCCAGAGATTATTCTTACTCCCAAACCCGGGCCGGAACCAAGGATTAACGGGGCAAAAATATTTGGAGTGAGGCCGGGATCTCCATTTTTGTTTACAATACCGGCAACGGGAAAAAGACCTATGAAATATGAGGTTTTGAATCTCCCTGCCGGTCTGAGATGTGATCCGGAAACCGGACATATAAAAGGAATCCTCAATAAACCAGGCGATTATCTTACCACTTTCAGAGTCACCAATGAGTTTGGATCTGCTAAAAGAGAATTTAAAATTGTTTGTGGCGACAAACTGGCACTTACTCCTCATATGGGTTGGAACAGTTGGTATGTATGGGAGAATCATGTGACTGATAAAATCATGCGTAGTGCAGCTGATGCGATGGTTAGTTCGGGAATGATCGACCATGGTTATATGTATATCAACATTGATGATTTCTGGTCTGCAAAGCCAGGATCAACCGACTCAACACTTCTTGCTGAACCCCGCGATGAAAACGGTATGATCAATTCCAATAAAAGATTTCCTGATATGAAAGCTCTGACAGACTATATACATTTAAAAGGCTTAAAAGCAGGTATCTACACTTCTCCGGGTCCTTTAACCTGCGCTGGTCATACAGCTATATACGGACATGAGGAACAGGATATAGCAAGGTTTGTGCAATGGGGTTATGATTTTTTGAAATATGACTGGTGTTCGTATAGCAATATCGGCAAAAGAGATACCATGCCTGATTTTCAGAAACCATACCTGCTTGTGAGTAAAATTCTTAAGCAACAAAAACGAGACATAGTACTCAATCTTTGTCAGTATGGAATGGGTAGTGTCTGGAAATGGGGCAAAAAAGTTGGAGGCCAAAGCTGGAGAACGGCAGACGACCTTGGTGGTTCATTCGAAGGTATAGGTACAGCTCTTTTCAGGGATGGGTTTGATGTCTACAGCAGGGATAGTCTCCATCTTTACGCCGGACCTGGCGGTTGGAACGATCCTGATTACCTCCTACTTGGTTACCTGAGCAACTGGAAAGGAAAGACAGTTCCAACACCTCTTACTCCCAATGAACAATACACACAGGTTTCTCTCTGGAGTATAGTGGCTGCTCCTTTGATCTTTAGCGGAGATATAGCACGTCTGGATGATTTTACCCTGAGCCTGCTTACTAATGATGAAGTGATCGAAGTTGATCAGGATCCATTGGGGAAACCGGGCTACAGAGTATCTAAGGATGGAGATAAGGAGGTCTGGGTAAGGCAGATGGAGGATGGATCACATGCCGTGGGATTATTCAATAGGGGCGAAAATGAAACAAAGGTAACTGCAAACTGGACTGATATCGGTATTTCGGGAGAACAAAAGGTGAGAGACCTTTGGAGACAAAAAGAAATGGGTAGCTTTAAAGATAAATTTAGTGCAAGTGTAGGAAGACATGGAGTGATGTTGATCAGGATGTGGTCCATGGCCAAAAAATAATTGGCTTATTAACCAATTGTTAAGCATCAAATAGAACACTTCCGGTCAAAATAGACTAAATTGCAGGTTATTTTTAAATGCCTGTTATGCAAACATTAAACGATTTACGGCTGGCTGTCCTGATTGATGCCGACAATATACCATACAGCAATGTTAAAGGAATGCTGGAGGAAATAGCAAAGTACGGAACTCCGACTTTTAAAAGGATCTATGGAGACTGGACAAAACCAACAATTTCCGGTTGGAAATCTGTTCTTCTCGAAAATGCGATAACACCTATTCAGCAGTATAGTTACACAAAAGGTAAAAACTCCACCGATTCAGCACTGATAATTGACGGAATGGATATTCTTTATTCAGGTAAAGTCGATGGGTTTTGTATTGTATCAAGCGACAGCGATTTTACGAGACTTGCAACAAGATTAAGGGAAGCGGGTATGAAGGTGATAGGGATTGGTGAACGGAAAACACCTCATCCGTTTATTGTGGCCTGCGATAAATTTATCTATCTTGAAATAATAACATCATCAACAGCTGCACTGGATTCAGCTCCGGAAGTCAGGAAAAAGGGGAAACCTGTTGTGAAAAAGAAGAAGACAGAAAATCCTGATAACCAGACCCCTGCCAGCATTGTTAAAAGACTTATTGCATCGTCAATAACTGATTTGGCTGATGAAAACGGTTGGGCCTATCTTGGCGATGTAGGTAACCTGATCCTTAAAAAACAACCCGATTTTGATCCCAGGAACTTCGGATTCCCGAAACTTACACCACTTATCAGGTCGCTTGATTTTGAAATTGATGAGAGAGAATCAGGACAGAACCATATAAAACATATCTATATCAGGAACCGCAAGTAGCGACGAAGAGACTTAGGGACTTGAGGGACTTTGTCTCTACGTCACTTAGTCTCATAGTCTCTTAGTTTTTCTCTCATTAAGACAATGCGCTGTTGTGCCCTTGTGCCTCGTTGTCTTGGTGGCAAAAAATATATCTTTAAACGAACAAAATAATAAAACCAAATGTTTAATAAAATAGAATATCATTATTTGATAGCGATGTTGCTTTTTACATTTTGGGAAAGTGCATAATGCCAAAAAGTGATTTAAATACAATATATTATGAATATTTATTTTTTGTTTTCAAAAATAAGTATGACCTTTGTCCCTGTTTTATAAATACTTTAATTATTTGAATTATGAACATTTACGTAGGAAGTCTTCATTTTAAAATGAGTGAAGCAGAATTAAAAGAAATCTTTGAAGAGTATGGCGAAGTAACATCCGCAAAAATCATTATTGACAAGTACTCTGGGAAAAGCAAAGGATTTGGTTTCGTTGAGATGCCGAATGATGCTGAAGCAAAAAAAGCTATCGAGGAATTAAATGGAGCTGAAGTTAGCGGTAGAAACATTATCGTTAATGAATCCATCGAAAGGACTGACAGAAGAAGTAATTTCAGAGGTGGTGATAACAACGACCGCAGAGGTGGTACTGGCGGTGGAAACAGAAGAGATAACTACAGGTAAGAAACAAAAATTCTAAAACAATGAAAGGTACTGTTAAATGGTATGACAGAGTAAAAGGTTATGGATTCCTTCAAACAGAAGATGATAAGGATATCTTTATCCACCGTTCAGGTTTAGAGGTTTCCCATACCGAACTTGAGGCAGGTCAGGCAGTTGAATTCGAAATTGAGGAGAGAGAAAAAGGACCGGTTGCCATAAAAGTTAAAAGAGTAGATTAATCTTACTCAAACTAATACCAGTGAGGCTGTAACAAAAAAATGTTCAGCCTCATTTTTTGTACTATTATTTCTGACCCTCCAACCTGAATTGGCAGTAACAGCGATCTCACTGTCTCCGCTGAGGGCAAGTCCGAAGAGATGCAGTACGACTGACCTTTCAATTACAACAATTTCCAGCCCTTCCGATATTCATAGTGCAGCAATTTTGTTGCAGCACCGTCAGTGTCATCAATAAAAATTTCAGTTGCTGGATTCCATTTGACTGTCCTTTTCAATGTACAGGCAATATTTCCAAGGTTACAAACTGTACAGCTGCTATGCCCTATTTCGACCGAAACAACAGGATCTTTTCGCGAACGAACCGATTCAATAAAATTCAACTGATGAGGAATTTTTGTTTCGTATGGCCCATCTGAGGTGTCTTTCTTTTCCAGATTAAATTTCGGGTCTGAGGCTCTAAAATATCCTCTTGCTACTTCGAGCCAACCTTTATCTCCCCAGAATTTTACACCTTTAGTTTTAATTCCGTCAAAAGGTTCAGAAGTCATTACCACGCCGCTGGCATATTTAAATGACATATATTCTGTCCCATCGCCAATAGGAGATGCCTCAACCGGACCGTTTTTGTCCATTCCCAGTCCCCACTGGGCAATATCGAACATATGAGCACCCCAGTCTGTTGTGAATCCGCCTCCCGTTTCTTTATACCAACGCCATGCTCCCCAGAACTGTTCATTTTTTTCAGGATTGATTGATATTGGAGGATCCAGTTGACTATTGTAGTGAATCGATTCAGGAAGCGATCCCAGCCAGAGATCCCAGTTCAGATCAGCCGGGATTGGTTCTGCAGGCAGATCATATGGTTTCGGAGGGTCACCAACATAGGCATTCACTTTCGTTATTTTTCCGAGAGCACCTGTTTGTACAAGATTAACAGCATGCTGAAATTCAGGGTCTGACCTCTGCTGGCTTCCAATAGCAAGAATCCTGTTGTATTGACGAACTGCTTTTTTCAATTCCTGACCTTCTTTAATTGTAAAAGTCATTGGTTTTTCAAGATAAACATCCTTACCGGCTTTACATGCAGCAATGGCAATCATTGCATGTGAATGGTCAGGAACTGCAATGACGACAGCATCAATATCAGTTCTGTTTAACAGATCCTGATATTTTTCGTAAGTTTCAACTTTTGATTCTTTCCCCGCTTTTGTATAGAAGGCTGTAACACGCTTCTCAAACCTTTTCCGTTTAACACCATAAACATCGCATCCGGCAATAACTTTTACACCGGGAATCTGAAGAAAACCGTTAAGTAAAAACATTGATTGCTGCCCCATCCCAATAAATCCAAGCCTTATATCTGCAACTACTGGTAATTTGCCTGAAGAAGCAATTTTTGGAAGTATCATCATCCCGGCAATACCGGTAATACCGGAATTTATGAACTGGCGCCTTGACCATGTTCTTTTCTGATCTTTCATTGAGGTTCTTTATTAGTAGTTAAATTGGTTCATTTTTCAGAAATTCAAAAGTTATAAAAATAGTGATTTTCTTCTCACACAAAAGAATTTATAGGATGTTAAAATCTGCCGAATATTGAATATTTTTCAGTATTGCAAAAAATAGAGGAGTATAGAAATAGATCGTGATAATTTGTCTCAAGTTTTCTTTCAAGATGAAGTACCGGCTGGTCCCTTTTCAGATGGAGGAACCTGCTGATCTTTGCACTTGCCGGAATGGCTTTGATCCTTTGATCGCCTCCTTTGATTTCAATATGGTAATGATCTCTAAGGATCTGGAAAAGAGATCTGTTTTCAAACTGTCGTGAAGTGATCCTGGGAAGGTTTATGTTTGCAATATAACTGATATCGTAAAAGATTGGAACATCATCAAGAAACCTGATCCTTTCCATATAAATGCAACCCGATTCCTTTTCCAGCTCTGTAAGAGGAAACATAAAATCAGAAGGCCATTGCATCAGTACAGGCTTAACATTGATAGTGGTTTTCAGTTTACGGTCACCTACTGCCGAGGTAGTCCCCGAAACCGAAAGAATGCCAATCTCCCTTGGAAGATGATGAACAATACTTCCCTTGCCCTGGTGCTTGCGGATATATCCGTCGCCGGCGAGTGTGCTTAGTGACTGACGCACTGTCGGACGGGTCATGCCATATAACTGACATAGCTCATTTTCAGATGGTAAAAGATCTCCCTCCTTGTAAACACCATCTGAAATGTGTTTTCTTAGAATCTCATAAAGCCTCCTGTACCGGGGTAAGGTTTTCGGTTCGACCATAAAAGATTTAAATAAATATAAATGGTAATAAAAAGTAAATTTAAGTATTTTTACTTGTAAATACAAGTTAAATGAATTATTTTTGTAATCATTGATATATAGAACTATCTATAATAAGTTGTAATAATTTCGTTTACTTATAATTACAAGTTAATAAAAAATGGCAACAGCAGTAATAATGCCAAAACAGGGTCAGTCGGTCGAGACATGTATCATAACCAGGTGGTTCAAGAGCAAAGGAGAGAGGGTATCTGTTGGCGATATCCTGTTTTCGTACGAAACAGACAAGGCTTCTTTTGATCTCGAATCGCCAGTTGAAGGCATGCTGCTGGATGTTTTTTTTGGTGATGGTGCCGAAGTGCCGGTTCTGGTTAATGTCGCAGTCATTGGCAAAAGCGGCGAAACAACAGAAGCCTTCAACCCTACTCCTTCTCCCTCTATAGCATCTATTACGTCTATAGCATCTACAGCTTCTGAAGCTTCAGAAGCTGTAAAAGCTTCAGAGGCTATAGAAGATCAACCAAATCATGGCGATAAAATCAGAATATCTCCCAGGGCAAAACGGATGGCGGAGAATAAAGGACTTAATTATAATAACCTTCCGGGATCCGGACCAAACGGAAGGATTATCGCCATAGATATTGAAAAAGTATTTTCCGGTGATACTGTTGTTACAAAAAACATTCAACCAACCGGAGCAGAATATACAGAAAAACCACTTAGCAATGTGCGGAAGCTTATTGCCAAAGCAATCTATTCTTCACTTCAAAACTCTGCACAGCTAACACATCATATGAGTGCTGATGTACGGTATCTGCTGGAAGCCAGGCAAAATATCAAAAATAAACTATCGACTGATAAAAATCAGCAGGATATAACGCTTAACGATATGGTATGCTGGTGCGTAATAAGAGCGCTTGAGAAATTTCCGGAGGCTAACAGCCATTTTCTTGATGACCATATCAAAACATTTCATAAAGTCCACCTCGGACTTGCGGTAGATACCCCGCGAGGACTTATGGTCCCAGCTGTGAAAAATGCCGGTGATATGGATCTTGCAAAACTGTCGAAAGAACTGAAATCAGTCGCAGAGTCATGCAAGAAAGGCAGCATAAACCCCGAGTTGATACAAAGTGCTGCTGCTACTTTCACAGTTTCAAATTTAGGTAACTACGGTGTTGAAATGTTCACTCCGGTAATCAACCTGCCACAGGTAGCAATACTTGGTGTATGTACAATAATAAACCGTCCTGCCAATATCGGAAATAATATATTCGGCTTCGTTCCCTATATCGGACTTTCACTTACCTACGATCACAGGGCAATTGATGGAGGACCTGCTACTTTATTCCTAAAAGAGATTAAGGAGCAAATTGAAGCTTTCAGATATTAAATTAATTAATTTGATTTAATAAAATGTAGAGGTCCGGTCGCGACCGGACCGTACAATAAAAGTAAAATAAAATATAAAAAGCGACAAAATACAGAATATGCCAAAAAGTCAAAACATTAATCCGAAAATTGTCAGGAAACCACAATTCATTGAGTTCGGTAAAATTCCCGTGAACCAGTATAATAAGACGATCGAGGATGAGAAGAAAAGATACAGCGTTGAAGATTTTATCAGGATATACCGTGATATGGTGGTGATCAGGGAATTTGAAACCATGCTTAACCTCATTAAGACTACCAATGAATATAATGGAATACCATATAATCACCCGGGACCGGCTCACTTATCGATCGGACAGGAAGCTTCTGCAGTCGGGATGGCATATACCCTCGGAGTTGATGATTACATCTTCGGATCACATCGAAGCCATGGTGAGATCCTAGCCAAAGGATTATCGGCCATCCATAGCCTCGATGAAGATATGCTTTATTCCGTAATGAAGAACTACTTCGGAGGGTCCGCACTGAAAGTTGTTGAAAATGGTTTTCAGGGTAGCATAAAAGATCTGGCGATCAATTTTTTACTCTATGGGGCACTAGCCGAAATATTTGCCCGTGAAAACGGGTTCAATAAAGGTCTTGGCGGATCGATGCATGCATTCTTCACTCCTTTCGGTATCTATCCTAATAATGCAATTGTCGGAGGATCAGGTGACATTTCAGTTGGTGCTGCACTTTATAAGAAGATAAACCGTAAGTCCGGCATAGTGGTATGCAATATCGGGGATGCATCAATGGGATGCGGACCTGTATGGGAAGGCATCTGCTTTGCCACAATGGACCAGTATAAGACACTCTGGGACGGAGAATACAAAGGTGGATTGCCATTAATATTCAACTTTATGAATAACCTGTATGGTATGGGTGGTCAGACTATGGGCGAAACTATGGGTTATGACATTCTTGCAAGAGTAGGGGCCGGGGTAAATCCTGAATCAATGCATGCCGAACGAATCGATGGTTATAATCCTCTTGCGGTAATAGATGCTTTCACGCGTAAAATACAGATATTAAAAGAAAGAAGGGGGCCAGTTCTGCTTGATACGCTGACATACAGAATAAGTGGACATTCTCCTTCAGATGCTTCATCCTACAGATCAAAAGAAGAAATTGAAGCATGGCAGAAGGAAGACTCAATTATAGCATATGGCAAATCGCTGGTCCTTGCGAGTATAGCAAAGCAGGAACAGCTTGATAACATAACCATGGAGACAAAAGAGCTTTTGAATCAGATACTTAAGCTAAGCATTAATGATGAGATTTCACCAAGGATAAATCTGAAAAAAGATCCTGACTATATTGGCAGAATGATGTTTTCAAACGGGTCAGTTGATAAGATGGAAGAGGGAACTCCCGAAGTACTTCTGCCATTGGAGGAGAATCCTCGTGTCAAGTCCCTGAAAAACAAAGAGAGATTTTATAAAGACAAGGAAGGCAAACCTTTTTCCAAAGCTAGAATATACCAGTTCCGCGATGGTATTTTCGAGGCTGTTATCGATCGTTTTTACAAAGATCCCACTCTTGCAGCCTGGGGCGAAGAAAACCGCGATTGGGGTGGAGCTTTCGCGGTTTATCGCGGATTGACAGAAGCGCTCCCCTATCACCGGCTCTTCAACTCACCAATTTCTGAAGGTGCAATTGTCGGAACAGCGATTGGCTATGGTATGTGCGGAGGACGTGTTATTGCCGAGATAATGTACTGCGATTTTCTTGGCCGTTCAGGCGATGAAGTATTCAACCAGTTGCCTAAATGGCAGGCGATGAGCGGTAACATTATTAAAATGCCGGTAGTAGTAAGGGTTTCGGTAGGTTCAAAATACGGCGCACAACATTCTCAGGACTGGTCGTCGCTGACTGCCCATATTCCCGGATTAAAAGTAGTATTCCCTGCAACCCCTTATGATGCAAAAGGATTGATGAATTCAGCGTTACAGGGAACAGATCCTGTTATATTCTTCGAAAGCCAGAGAATTTATGATATCGGGGAGATGTTTCATACCGGAGGAGTACCGGAAGGTTATTATGAGATCCCTTTTGGGGAACCTGATATTAAAAAATCAGGAGATGATATAACAATTCTTTCTATCGGAGCAACTTTATATCCTGTAATGAAAGTTGCAGATATACTTCACGAGAAATACGGTCTCAGTGCAGAGGTTATTGATGCCCGTTCACTTGTTCCTTTTAATTACGAACCTGTTATTCAATCAGTTAAAAAAACCGGCAGGATTGTTCTGACCAGCGATGCTTCTTCACGCGGTTCCTTCCTGAAGGAGATGGCTCAAACTATAACCGAACTGGCATTTGATTGTCTAGACGCGCCTCCGGTTGTTGTTGGATCAAGGAACTGGATCACTCCTGCCTATGAAATGGAAGAATATTTCTTCCCTCAGCCTGATTGGATTCTCGATGCAATTCACCAAAGAGTACTTCCGCTTAAGGGACATCAGATTAAAACGGACTATTCTATTAAAAAATCAATTGGTCTGAATAAAGAAGGCGTTTAAATTGTCTTAGAAGAAAGATTGCACAGATTTACTTCAGAATTAATTTTCACTTTTGATTCTGATTTTAATTAAATTGCATTTTCTGAAATTTTGATAATTGACCGCTATGCTTAGAAGGTTTCCCCTGATTTTTTTCTTCTCCGGACTGACTCTGATTTCCTATAACCAGTCACGTAATCTGGAATTTTATCTTAACCAGGGTATTCATAACAGTCCATTATTAAATGATTACAGGAACCAGATCAGTTCTGCTGTTGCTGACAGTCTTATTATCGGGGCGGCAAAGAAACCTCTTATTGAAGCAAAGTCACAGCTCCTGTACTCACCTTATTATCATAACTTCGGATATGATGAGGTAATAACAAATGGCGGTACTTATACAGCAGTTGTTGGAGTAACACAGAATATATTCAACAATAAAGAGATCTCAAATAAATATAATTCGGTGGATATTCAAAAGCAATTAGTAAATAATTCTTCCATGATTTCAGCCAACGAATTGAATAAGCTTATTACCGAACAATATCTCACAGCATTTTCAGGCTTTAGTGACCTCACATTCAACAGAAATTTTCTTGAATTATTTAAGAAAGAAAATGAACTCGTTAAGCAGTTTGTAAAAAACGGAGTTTACAAACAAACAGATTATCTCGCATTGCTGGTAGAGACTCAATCTCAGGAAATACTGGTCAAACAACTTGAAAGTCAATACAGAAAAAATTTGAGTTCACTAAACGAACTCTGTGGAATAAATGATTCCGAGTGGTATGAACTTGTTGAACCGGAACTAAAAATCAAGGGCACCCCTGATATTTCAAAATCTCCTGCCTTACTGCATTATAAAATTGACAGCATCAGGTTAGAAAACGAAAAGATAACGGTTGATGTAAGATATAAACCAAAGGTCAATTGGTTTGCTGATGCTGGTTTTCTTTCGAGCAGTCCGTGGAATTTCTACAGACATTTTGGGTATAGTGCAGGCATCAGTCTGAACATTCCTATTTATGACGGAAAACAAAGAGGGATCGAGAAACAGAAACTTGAATTTGATCAGAACACCAGACTGACTTATGAAAACACTTATCGTAAACAGTATTTTCAACAGATCCAACAACTTACCATTGAATTTAAGGCATTAATTGAGATGTCTGCAAGTATGGAGGAGCAACTAAATACCTCTGACCAGCTGGTAAAAGCCCTTAAGGAGCAACTTGAAGCAGGAATTATACAAATGACAGAATACATTAATGCTATTAAAAATTATAAAACCATTAACAGAAACATAAACCTGATCAATGTTCAGAAGCTGCAGGTTATTAATGAAATGAATTTCCTTTTAACCCAATAATAAAAATACTTTGATGTTAATGAATAGAAGAACTCATTATATTATATTTCTGCTTATGGTGGTGATGGGTCTGCAATTTTCCTGTAAGCAAGGAACAAAAACATCTGAAGAAGTCAGTGAAGTTAAAACACCAGTCACACTAGTTCCTGTCACATTTAAATCAGTAACTTCAACAGTCTCATTACCTGCTGTTGCAACCTATATGAATAAAAGCATTATCAGGGCTACTATAACAGGAACCATTGAGAAAATATTGATTAATCCCGGGGAGTTTATTGCCGCTGATCAGTTGCTCTTTACAATCAGGACGCGTGAAGCAATGGCGCTTGACAAAAAAGCACAGTTAGACTCAAGTTTAAATTTCAAAGGACTGATAAACATTACTTCTCATAAAGAAGGAGTAATTAATTCCATCTCCTATCAAAAAGGTGATTATGTGCAGGAGGGGGATGAAATGGCAGTTGTTTCGGAACAAAACAGTCTGGTCTTCATACTGGATGTTCCTTTTGAACTTGATAAGTATATTGAAAAGAACAGGAACTGCAGGATCATTCTTCCGGATGACCGGCAGATCAATGGCACAATAACAGGGAAACTCCCTGAAATGGATATGCAATCGCAGACAATCAGATATGTTGTTAAACCACAGTCAGCTGACCGGCTTCCCGGCAACCTTATAGCGAGTATAAACCTGGTCAAATCTACTAATGAGAGAGCATTGGTTCTTCCAAAACAGGCAGTATTGGGCGATGAAACACAAACTGAATTCTGGGTAATGAAACTGTTAAACGACAGTACAGCAATTAAGATCATTGTGAATAAAGGATTTGAGAATAATGAAGAAGTTGAAATAAGAAATCCCGAATTTCTCCCATCTGACAGAATAGTCTTGACCGGTAATTACGGGTTACCCGATACCGCCAGGGTGACAATAATAAAGGAATGAGAGTATGAAGAATTTCTTCCTTTCTTATAAGAATCCAATATCGGTTATTCTGGCTGTTATTATTGTCGGTGGAATATTCATTTATGGCCAGATTCAGGTTTCGCTTTTCCCCGAAATCACTTTCCCAAAATTAAAAGTCATAGCAGATAACGGAGAACAGCCGATCGACAAGATGATGGTGACGGTCACCAGACCTCTTGAAGATGCTATTAAACAGGTCCCGGATCTGAATATGTTAAGGAGTACAACCAGCCGGGGAACCTGTGAAATATCTGCTTTTCTTAACTGGGATGCAGACATTAACGTCAATCAACAAATGCTCGAATCGCGTATTTCACAAATTAAAAATAAACTTCCGGCAGATGTCCAGATACAGGTTGAAAAGATGAATCCATCTATTCTGCCTGTGATAGGATTTACAGTTGAAAGTGATAAAAAAACACCTATCGAACTTAACCTCATAGCGACCTATATAATCAAACCCTTTTTATCGCAGATCGATGGTGTTTCATCGATTGGTATCATTGGTGGAAAAACAAAAGAGTACTGGGTTGAGCTTAATCAGTTGAAAATGAGTACTTTTTCAATAACACCTGAAATTATAAGAGATATTCTCAGCCAGAACCACTTTATAACTTCAAATGGTTTTCTTTCAGATTACCGGCGTTTATACCTTAACATCACTGATGCCGGACTATATAACTTAAGTGATGTTGAAAATGTCGTTCTCCGGAATGACGGTAAAAGACTTATAAAACTCAAAGATGTTGCTGATATAAATGTTAGAGAAAGAACTGAATATACAAGGATCAATGCAAACGGGCGCCAGGGCCTTCTGGTGGCAATACTTAAACAACCCGGAGCGAACCTGATTAATCTTTCGGAAAATGTAGCATCCAGGAAGAAAGAACTTGAAAAGATCCTTCCCCCTGATGTTCATATTTCATTATATTATGATCAGGCAGATTTTGTAAACAAAGCAATTAAAAGTGTCAACGACAGCCTGTGGTTAGGACTTCTTCTGGCACTCCTGGTGGCAATTATGTTTTTAAGGTCATTCAGAGCAAGTGCAACCATTCTTGTAACAATTCCTGTCACACTGCTGCTTACAATAATCGTACTCTATTGTGTCGGATATACTCTCAATATAATGACGTTTGGAGCTATTGCGGCTGCAATAGGATTAATTATCGATGATGCTGTCGTTGTTGTGGAACAGATACACAGAACACATGAAGAATTTCCCGACAGGGCTTCAAGTCAGCTTGTTCACCAGGCAGTAAAATATCTGATGCCATCAATGGTTGGATCATCGATAAGCACCATCGTGATATTTGTACCATTCATGCTCCTCGGTGGTGTGGCAGGTGCCTATTTCAATGTCCTTACAAACACCATGATCATAACCCTGGTTTGTTCCTTCTTTGTCACATGGATAGGACTGCCGGTTATTTATATCTGGTTTTCCAATTTAAGATCACTCTTCCCCGAAAAGAAAAAAACAGATATCAGGACCATTAAAAAAAGAAACTGGGTAAGCTTTTTTCTTCGCAGGCCTGTGTTAAGTGTTCTTTTCATTCTCTTCCTGCTTCTGTCAATAATTTACATTCTTCCGCGTCTTGAAACAGGCTTCCTTCCTGAAATGGATGAAGGATCAATTGTCCTCGATTACAAAGCTCCGCCAGGTACATCGCTGGAAGAAACTAACAGGATACTTATCGAGGTTGAAAAGATAATAGTAAAGATACCAGAGGTTGCAACTTATTCCAGGAGAACAGGTGCCCAGATGGGATTTTTTATAACTGAGCCTAACGACGGCGATTACCTGATACAATTAAAAGATGACCGGAAAAGAAGTACAGTTGATGTAATTGATGATATCCGGAAGCAGATCGAGGCGACTCAACCTGCGCTTCAGATTGATTTCGGGCAGGTAATCGGTGATATGCTTGGTGATCTTATGGCATCAGTTCAACCCATTGAAATAAAAATATTCGGAACTGATCATAAAATCCTGAATGAGTTGGCAATAAAGGTTGCCGGAGAAGTTGAGAAGATCCCTGGCGTTGAGGATGTATTTGATGGTGTTATTATTGCCGGACCTTCAATAGAGGTTATTCCGGATCAACAGAAACTTGCACAGTTTAAAATATCACCTTCCTCATTCCAGTTTCAACTGCAAACTATTGTTGAGGGTAATATAATAGGAAATATCCTTGAAAAAGAGCAGATGACTGCGATAAGGATGATTTATCCAAATAGCACTGCAAACAGTCTTGAAAACATTAAGAGTCAATTTGTATTCCTCCCCGATGGAAAACTTAAACCTTTGACTACACTATCTGCGATCGGATTAAAAGAGGGAGTAGCTGAAATCAACAGGGATAATCTGAAATCGGTTTCAATTGTCACTGCAAGGTTGAATAATAAGGATCTTGGTACTGCCATGAAAGAAATCCAGAAAACTATTGACTCCAAAGTGTTCCTTCCACAGGGTTATAATATTGAATATGGCGGTGAATATGCCGATCAGCAGAAATCATTCAGGGAGCTCCTGATGATCCTTATATTATCAAGTCTGCTGGTATTTGCACTTATGCTTTTCCTTTTCAAAGATTTTCGGGCAGCCTGCTCAATCCTTTTCATAGCTGTCGTGGGAATATCGGGAAGTCTGATTGCTCTTTTCATTACAAATACACCACTGAATGTGGGCAGTTACACAGGATTGATTATGATTGTCGGAATAATAGGTGAGAATGCAATATTTACATTTCAGCAGTTCACTACTAACCGTTTAAAAGGAACTGTTGATGAATCACTTGTATATGCAATATCAACCCGTTTAAGGCCAAAGCTTATGACAGCACTCGGAGCGATCATTGCATTAATGCCGCTGGCTATAGGTGTCGGTACCGGGGCTCAGATGCATCAACCGCTAGCAATTGCAGTGATCGGCGGTTTCATTGTTGCACTTCCTCTCCTCCTGGTCATTTTACCGACATTATTGCATCTTTTGTACAAAAGGGAAGATAAGAAGCAGATTCTGGGTTAAAAAAAATTCAGAAATCATAGGTATCTTTGCTTATAAATTCAAAATGTATGGAAAATGTGCCAGACAACATAAAAGGAAAAGCAGGATATATCATTGATAAATATAAGGCAGAACGCAAGGAAGTAGCTCGCTTCATGCGGCGGCTCTATAAACATGGACTTACAACTACTTCAGGTGGAAATATCAGTCTGCGTCTGTCTGATGATCTGATTCTGATAACACCATCAGCGACTGATAAAGGCAGAATGAAGTGGAAAGAAGTTGGCATTGTAAATATTTTCGGTGAAAACCTTACACCTCATCTGAAACCCTCAATTGAAACGGCAATGCATCTTGCCATTTATAAGAAGAAAAAAGAGGTTCTTGCTATTGTCCACGCTCATCCTGTATTTGCTTCTCTCTTCACTGCAATAAAGGCTAAAATAAATACCAGTCTGACTGCAGAAGCAAAGGCAATACTCGGCGATCCTCTTTTAGTAAGGTATGCGGTAATGGGATCCAAGGCACTGGCTGAAGTTGCAGCTGAGAATGTCCTGAAATCAGATATTCTCTTACTGGAAAATCACGGGATACTTACTACCGGTTCAAATATTCTTCAGGCATTTGATAAAATTGAGGTTCTGGAAAATGCTGCAAAGATGACACTGATGACAGAAATGACAGGAAGAAAAAAGCCTCTCGACAAAGTCAGAATACTTGAATTAGAAAGATTGTTCAGATGATAAAAGGGGTGCTTTTCGATATGGATGGAGTTCTTGTCGATTCCGAACATTTTATCTGTAAGGCAGCAATAATGATGTTCAGAGAACTTGGTATCACTGTATCACCTGAGGATTTTCAACCTTTCGTTGGTATGGGGGAAAACAGATACATCGGCGGAGTGGCGGAACGGCATGGGATTAATGTTGATATTGAGCAAGTTAAAGCCCGGAGATTGCCTGGTTGTTGAAGATGCAGTAAGCGGATTAGATGCTGGTAAATTAAAATCAAATATATAAAATCAGTAATGAAGAATTTCCTGTCAGAGTTTCCCTCATTTGACCTGTTGAATAGAGAGATGAAGGGAATATCTTTTCCTGAGTATCGCGAAGCAAATGGACATATTCATACACCCTATTCATTCAGTGCATTTACAGCTCTCGACACAGCCTTTAAAATGGCTGTTGCAGAAAAAATAGCCGTTCTGGGTATTAATGATTTCTATGTAACCGATGGTTATCATGCTTTCCACGAAGGATGCCTGACAAATAAAATATTCCCCTTATTCAATATTGAATTTATTGGACTTCTTAAAGAAGAACAGAAAAAAGGAATCAGAATAAATGACCCTGAAAATCCCGGCAGAATTTATTTCAGCGGGAAGGGTCTTGATTATCCATTTCAGGTTGGCTGGATACAGAGAAGACAGCTCAGAACTGTAAAAAAAGAGAGCCAGGATCAGATTAAAGCTATAATAACAAAACTGAACCGGTTTATTGAACACGAAAATCCGGCTTTGAAGCTATCTTATGCGACAATAAAAAAAGAGTATGCGCATGAACTGGTGCGAGAGCGTCACATCGCAAAAGCTTTTAGGGAACTTGTAATCACAACTTACCATTCAGAAGAGGAACAACTTCATTTTCTTGAAAATCTGTACGGAGGTAAAAAATCAAAAACCGGCCTGTCGAACTATGCTGCACTTGAAAATGAAATAAGATCTAATCTTCTGAAAAGCGGAGGAGCTGCTTTTGTGAAAGAGGATGAAAACTCTTTCCTCGAGCTCAAGAAAATTATTAAGATCATTATCAAAGCGGGAGGAATACCATGTTATCCGGTACTGCTTGATGATCCCTCAGGCAGATGTACAGAATTTGAGTCTGATCCTGAAAAACTCTATAATTCACTCAAACATTTCGGCATAGAATGTATTGAACTTATCCCCGGCAGAAACGATTCTGCAATACTGAAAAACTTTGTCGAATTTTTTCATAAAAAAGGTTTTATTATAACCTTTGGCACTGAGCATAACACCCCTGAGATGCTGCCCCTGACGGTAACATCCAGGGGCTCAAAACCGCTTGATGAATCGCTAAAAAAAATAGCATGGGAAGGGGCCTGTGTCATTGCTGCTCATCAGTACCTGAGAGCCGATGGCAGACAAGGATACGTTTTACCCGATGGAACTCATAGCACTGAACAAATGAGAGAGTTGATAAATCTTGGACAATTAGTTATTGAATATTTCATAAACAAGTATCAAAATGAAGCCGGAAATTAATGAACTGATTGAGATTTCTAAATACTACGGAAGCAATAAGGAATACGTGATTGCCGGAGGAGGAAACACATCCTTCAAGGACAATGAAACAATTTGGATCAAAGCCAGCGGAAAAGCCCTTGCTGAAATGAACGAAGAGGGACTTGTCGCTTTAAACAGGCAGAAGCTTCATATCATATCCTCATTTAATTATTCTGACAACCCTGTAACAAGGGAAGAACAGGTTAAGGGAGATTTATTCCGGAGTATCATCGATCCCGGAAAAAACTTGAGACCATCGGTAGAAACATCCCTGCATGAAATCATTCAATATAAATTTATCGTACACCTCCATCCTACCATGATCAACGGAATACTCTGCAGCAGGAATGCAAAGAGCCTGACTCAGAAACTATTTGGGGAGAGTGTTCTTTTTGTACCTTATACCGACCCGGGTTATACACTTTTTAAAAAGCTTGAATCAGAAATAATATTGTATCTTGAGAAGTTCTTACACGATCCACAGATAATATTTCTTGAGAATCACGGCTCCTTCGTCGGTGCTGATTCAACAGAAGAGATTAAGAGGATTTATGACGATATAATTCAGAAAATTAAAGAACAGGTACCTCCCATTTCTGATGTTACTACATTACCATATAATCCAATACTTAATAAAGTTCTCCCAACTGTACGAATTCTGCTTTCAGGTGAACAACCCGGGGTAATAAGGTTTCGCAATAACTCTCTCATTGCCATGTTTTATCAGAACCAACAGGAATTTCATAAAATCTCTTTGCCGCTCACTCCAGATATTATTGTCTACTGTAAAACAAGGTACTTATATATCGAACAATCATCAACTGCCGAGAAGATACTGGATTCGTTCAGGTACCAGTTGCCTCACTTTATAAGTGAATATGGTTACTTGCCTAAGGTTTTTATTATTAAGGATATGGGGGTCTTTGCCATTGGTGAAACATTCGCTAGTGCCGAAGTCTGTCTCGATGTTTATGAAGACCTGATAAAAATAAGCTATTATGCATCTCTCTCCGGAGGAATTAAGTTCCTTATCCCTGAGCAGGTGTCATTTATTGATCAATGGGAGGTTGAAAGCTACAGGAGAAAAGTCGCAGAGCCAGCAGGCTCCGGAAATAAGTTGAATAATAAAATTGCTATTGTAACGGGAGGTGCCCAGGGATTCGGAGCAGGGATAGCAGAATCGTTGTTCGCATTGAATCTGAATATCATAATTGCCGATCTTAATGAAGAAACAGGAAAATCCATTGCCTCCTTATTATCATCCAAAAAATCACAGAACAGGGCAATTTTTGTCAGGACTGATGTTTCAGATGCTGCATCGGTTAAGGACCTTATTATTGCGACAGTCAGGGAGTTTGGCGGACTCGATATTATTGTAAGCAATGCAGGGATTTTAAAAGCCGGTGGGCTTGAGGAAATGGATTCTGAAACATTTTCAAAAACGACAGAAGTAAACTACAATGGGTATTTTCATTGTGCAAAATACGCTTCAGAAGTTATGAAACTTCAGAATCAGGAGAAGCCCGGATATTTCAGCGATATAATTCAGATCAATTCAAAATCAGGATTAAGGGGAAGCAACCGCAATTTTGCCTATGCCGGAGCTAAATTCGGAGGTATCGGGCTCACCCAATCTTTCGCAATGGAACTTGCTCCTTTCAGAATAAAGGTTAACTCAATTTGCCCGGGTAATTTTTACGAAGGTCCGCTATGGTCCGATCCAAACAATGGATTGTTTGTTCAATATCTTAAAACAGGTAAAGTCCAGGGAGCAAAAACCATAGAAGAGGTAAGAAAATTTTATGAGGATAAGGTACCTCTGAAGAGGGGATGTAAACTGGAAGATGTGATGAAGGCTCTTCTCTATATTATTGATCAGGAATACGAAACAGGTCAGGCTATTCCAGTAACCGGGGGACAGGTTATGCTGGGGTAAAGGCACAGGGCACAGGGCACAGAGTTTAGAGAGAAAAAGAGATTTAAAGCAGTGAAACTCCGTTTAACTCTGTTGAACTCCGTGGTAAAAAAGAAAATAAGAATAAATATATGAAGACAAAGGCAGTAAGAATATACGGGAAGAAAGATCTGAGGCTGGAAGAATTTGACCTGCCGGAATTAAAGGATGATGAGATACTGGCTCATGTTATCTCCGACAGCATCTGCATGTCATCACATAAAGCAGTACTCCAGGGGGCTGATCATAAGCGTGTTCCGAATGATATTAATATTAATCCAACTATTATTGGGCATGAGTTTGCCGGGGTAATTCTGGAAGTTGGGAAAAAATGGCAACACAAATTCAAAGCCGGACAGAAATTCTCAATTCAACCTGCCATGAACCAGATGGGTACTCTTAATGCGCCGGGTTACTCCTACCGGTTCATCGGGGGTGATGCAACACGAATAATAATTCCACCCATTGTAATGGAGGCCAACTGTCTTCTGCCTTATGATGGAGAAGCTTTTTTCCCTGCCTCGCTTTCAGAACCAATGTCGTGCATTATTGGAGCATTTCATGCAAGTTATCATACACCTCCCGGCACTTATAAGCATAATATGGGAATCCGAAAGGGAGGAAATATGGCAATACTTGCAGGTGTCGGTCCTATGGGACTTGGAGCTATTGATTATGCTTTGCATCAGGAAAGGAAACCCGGGTTACTGACAGTTACTGATATTGATGATAACCGACTGATAAGAGCCTCTTCAATATTTACACCTGAACATGCTGAAAAAGACGGAGTTCAGTTAGTATATGTTAATACCGGTAAAATGAAAGATCCTGCAGGACATCTGCGTGATCTTACCGGAGATAAAGGATTTGACGATGTTTTCATTTTTGCTCCTGTCAAGCCTGTAATTGAACTTGGCGATGCAATCATGGGCTTCGATGGATGTCTCAATTTTTTTGCAGGTCCTGTTAATCCGGAATTTAAAGCCGAAGTTAATTTCTATAATGTTCATTATGCATTCACGCATATAGTAGGTACTTCCGGAGGGAATACAGATGACATGAGGGAATCTTTAAAACTAATGGGCGAAGGAAAGATAAATCCGGCTATAATGATCACCCATATTGGCGGACTGGATTCAGTGGTGGATACCACACTTAACCTCCCTCATATCCCCGGCGGTAAAAAGTTGATTTACACAAATATATCGATGCCACTTGTAGCTCTTTCCAATCTTGGTGAGTTGGGAAAAAAGGATGCATTTTATGCCGGACTTCATCAAATTGTATCAAAAAACGATTATATCTGGTCGCTGGAAGCAGAAAAATATCTGCTTGCCAATGCCAAACCAATATGAAGGGGGTGAGTATATTAAGTTCAGAGAAGCACGAGAGACACAGAGGTTAAATGACCTGCTTGTTCTTCAATTCTTCTGCAAATTCCAGAGAAATATAATTTTCATAGGAAAGGCATACATTCGTAGCAAAATCAACACCCATTGAGATAACTTTTGACCATTCCTCCTCGCTCATTTTATCAAGCTGATCTGATGTTATTTGATTCAAATATATTGCTGCCATCATTCCTGCATTGAAATTATCCCCTGCTCCGATTGTGCTGAGCGGTTTAATAGCTTTTACTGCAAACCTCCCTGTATAACTGATAGTTCTGACATAAACTCCTTCAGAGTTGGCAGTATAGACCAGGCAGTTACAATATTTCCTGACAACATTCCATGCTTCATCGGGAGTATTTGCCCCAAATATGTTTTTAAAATCCTCATCGGAACCCCTGATCAGTTTTGCAGTTTTCATATTCTCAATGATCATTGGCATCAGTGTTTCAAGATCAGAAGAATGTGTAGGCCTGAAATTCGGATCATAGATCACAATTGCACCGTTTTCTTTTGCCCTGGTTATCAGATCCATGAACTTCTTCCTTATCTCACTGGTAATAGCATAAATAGAGCCGCAAAGGATTATATCATCCTTCCTGATCTCAGGAAAATCAATGTTTAATCTTTTTTCAGGATACTCCTGGTAAAAGGTATAACTCGCATCATTTCTCTCATTCAGAAAAGCCAGTGCAAGTTTTGTTTTGCCATCTTTATAATGATCAACATAGCCCGTTCCTACACCATTTTCCGAAAGAAAGCTATCAATTATTTTACCAACATTGTCGCCGGCATACTCACTTATAAAGGAAACCGGTAAACCTATCCTTCCCAGCGAAACCGTGCTGTTAAGCATCGCTCCACCTGCCTTAGCAGCTTGTGGCTGCTCATTTTTGAAAATAATATCAAAAACTGTCTCTCCTATTCCGTAAATTTTTCTCATTTGATTTAAGAGTTTGAATCAAGTTATGTTGTGAATTTACTAATTTTAACCTTATCTACTGCCAGGAGATCAAATTTATTGGAATCCTTTTTGCCTCAAAGGCGCTAAGACACGAAGAATGTACTGACATATTTTTATATTTGCTATACATAAAAAACCGGGACGCCATGAAAGCAATGATGCTCACAGGAATCAGACAGATGGAAATGAGGGATATTCCTGAACCTACCCTGGTAAATTCCAATGATGTAAAAATCAGAATGTCGGTTCTTGGTATCTGTGGATCGGATATTCATTATTATACCCAGGGTCAGATAGGCTCTCAAAAAGTACAGTACCCCTTCTCCATAGGACACGAAGGAGCAGGAGTTGTTGTGGAAATCGGTAAATCAGTAAAAAAGGTGAAGCCTGGCGATCAAATTGCAATTGATCCTGCAATGCCTTGCCGGGAATGTGATCAGTGCCTGGCAGGCAGGTATCATACCTGCCGTAAGCTTCGGTTTCTGGGATGTCCGGGTCAGGCAGAAGGATGCCTTATGGAATACATTGTGATGCCTGAAAAAAGCTGCTTCCCACTTACCGGTAAGTTGACCCCCGATAATGGTTCAATTTCCGAACCGCTCGCTATCGGAGTCTATGCCGAAAAAAAATCTGGTGGTGTAAACGGTCTGAATATAGGCATTCTTGGATATGGACCCATCGGAATGAGTGTGATGCTTGTCGCCAAAGCACAAGGTGTTGATAATATATATGTTACAGATATTATAGATGAACGGCTTGCAATTGCAGGAAAGGAAGGGGCTGCCATGACCGGAAACCCCCATAAAGAAAACATTGTCAGCAAAATCCTGATCAAAGAACCATTGGGACTTGATCTGGCTTTTGAATGCTGCGGCAAACAGGAAGCCTTTGATCAGGCTATTGAGCTCCTTAAACCTGGCGGGAAACTGATTGTCGTTGGTATCCCTGAATTTGACCGATGGTCGATGAATGTTGAAACGACACGTCGCAGAGAGATATCACTCCAATTCATAAGAAGGCAGGTGGATTGCGTGGAACAGACTCTTGAAATGATGAAAAACGGATCGATCAAAATTGATAATATGGTTACACATCGCTTCCCTTTCGAAAGAACGAAAGAAGCTTTTGACCTTGTTGCAGGCTACAGAGATGGTGTTATGAAAGCAATGATCGATTTCTAATGATTTAGTCAGAAAAAATGTATTGCGATTAACTAAAAACGCATAATTATGAATAAAAGAATCCTCCTTGTATCAGTTATTATTCTCGGCTGCTTTTTTATGTATGGCCAAAATGTTGGTTCATCACCTGAATATATTAAAGCATTAACTTCAGAATGGAAAGGTGAGCGCTTCCCTGACGGGCGGCCAAAAGTTTCCGATGCTATTCTTGAAAGACTAAAGAATATCTCGATTGAAGAAGCATGGGGAGTACTGAGGAATAAAGGGTACCTGAATCAGTTTGAAGGTGACTGGATTATTATCCATCCGGAAGAAGCGATGACCGGTCGTGTTGTAACAGCTCAATACATGCCACTTAGACCTGATTTTGAAAAACAGATAAAAGATCAGAGCAAAATCGAAAACAGGGCACAACAAGGTGGAACTAATTCCTGGCCGATAGATATCCTTACAACAGGTGATGTTTATGTAGCTGATGCTTACGGGAAAATAGCCGATGGTACTTTAATCGGTGATAATCTTGGCAATTCAATTTATGCCAAATCAAAAAGAGGCGTGGTCTTCTATGGATCTGTAAGAGATCAGGAGGGTCTTGATGAGATAAAAGGTTTTAATGGCTGGGTTAAAGGTGAAGATCCATCATACATTCAACAAATGATGCTTACTTCCATCAATGCCCCCATACGTGTCGGACGTGCTACCGTTTTGCCGGGAGATGTTGTTCTTGCCAAGAAATATGGAGTGATCTTTATTCCTGCTTATCTTGTTGAAGATCTGGTACTCACTTCCGAATTTACAGAACTTCGTGACGAGTTCGGACATCAGCGGCTGCGTGAGAAGAAATATCTTGCAGGTCAGATAGATAGTCAATGGAGTGACGAGATAAAAAAGGACTTTTTGAACTGGCTTAACAATTACCCTGGCAAACTGCCAATGTCAAAAGTAGAACTTGACAATTATCTTAAGGAAAGAAACTATTAATGATTTTCATCTTATAGACTATATGGTATCATGAAAAGTATATTGCAGCAGATTGCTGATAAAACCAGAAAGAAGGAAAAAGGAGATGCTGAAGTCATAAAAGCAGAAATTGCGAATCCTTCTACATCAAATGACCGCCGCAGTTTTCTCAAGAAGGCGGCACTGGGAGGCATCGCATTAGGAGGATTGATGAAATTGTCGATAGAAGACACAGTAGCTCAGACAACATCGAATGTCCAACGTGCATCAAGTCCTTCAGAACTAAAAATTACGGATATGCGTTATGCTCTTACAGCAGCTATGGGAGGTACTGCAATAATTCGCATTGATACAAACCAGGGTATTTATGGTCTGGGAGAAGTCAGAGACGGAGCCGATCCCCGTTATGCTCTTATGTTAAAAAGCCGCATCCTGGGGCTAAATCCATGTAATGTTGAAATGACATTTAAAATTATTAAGCAATTTGGAGGGCAAAGCCGGCAGGGAGGAGGAGTAAGCGGTGTAGAAATGGCTCTGTGGGATTTATGCGGCAAGGCTTACGGAGTACCTGTATGGCAGTTATTAGGAGGCAGATACCGTGATAAAATAAGATTATATGCAGATACTCCTGAAGCTAAATCTCCGGAAGAACAAAAAAACCTGATTAAATTTCGTACTGAGGATCAGGGATACACCTGGCTGAAAATGGATTTATCTATCTCAGAACTCATAAATATACCGGGCTCACTGGTAAATCAAAAATTCTGGCAAAATAACGGCGACCTCAAACAATGGCAGGGCAATTATATGTCTTATGAAAATACCAAACACCCTTTTACTCAGATACAAATCACCGATAAGGGACTGGAAGAACTGGCTAAAATAGTGGAAAATGTTCGTAATATGGTCGGGTATGACATTCCTCTTTCAACGGATCATTTCGGCCATTTTGATTTAAACAACGGCATACGATTAGGCAAAGCTTTGGAGAAATACAGGTTGGCATGGATGGAAGATATTATTCCCTGGGAATTAACGGACCAGTGGAAAACATTGTCTGATGCATTGGAAACGCCCCTTCTTACCGGAGAAGATATTTATTTATTGAAAAACTTTAAGCCACTGATTGATATACATGCAGTTGATATTGTTCACCCCGATTTAGCAACTTCCGGGGGTATTCTGGAGACTAAAAAAATTGGCGATTACGCCGAAGAACTCGGGGTAGCAATGGCGATTCATCAGGCAGGTACGCCGGTTTCATTTATGGCTGATGTACATTGTGCAGCAGCTACACAAAACTTTTTAGCATGTGAACACCATAACATTGATGTTCCATGGTGGGAAGGTTTAGTTAAAACAACCGACGGCAGACAATTGATTACGAAGGGATTTGCAAATGTACCATTGGATGCTCCCGGATTAGGAATTGAGCTGAATGAGGAAGAGGTGAAAAAACATCTGAGTCCGAATGCCAATGGTTACTTTGAACCAACACCTGAATGGAACGATAAACGTTCACATGACAGACTCTGGAGTTAGTCTTTACGAGTTTACAAAAGATATCCCATTCACGTTCAACTTTTCCTGGGATATTTCAGTAATTATTCTTAACACTCTCATAGTAAGCTTTCAGTATGTACCAGGCTTTCTTTTTGTCACCACGGTCGGAGATTAATCCTTTACGATTCCATCCATTCTGATAAACAGGATGCATTCTTCCTGACGATCGATAATCGACTAATAACCATGGACAGATCCCTGAAAGATTAGGTACAGTTTTTAACATCTCAATCTGATCTTTATAAATCTGTTCCTGGTACTCTTCACTCCAGCTGGCTGCCTCATCTTTTGGCCCATAATTACTTCCATAAAGAGCTTCGCCTCCAAATTCTGATATTACTACGGGTCTGTCGTTGCAAACTAAATTCCATTTCACATCTCCGGGACGCCCTTGCCATGGAACATACCAGCCCAGGTATTCATTTAATGAAATGATATCAAAATGACGATAAAGTGTATCCCATACGCTCACATTATTATTCTTGTAATTCTGATCATTAATTACTGAAGTAATGAGCCTTGTTGAATCCAAATGCCTGCATTTATCAGTAAGGTTTATTAATGCATTATCGCGCGCCGAAGAGGAGCTTGTTTCATTAGAAAGACTCCAGACTATAACTCCGCAGCGATTCTTATCCCTGCTGACCATCTCCCGCATCATCAGATCCATTTTATCGGTTACCGCCGGAACTGAAAATTCAATTTGCTGATAAACAGGTATTTCGTCCCACACCATTATTCCCATTTTTTCAGCTAATCTTATCATATATTCGTTATGCGGATAATGGGCTAATCGGACCATGTTACATCCTAATTCTTTTGCCCACGTTAACAGAATCAACGCGTCCGATTCTGAAAATGCCCTTGCTGCCCTTAATGGATTCTCCTCATGTACGTTTATACCTTTCAGAAAAACCGGTTTCCCGTTTAAAAGTATTTTCGATCCTTTCGCTTCAATACTTCTGAAACCTATATTATCTATAACAGTATCAGTTTCACACTGAACAATTATCTTATAAAGTCTGGGGTTTTCGGGTGACCATAGTTCAAATCTGGAAGAAAATTTGACCTCTGCCAAACCCTCAATATTTGATTTAGTTTTATAGTGAACATTTAATTCAGGTATCATTATTTCGACATTTTGCTGAAAGTGAGCCCCGGTTACTTTAACCCAGCCCAGAACTTCGCTTGACGAATGCTTTTTCAACTGAATAAAATAGTCGCTGATATAGGTGTTATCTGTTTCAATCAGATTTACATCACGGGTTATGCCGCCGTAATTGAACCAGTCATAGCCCAGTCCGGGAATACCGTCTTTCAACCTTTGGTTATTTACCCTTACAACAATTGTATTTCCTCCTTTCTGAACCGCATTAGTGATTTCAAACTGGAATGGGGTAAATCCTCCTTCATGTTTACCTAAGAGATTGCCATTCAGATAGACATTGGAAATACAGTTTATGGCTCCAAAATGAATAAAAAGTCTCCTGCTCTTATTAAGATTATAATTAAATATTTTTTTATACCATACAGTCCCTTCAAAGTATTTTAGCTCTGTCATCTGAGAATTAAAATCCCCTGGCACATTTAGCAAAGGCCCTCCTTCGAACGAGTACTCAATAAAATCTGTCTTTTTCTCAGGTTTTCTTTCCTGCCAGACTTGCCGCCAGTCTCCGGCTCCGGTCGGATCAATGATAACCTCCCATTTCCCGTCCAGGCTGGTACAATGTCTTGCTGAAACATTAGTCATTGCACTCTGAGCAAATATTGAATTAGGACCTGAAATATTACTAAAAATCAAAACTCCCCAGATCACTGGTAATACAATTAACCTGTTTTTCATTTTTTGTAAAGTTTTGCTATCGATGTTATTTCAAATAATTACTAATAAACAACTCTCTCGGTTTATAATAATCCTCCTGCCAAGTTTTAGCCAGGACACCTTCCGGCTGATGGTGAGGCCGGTAAGGAACTGTATAAATGATCTTCTGACCCTTTGCCTGGTTGATTGCAGTATAGACAGAAGTTGAAGGGCAGGTCATATCAATTAATCCTATCTCGGTAAAAATAATTGCTTTTGAACTCTTAAGTATATTTGCAGCATCAAAATATGGAAGGGCTTTCAACATGTCTTCTTTCGAATCATCTGTTTCAAACGGTTGCGGCCAACCACCCATCCGGCCAGCCAGAGAACCAAACCAGTCGCACATGGCAGGTACAATAGCGACGACTGCACTTACTCTGGTATCCAATCCGGCTGCGATAAGCGCTTGCCCTCCACCCTGGCTCTCTCCAATAACAAGTATTCGTTTCCCGTCCCATTCTGGTTGCTTAGTCAAAAAATCAATGGTACGTAACAGACGTAAATACATGCCTCTGAAATATACTTCATCCTTGTTTGTTAATCCTTGCAACCAGTAGGATTTAAGTTCACCGTTTTCAAGATCCACATAATAGCTTTCCGGCTGATCGTTAAGCATTCCATGAGCATTCAGATCAAAACAAAGTGCGCCCAACCTTGCGTACTTCATTGCATTTGCAGGTTCTGACCTGCACCACGAACCTTTTACTCCGGCGGCATGAACAAGTAACACTATAGGAAGAGATTTTGGAGCTGCCTTCTCGGGTTTTGCAAAATAACCCCGAACTGGTTTAGTGCCAAGGCAATTGATCTCAACGTCTTCACAGTTGTAACCTTTATCACTTTCTGTTCCCACAACAACTGCCGTCTTCAAATCCCATTGCAAAGCATTTAAACTCTTCTTCAGGTTATTCCAATAGAGGTCAAAATCCTTAGGACATTTGGCACCTGGTTTTAGTTTTTCAGGCTCAACTAACATTCCCAAACTTGCATTCTTCCCTCCTTCCGTTACTTCGACAATAATCGAACAAGGCTCGACAAATGAGCCTTCATAAACTACGAGACTATCCGAACCTGCCAAAATATTCTTTTGTCCCAGCAACTGATTGTTATTTTTATAAACTCTGATATGCAAAGTATCTGGTTTCAGGTTTTTCACCAAAGCCTTCACAACAATTTTCTGGCTTTTCCTGTAAATACCTGATTTATTGGCCTGGCTCAGAGCAATATCCTGACTATGGACAACAAGTGATAGACATGCAAGAACTAAAGTAACAATTGATGATAAAAGGTATTTTTTCATATTTAGTGTTTTAGTTGTTTTTTCATTATCAACCATCTCCCCCCTTCGGGGTACTCGGGTGTTATGCCCGCCGGGGCATAACGGGGTGGTTAATTTCTCTGATTTTTTATTTCTCTCCAAAACGTTTAATTGCTTCTGTAATGATGGCTTCAGTTGCTGTTGCACCTGAGCGTGTTGCCCCTGCTTCTTTCATTTTCAACAGGTCATCAAGCGTGCGGAAATCCTATTACACAGCCGACCTTAACCGAACTTCCCCTGAGTTTTTCGACAGCCATTTTTACAGCATATGGTTTAACACAAACAGACGCTACATAGTATTTCAGCGCCACTTCGCATTGTTTTAACAAATCTTCATCGGTGTGGGTGGGCTGAAGTATCGAATGATCGATCATTTTTGCCAATTCTCTTACGATTTTCATCTCTATATTTTATTATTAATTATTTTGAAAAGTACTTAAAAGAATATCTTAAGGAGGAAAGACAAAGGTTTTATGAATTTACGGAAGTTCAGCAATCCAGTCTGGTTGGCGCTGCTTTGGCAGCTCTCATTAATTGATGGCTTATTAAAATTAGTTTGGGATCTCCTCATTTACAGGTTTTCCCCGCCAGAAATTGGCCAGAACAGAACCTGTAACATTCATCAGAGGACCGAAGATAGCAGGCGCCAGTCCTACTGTGGCGACTTTGCCCATTTGCAATGCGAGGCCTGAAGCCAAACCACCATTTTGCATACCCACTTCAAATGCAATAGTACGGCGATCCTTTTCCGGCATTCCCACCAGCCACGACAACCCGTAGCCAAGAGTGTAACCGGCAATGTTATGTAACAGGCTGGTTACCAGAAGCAAAGCACCAACTTTCAAAAGACTGTCACGACCCGAAGCAGTGATAATGGTTACTATAACTGCAATTCCTGCCATTGAAATAAGCGAAAGGATCTTCTCCATGTACTTGTTATCCCCGGTAATAATGTTAGATAATATTTTTGCTATAATCATTGGAAGGAAGAAAAACCAGCCCATCGATTTTGCGAACTGGACCACAAATGACGATAACCCTGCATCTTTGGATTTTACATAAACAAGGGTTGTGAGCAGGATAATAAGCATATATGAAATAAGCTGAATAACTATTGATTTCCGGGTCTCTTTTCCTTTTGAAAAAAGATTAAAGATGAAACCCGCAACAATAGGAAGTATGATCATATTCAGGATATCGAGCATCATGCTCCAGAATTTTACTTCAATATATTGTCCTCCAAGCCATTTCATAAGAAGGGGAGTCACTAAAGGAGAAAGCAGTGTTGAGATTGCACCAACTGTAACAGCTAGTGCTAAGTTTGCTTTGGCTAAAAATGACATCACATTCGATGCAAGTCCGCTTGGAACACAACCTATTAATATAATACCGGCAGAAATTTCAGGAGGAAAATTGAATAGGCCGGCAATACAAAAACCTACCAATGGCATTATCATATAATGTGAGAAGACCCCTACGAAAACTCCCCTTGGCATTTTTATAACCCCTGTGAAATCCTTGAAACTCATTTGCGAACCCATCCCAAACATAATTATCTGTAAAAGAGGAACAATGAGTTTCTTTAATTGAAAATTACCCGCCGATATGAAGTATTGAGGGTAGAACATTGAAGCAGTCACAGCAGCGAAAATACATAAGGTATAAGAAAATCCCTTTAGTTTCTGAAAACCTCTTACAGCTATTGCCAATGCAATCAAACCAGGAACAAGTAAAAGTCCGGATACATTTGTTAATTTCAGAAGATGAGACATTCCGGAGCTGAGTATCAATATTGCAGAAACTATTAACAGAAAGTTGCGAAAATTACTTTTCATAAAGACAAAATAATTTTGAATTGCGATTAAAATTTAAATATACAGAAATGGTCTGAAACAGGAAGACTACTCACCTTATTTTCAAAAGAAAATTCTATCTTAGATTTTAATATTCGGGTGATAAACAAACAGAAAATAAATGAGTAAAATACTGGTAATCGGGAGTTCAAATACTGATATGGTGATAAAAACCGAAAAACTCCCCGCTTCCGGGGAGACAATCCTTGGAGGAATATTCCTGATGAACCCGGGTGGCAAAGGTGCAAATCAGGCCGTAGCGGCAGCACGCCTAGGTGGAAAAGTAACTTTTATAACAAAAAGAGGCAATGATTTATTCGGAAATCAGGCAGTTGGTTTGCTGATGAGAGAAGGTATTGATACCCAGTATATTGTTAAAGATCTTGATTTTCCTTCGGGAGTTGCATTAATTACTGTCGATTCAGCCGGGGAAAACAGTATTGTTGTTGCCCCGGGGTCAAATGGCAACCTGTTACAGGAAGATTTTCCGTCAGTGATTTTCGAAACTGGCAAATTTGAAATTCTTCTCCTTCAACTGGAGATACCAATAAGCACGGTTGAATATTCTGCAGTTACAGCGTCGGAACATGGCATAAAAGTGATCCTTAATCCGGCACCTGCCTGCAAATTATCAGATAATCTTCTTAAACATACATGGTTGATAACTCCTAATGAAACTGAAGCAGAGGCTTTAACAGGAGTTACAATCACAGATATTCCTTCAGCAGAAAGAGGGGCAGTATTAATCCAGGAAAGAGGTGTAAAAAATGTAATAATAACATTGGGGGAGACAGGAGCTTTTGTTAAGTCAGAAAATTTCACTGGATTAATCCCCGGAGTTAAGGTTAATCCGGTCGACACAACTGCTGCCGGCGATGTATTCAACGGAGCTCTGGCTGTAGCTATATCGGAGGGAAAAGGCCTGCATGATGCAGTTGTTTTTGCTAACAAAGCAGCTTCAATTTCGGTTACCCGAATGGGAGCCCAGGCTTCGGCACCGTATAGAAATGAAATCAAATAAATAAACTCATATGAAACAATTCTTATCCTCAATACTTGCTTGTTTTATTTTTTTTGGTTGTGCAAATCAAACAAAGGAAACCCGTGACAAGCCCGTAAAAATCATCTTCGACACTGACCTCGGTCCTGATTATGACGATGTGGGTGCACTTGCATTGCTGCATGCCATGGCAGACAGCGGGAAAGCTGAGATCCTTGCAACAGTTTCATCAAACAAACACGAACTGGTTGCTCCTTCTATAAATGTTATTAATACTTATTTTGGAAGGAGTGAATTGCCTGTTGGAGCTCCAAAAACTGATGGTGTTAATCTCGGATCCTCTCAACATTGGGCGGATTCAATTGTTAAAAAGTATCCTCATTCAATAAAATCTACTTCTGAAGTCGCTGATGCTGTTGATATTTACAGAAAAACGCTCAGTACTCAACCTGATAAAAGTGTAACAATTGTTACAGTCGGGTTTTTGACGAATCTGAATAATCTCCTTAAGTCAAAAGCCGATAATATTTCTCCTTTTACAGGAAAAGAACTGGTAATCAAGAAGGTAAAAAGATTAGTATCAATGGCCGGAAGGTTTCCTGAAGGAAAAGAGTTCAATATCTACATGGATTCTGTAGCTTCAAAATATGTTTATGAAAACTGGCCGGGGGAGATCATCTTTACCGGTTTCGAGATTGGCTCTGAAATCCATACCGGTTTGAAACTGATAAAATCTGATATTAAAAACAGCCCTGTAAAAGATGTATTCAGAATAAGCATTCCTCTTTCTCCGGAAGACAAAGGAGGAAGAATGAGCTGGGACGAAACGGCAGTACTCATCGGGGTATATGGAACCGATGGATTCTTCGACATTGTCAGAGGAAAAATTATCGTTAATACTGACGGAAGTAACAAATGGGAAAACAGCCCTGATGGTAAACAATTTTACGCAAAACAAAAAATGCCTGTATCACAAATCAGTACATTTATTGAGGAGAGGATGATGCATGTACCGGTTTTGAAAATGAATAAATAGTTACATAGAGAGGCACAGAGAAGACACCAAAAATTTTACAGGAACACTTCTTACTTTTTCTTTTATCTTTTTACTTTTATCTTTTATCTTTTTACTTTTATCTTTTATCTTTAAAATTATGTTCATACCACAAAGTTACACGCTGGCCATAATTCTTTGTATCATAACAATGATATGCTGGGGCTCATGGGGAAATACCCAAAAACTAACAGGCAAATCATGGCGTTTTGAACTTTTTTACTGGGATTATGCATTGGGAATTCTTCTGTTTTCTATTTTACTTGGTTTCACTCTCGGTAGCACGGGTGAAAGCGGACGCAGTTTTATTCAGGATATAAAACAGGCTGAACCACATAATATTTTGAAGGCAATGATAGGAGGTGCAATTTTTAATGCCTCCAACATATTACTTGTAGCAGCAATGGCAATTGCCGGGATGGCTGTAGCGTTTCCGGTTGGAGTTGGAATTGCCCTGGTACTGGGTGTTATTATCAATTATGTTTATGTCCCCCATGGTAACGCAAACTTACTATTCGGAGGTGTTGCATTGGTTGTCGTAGCAATAATTATCGATGCCATTGCATATAAAAAGCATAGCCTGTCATTAAAGAAAGTTTCAGGAAAAGGAATTTCACTGTCTATCTCAGCAGGTATTCTGATGGCTCTTTTCTATCGTTTCGTGGCAAGTTCAATGGTCTCGAATTTTGAGGCACCGGAAGCAGGAAAACTGACCCCATATTCAGCTATCTTCTTTTTTGCTGTTGGAGTGTTTTTAAGCAATTTACTCCTCAACTATCTGATAATGAAGCGACCATTCGAAGGGAAACCTCTCACTTTTAAGGATTACTCTAAAGGAAGTTTTGATATCCACCTGAATGGTATCCTTGGAGGGGTAATCTGGAACATTGGAATGTCGATGAGTATTATTGCTTCAGGTAAAGCCGGATTTGCAATATCTTATGGCTTAGGACAGGGTGCAACACTTATTGCCGCCCTATGGGGTGTTTTTATCTGGAAGGAATTCAAAGGAGCTTCAAAACAGGTTAACAACCTGATTTTTATGATGTTCCTTGCATATCTGGCAGGGTTGGCATTGCTGGTATATGCAGGAGCGTGATCATCCTAGGGGATGGGGGCAAATACACAGGCGAGCAAAGATTCCTACATCATGTCTTTCTCAAATGCCTCTTTATCGAACTTGTATTTATTGTCAAGGAATTTTATAATTTCCTGTGTATCTGAGTATGCATTTCCCAGACATGTGGATGCTCCGGGTGATGGTGTTATATTGAATATGATATTGTCACCACATAGTTTTGCCTCACCCATTTCGAGTTTCCTGGTTGTATTATTAACTATTTGTGGCCGCGTACCACCAATCCCTTTGGCATATCGAAGTTCGCTTAATTTCAGAGACGGCACTATTTTTCTTACCTCCTTGATAAACAGACGCTTACCAACAAATGGCAAATCATAGAGAAAATTGACAAAAATATAGCTTAAGAGAGTCTTATCCGATATAATTTTAAGCAGGCTAAGTATGGGACTCAATCCCAGTCCAAAGGTTTTCCAATACTCGAAGAAGGTTGACATGTTATGCCTTTCCAGCTGGAATATTGGTTTTGCAGTCGGACCAAACCTGGTTATTAGTTCGCTGTGAACCTCAGGATCCCCATGAATTGCCGCAAAAGGTAGTTTTGGTACCTGTATTGTATACACCTTACCATTAAGCACTTTTGGAGCAGTATAAAAACTCCCTGCCATTGATAATATCGCTAAGTTCTTGCCATATCCAAGAGACTTTGCAATCATCAGACTATGACCACCAGCGGCGATAATAACTACTGAAGACCTGAACTCACCGTTGTTAGTCAAAACAGTATAGTGATCTTCATTTTTCGAGATCTTTATAAGTTTCGTATCAAGATGAATGTCTAAATCAGGATTTTTCCTCAGGGCATTGTCTACAAATGAATGACAAAGACTTTTAAAATCAACCGTATAGCCATCTTCTGTAACCAGGGCAAGTATTTCCTGTCCGGGATCTCTTCCCTCCAGCACTCTTGGTTCTATTTTCCCGATTTCATCTCTTCCTATCATTTTCAGTTTTGGAAACAGCTCACTGAATGCAGGGTATCTCTTTTTCAGTTCCTGAACCTGACTTGCACCCACAGCAAGAACCATCTTTGAGTATTTATTGAATAATTTCTTATCGGAAGAAACATTTTTTTCGCTCTCAAGATACTTCATAACCATATCGGCCATCCGCTTTACACTTCTGGCTTTGTCAATCGAGTAGTTAGTCTCTATGTCGCCGAAATGAAGAGTTTGGCTGTTATTATAAGATGCAGAGTTTACAAGACTAAAGTCGGAATATTTTTCGATTAGCCCCACACTTTTTATGTCTGTGTATTTACTTAACGTGTAGAGTAAGGCAGTTCCTACGACACCTCCTCCGACAATAAGTACATCATAACTTGAAATTGTTTCACTCATTTTGTTATCCTCTCACATTTAATGGAACATATTCATGTTTGCCATAGACATTTTTAAATGCAGGCCTGATGATTCTTTTCGCCGAGAAAGTTAGTTCTTCTATCCGATGAGTGCACCATCCTGAAACTCTTGCAATTGCAAAAAGCGGGGTATAAAGCTCTTTTGAAATATCAAGACAGGCATAAACAAAACCAGAATAAAAATCAACATTAATGCAAACCACCTTAGTTGATTTTTCTCCTTTAAACACTCTGAACACTTCAGGTGTCAGTCTTTCAACCAATGCGTAAAGTTCAAATTCATCTAGACGACCTTTTTCAATTGCCAGTTCTCTTGCTTTCGCCTTTAGAATCCCAGCTCTGGGATCAGAAATAGTATAAACAGCATGTCCAATTCCATATATCTTACCAGAAAAATCATTAGCCTTTTTATTAAGAATCTTTAGAAGGTGCTGCTTCACTTCTCCCTCATCAGTCCAGTCTTTTACATGAACTTTCATATCTTCCATCATTTCCAGCACTCTCACATTTGCTCCACCATGCAATGGTCCTTTTAATGATCCGATTGCAGAAGTTACGGAAGAATAAATATCGGTTTCAGAGGAACTGGTCACCCTCATTGTAAAAGTGGAATTATTACCACCTCCGTGTTCTGCATGAAGGACAAGCATGAGGTCAAGAAGATCGGCCTCAAGTTTTGAAAACCCTTTACAATCACCCTTTATAAGATAAAGAAAATTCTCTGCAGGGGTCAAATTAGCCTGGGGGTGACGGATGGATAGGGTTTTTCCTTTATACAAATGTCGCAATGCCTGATATGAATAGGCAACAATAGTAGGAAACTTGGCAATGATGTTTAAAGACTGCTTAATCATATTGTTTAGTGAAATATCGTCGGGCTTATCGTCCAGCGTATATAACCCTAAAACTGACCTTGCCAGTATATTCAGGACATCTTTACCTTTCATAGACAATATCATGTCTTTAACAAAATCGTCAGGGAGAGCCCGTAATGACGCCATGTGTTCCGAGAATTCCACCAGTTCCTTCTTATTTGGTAAATGTCCCGTCAATAGAAGGAATACCGTTTCGTCAAAACCATGCCGGTCCTCTTTCTGGAATCCTTTGGCAATATCTTCAATATCTATTCCCCTGTATAATAATCTCCCCGGAATAGCGATTATCTTGCCATCTTCTTTTCTATATCCAACAACGTCGCCGATATTCGTCAACCCTACTAAAACGCCTGTTCCATCTTTATTCCTGAGACCACGCTTCACTTCAAATTCTTCGAATAGTTCAGTTTTAATCTGACATGAAGCTCTTACAGACACCTCCAGCTTTTCAAAATAATTGTTGTCTCCCATAAGAAATTAAATTTTATAATGTTTGAGATATGATATTAGAGATTATTGCGTCTGCAAATTCGGAGGTTTTTAATAAGGTTGCATTTCCCATCAACCTGTGAAAATCGTAAGTAACCTTCTTACTTTGTATTGTACGTTCCAGTCCTGAATAGATACTTTCAGCCACTTTTTCCCATCCCATGTAATCGAACATCAATGCTCCCGAAAGAATCACAGAACCGGGGTTTACTTTGTCCTGATCAGCATATTTTGGAGCCGTCCCATGCGTGGCTTCAAATATGGCATGCCCGCTTTCAAAATTTATATTTGCACCCGGAGCGATCCCTACTCCTCCAACAATAGCTGCAAGTGCATCTGAGATATAATCACCGTTCAGATTCAATGTAGCAATTACTGAGTATTCAGCAGGACGGGTCAGTATCTGCTGCAAAAATGCATCTGCAATGACATCTTTGATTATAACTTTCCCTGCAGCTTCAGCATTTTTCAGCATCTCATCCGCAACCTTTAAACCCTGCTTTTCTGAGATCTGTTTATACTGCATCCATGTAAAAACATCTTTCCCGAATTCTCTTTCAGCCAAAGCATATCCCCATTTCATGAAAGCCCCCTCAGTAAACTTCATAATGTTCCCCTTATGAACCAGGGTAACTGAGGGTAACTTCTTGTTAATAGCAAATTTAATTGCCTGTCTTACAAGACGTTCTGTTCCTTCAACTGATACAGGTTTTATTCCTATTGATGATGTATTCGGGAACCTGATTGATTTAACACCCATCTCGTCGATCAGAAATCTCCTCACCTTCTCTGTTTCCGGTTTCCCATTCATAAACTCAATACCGGAATAAATATCTTCAGTATTTTCCCTGAAAATATGCATATCTACTTTTTCAGGATTCTTTACCGGGCTTGGTACTCCATTGAAGTATCTGACAGGTCTGTAGCAGGTATAGAGATCCAGAATCTGGCGTAAAGCTACATTTAATGAACGCATCCCTTCACCAACCGGTGTAGTAAGCGGACCTTTAATTCCAACAAGGTATTCCCTGAAACTTGCCAAAGTCTCTTCAGGCATCCAGTTTCCTGTTTGTTTATATGCTTTTTCACCAGCCAAAACCTCCTTCCAGATAACTTTTCTTTTCCCATTATAAGATTTGCTGACAGCTGCATCAAAAACACGGACTGATGCTTTCCATATATCGGGGCCGGTTCCGTCCCCTTCAATGAAAGGAATAACCGGATTCTCAGGCACGATTAATTTCCCGTCAATCAATTTGATTTTTTCAGACATTTTTTTTGTTTGATTTTCTAATAATATTTAAAGCACTTCCCGCTTTAAACCATTCAATCTGAGATTCATTATAAGAGTGGTTTGCCTGAAATTTTTCCTTTGTTCCATCAGAATGAGTAAGTGTGATAGTCAACTGGTTGCCGGCAACAAATTTGGACAGCCCGGTTATATCAATTTTGTCATACTCTTTAATCTTATTATAATCATCCTTGTTCTGGAAAGTTAATGTCAGTACGCCCTGCTTTTTAAGATTAGTCTCGTGAATCCTTGCGAAAGATTTCACCAGTACAACTTTAACGCCGAGGTACCTGGGTTCCATCGCAGCATGTTCTCGTGAAGATCCTTCACCAAAATTTTCCTCGCCTATTACTGCAGATCCCGAACCTGAATCACGATATGCCCTCGCAGTGCGGGGGACTGTCTCATATGATCCTGATAATTGATTTAAAATACTGTTCGTTTGATCATTAAAAAAATTCACTGCGCCAATCATATAATTCTCAGAGATATTTTCGAGATGCCCTCTGTACTTTAGCCAAAATCCCGCCATAGATATATGGTCGGTTGTGCATTTTCCTTTGGTCTTAATCAGTAAAGGCAGGTTTAAAAAGTCTTGTCCATCCCACTCTTTGAAAGGAGAAAGCAATTGCAGCCTGTCTGAACCCGGAGCAATTAATATCTTCTCTCCCTTTTGCCCATGAACCGGTTTCTGAAATCCCGAATCGACATTACCAAAACCATCCGGAGGCAGATTTAATCCCTCAGGTTCAGCTAAGCGTACCTCTTTTCCGGCAGAATTTATCAATGAATCAGTTATGGGATTGAATGTAAGTTTACCTGAAATGGTTATAGCTGTAACTATTTCAGGCGAAGCGACAAAAGCATATGTGTTTGGGTTTCCGTCCGTTCGTTTGGCAAAGTTCCTGTTAAAGGAATGAACAATTGTATTAACCTTATTATTATCAGCATCTTTACGGGCCCATTGTCCAATACACGGACCACAGGCATTTGCGAATACTTCACCGCCGATTTTTCTGAATAATTCAAGGAACCCATCCCTTTCTGTAATTGATCTGATCTGTTCGGATCCAGGTGTTATCTTGAATTCAGATCTGGTCACCAGGTTTTTAGCTAATGCATCCTTTACAACCGATGCTGCCCGTGAAATATCTTCATATGATGAATTTGTGCACGATCCTATAAGCCCGACTTCCACATCTACAGGCCATTTGTTCTTTACAGCTTCCTCTTTCATACGAGAGATAGGAGTCGCCAGGTCGGGTGTAAAAGGACCGTTAATATATGGTTCAAGTTCAGAAAGGTTAATCTCAAGATATTGATCATAATATCTGGCCGGATCAGCATAGACCTCGCTGTCCGCAGACAGATGAACCCTGTTCTTCTGTGCAAGGTCAGCAACAACTTTTCTTCCGGTTGCCGTAAGATACTCCTTCATTGAATTGTCAAAGCTGAAGATGGAGCATGTAGCCCCGGTTTCAGCTCCCATATTACAAATCGTAGCCTTCCCGGTACATGAAAGTGATTCAGCGCCGTCCCCGAAATATTCGATAATATTGCCTGTTCCCCCTTTTACAGTAAGTAATCCGGATATTTTTAAAATAATGTCTTTCGCTGAAGACCATCCACTCAATTTCCCAGTCAGTTTTATCCCTATGATTTTTGGATATTTCAATTCCCAGCCCATTCCTGCCAAAACATCAACTGCATCAGCACCACCAACACCGATAGCGATCATTCCGAGTCCTCCTGCATTGGGTGTATGTGAGTCCGTGCCAATCATCATCCCTCCAGGGAATGCATAATTTTCAAGAACTATCTGGTGAATTATACCTGCCCCTGGTTTCCAGAATCCGATATCATATTTGTTACATACAGAGCTCAGAAATTCATATACCTCTTTATTTGTTATTCCCGCCGTTTTCAGGTCTGCTTCTGCTCCCGATTGTGCAAGAATAAGATGATCGCAATGAACCGAAGTCGGAACAGCTGTAGTCTCTTTCCCTGCCATCATAAACTGTAATATTGCCATCTGTGCAGTTGCATCCTGCATAGCTACCCTGTCGGGAAGAAAATCGACGTAATCAATGCCTCTGCTGAATGATTCTGTCTGATTTTTAGGATAAATATGGCTGAATAGAATTTTTTCACTTAAGGTCAAAGGGTGCTTCAGTTTTTTTCTGATTTCCAATATTCGTGAGTCCAACTGCTTGTAGAAAGAATCGATCATCTCAAAATCAAATATCATAAAGCTCTAATTTTTAACAGTTTATTTTCTTATTTGTCCGTTTCCTTCGATTATCCATTTGTAAGTTGTCAAAGCCTCCAGTGCCATCGGTCCCCTTGCATGTAATTTCTGAGTAGAGATACCTATTTCAGCCCCTAGTCCAAATTCCGACCCATCAGTAAATGCAGTTGAGGCATTTGAATAAATTGATGAAGCATCTATTACATTATTAAACAATTGAATATTCATTTTGTTTTCAGAAATGATGGCTTCACTGTGTTTAGATCCATAATCGGAAATATGTTCAACTGCCTCTTCAAATGAACTAATAGTTTTTATGGCCATTTTGTACGAAAGAAATTCTGTGCCAAATGACTCACCGGTAGCTTTTTGAAGAAGTTCCGATGGGTATTTGCCTGTCAATGATTCGTAAGCTTTTTCATCGGCATAAATAACAACGCCTGAATCAGAGCAGAGACCAACGAGGTAATCGAGATCATCCAGACGTTTTTCATGTATTATCAGGCAGTCCAAAGCATTACATACGCTCACCCTGCGTGTCTTCGCATTGTTAATGATTAGCCTGCCTTTCTCTTTGTCGCCAAATTCATCAAAATAGGTATGACAAATTCCTGCTCCTGTTTCTATTACCGGGATAGAGGAATTATTCCGCACATAATCAATCAGCCCCCTGCTTCCGCGTGGAATTAGAAGGTCGACATATTCCCGTGCATTTAATAACTGAGTAGTTTCATCACGCCCTGCAGGAAGAAGGGTCAGGATGTCCTGGTCAATACCATTTTTCCCAAGTACTTCCCTGATTAGCTTCACGATAGATGTATTGGAGTTGATTGCATCACTTCCACCTTTAAGGATACAGGCATTACCCGATTTCAGGCAAAGAGAAAAGACATCAAAAGTGACATTTGGCCTGGCTTCATAAATAACCCCGACTACACCAAACGGAACTGATATCTTTGAAATTATCAATCCGTTCTGTGCCGTATTTTTCATTAGAACAAGGTCCAGGGGACTGGGCAGAGCCACTACGTCATGAATATCAGAAGCGATACCTTTAATCCGGTCTGCAGTTAAAATTAAACGGTCGTATCGTGGATCTGATTCCTCCATCAAAGCCAGATCCTTTTTATTCTCAGTTATAATGTATTTTGTATTTTCAACAGCTGTTTCGGCAATTAATAAAAGAATTTTATTAATAAGATCCCTATCCAGAACATTTAATGTCCGGCTGGCTTTTTTTGCATTTCTGAACAGAGGTGTACAATCCATTTATTAATTCACTAACAGAAAATTAAACATTATGAGTATTGGCAATCATGAATAAAACAATAATTGCCTAAATAGTTATGACCCCCTTCCCAGCCTTCCCCCACGGGGGAAGGAGCACCATACAAAGCCTTTCCCCCTTGGGGGAAACGGGAAAGGGGGTTAAATGAAAAAAACTGAAAGTATCTAGAGATTAACATTATAAAACTTATACTATTTTGTTATTAACTTCTTAATATTGATAACTTATTTTCATTTTAATTACTATTCCTGGAAAACTGATTTACTCTTCTCATTAATAACCATATAATCATAATGAATAAATGGTTTACTGAGCTTTTCTCCGATATTCTGCTCAGCCCTTTTTGAGTCATATTGCGACTTACCTAACCCAATATTGTTTCCCTCTTCATCAACAATCCTGACAATATCGCCACTTCTGAAAAATCCATCAACTCTGGTTATCCCGATCATAAGCAGGCTGGTTGCCTTATCATCAAGCAAAGCTTCTTTTGCCCCATCATTTATGACTACCGCACCTTTAGCAAAAGTATCGGAATGGGAAAGCCATTTTTTCACACCGGTTTCCCTTTTACTATTCGCAATAAAATGAGTGTAAGGGACCTCTTTTCTCCTGACAATATCGGATATTATTGAATCGCGGGTTCCATTTGCTATAAATACATCAATGCCATGAGAAGCTATTTTACGGGCAATTGAACATTTGGTGAGCATACCACCCCTCCCGAATCCTGACTTTACAGAGGAAATGTATTTATCCAGGTCTTCAGATTCTTCATCTATCCTGGAAATAAGTTCGGTCCCTTTCTTCCCCGGAATTCCGTTATAAACACCATCGACGTTTGAAAGGATGATAAGGGATTTACAGTCCATCATTGATGAAATAAGGCCGGACAATTCATCGTTATCAGTAAACATGAGTTCATTTATAGAAATTGTATCATTCTCATTTACAATCGGCAATACACGGTTTTCAAGCATAGCTGAAATGCAGTTCTTCATATTCAGATAATGCCTTCGGTCCCTGAAACTCTCTTTTGTTGCCAGGAGCTGACCCACCAGAATCCCATATTTTCCGAAGAGAAACTGATAACTCGACATCAGTTTAACCTGTCCGATTGCTGCCCATACCTGTTTGGCAGCTACAATGTTTGTCTTTTTTGAAGGAGATACTTCACTCCTGCCTGCTGCCACAGCTCCTGATGAGATTAAAACAACTTCGATCCCCTGCTTGTATAGAATAGCGACATCCTCAACAATGCGTAAAATTCTTCCGTCATTGAGCGAACCATCTTTCTGAGTAATGACATTAGTACCAACCTTGATGGCAATCCTGTTAAAATCCGGTTTACTATTTTTCAATTTATAACTATTAATACCAGATATGATATAATTTGTCGCAAAATTAATAGAATATGTGAACATATTATAGGGATATTGAATATTTCAGAATATTCATTTAATCCAAAAATTATCAAGCTGTTAATGTTTTTTCAGCAGATACCTGAATTAGATGATATAGTTGTACAAGTTATTACAGAAAGTTAAACAGGAATCAAAAACATGACAATTATCATGTATCTAATTGTGTAATGAATTATTTAAAAGAATTAATTGATTTGAATATCTGTAAAAATACATATAAATCCATTGATTTTCTTCGTTTACCCCGGCCCCAAGGGGAGCGAAGAAAATCATATATTCATAAGTCATCTTACTCGCATTACTTATTCAATAATAATCTCTCCCTGGAGCTTATAATCTTCAGATGATGATCCAATAAAGTACTTCAACCTGCCCGGTTCCAGAACAAATGCCTGTTTAT
>PLNF01000054.1:134-39126 GCA_003141715.1 Bacteroidales bacterium | reverse complement strand
CTATGAATGGTCGTACGACACAACGTGTATCCATTACCTTCAACCGGATCGAAGTTCGCTTTCAGAATCTTTTCCTGAAGTTCCTTTGACAGTTTTGCGAAGATAAATGCAGATGCATCAGTAAATGCTCCGCCAAAACCTTCGATAGTCTGGAAGGTTTTGTTTACATCAATCATGATTGTCGGATAGTTTTCATCAGGCTGTTCAAGTGGCTCAAACGCCGTGAAACCCCGATTAGCCAGCAGCTGTTGTGTGGCTTGTGCAGTGATGTAGATCTGTGCTTCTTTAAAATCCCTTTTTTGACCAGCAGACTGGATAATAAAGAGACATAAAAAAATTCCTGTAAAAAGTAAATGTAAAAACTTACTTTTAGACCCAATTGTTAGAATTTTCATAGTTGACATAAAAAAAGGAGTTAGTTAACAAACACCAATTTAATATTACTTTAGAAATCTTTATAAAATCTAATCCTGAAGGCATGAAACTCTTGCTTGCGCGTTATAAATAACGGTATTACGCAGCTTAAATCTTACACCTGATTATTATAATCATGTTCTCTATTTTCTGTCGTTTAATTGACATTTTATTCTTTACTCAGTTATTGAAATACCTTTGTATTATCGCCAGTAATTCATCTTTTAAAATGGGTTTTGAAATATAATCATTGCATCCTGCCTCTATTGCCTTTTCTTTGTCATCTGAAAATGCAAATGCTGTTTGTGCTATGATGATTACATTTTTATTAAACTGCCTGATTTGACTAGTGGCTTCATTTCCATCCATATTGGGCATTCTAATGTCCATTAAAACCAAATCAAGGTCTGGATTATTACGACAAACCTCAATGGATTCAACTCCTGTTACTGCATGTAGAATTTCTTTACTGATTTTTTGGAGCGTTTTTGTGAGAAGGGAATAAGATATTGCATCGTCTTCGACAATCAATACTTTAAGCTTTTTTATTTCAACTTCTTTAAGTTTTGCGGAAACAGCATTTAATAGTTCTATTTTTTCTTCTGATACAGCATTGTAAGGAATAGTAAAATAAAATGTTGAGCCTTTCCCTTCTTTGCTTTCCATCCATATTTTTCCACCAAGCATTTCCACATAAGATTTGGATATCGAAAGACCCAAACCAGAACCTTCATAACCTCGGTTATGCGATTCACTACCTTGCCTGAATCGCTCAAAAATCATCTGGCGTTGTTTTTGGGGAATGGCTACCCCCGTATCTTTTACAAAAAATTCAAGATATTCTCCCTTTTTTTCATATCCGAATTCAATTGAACCTTCATAAGTAAACTTAATGGCATTTTTAACAAGGTTAGTCAGTATTGCATAGACTTTTTCATTGTCCGTTTTAATGATGGCTTCTTTTGCAGGCAAACTGTTTTTAAATAAAAACTGCAACCCTTTATTTTCAACTTCTGGTTTGAAGAACTTATAAGTGAATTCAATTTTCTCGTTTATATTCGTTTCCTTAATATCAACTTTCATCAGTCCCGATTCTATTTTCGAAATATCGACAATATTGTTGATGGTATTGAGCATGCGCATGCCACTTATCCCGATGGTTCTTATAAAATCTTGTTGCTCCTCAACTGTCAGGTTCGGTTCTTTTAGAAGTTCGGCAAAGCCAAGAATGCCGTTCATGGGAGTACGAATCTCATGGCTCATATTAGCAAGAAATGTGGATTTCAAGCGGTCGCTTTCTTCGGCTTGTTCTTTGGCTATGGTTAACTCTGTTGCCCTTTTTTCTTTCTCCTCGTTTTGAAAGACAAGTTCTTTGTTAGCGATGATTAACTCTGTTGCCCTTTTTTCTTTCTCCTCGTTTTGAAAGGTAAGCTCTTTGTTAGCAATGATTAATTCTCGTTCCGCCTTCTTTCGCAGGGTAATATCCTCTACTATCCCATCATAATATATTATCTTTCCTTCATTGTCATTGATAGCCCGTGCACTTTCGCTGATAAACAATGTTGTCCCGTCCATCCTTGTCCAAGCCGATTCCAACCCTTTGACCTCACCTTCCCTTTTCATGATATCTATAAAATAAGTCCGTTCATAAGATGGTTCAAAGCCGTCTTCCACAAGGTTCCTGCCAGCGAGCTCTTCAAAAGATGTGTAGCCCAGTAACTTAATAAGAGTAGGATTAGCCAAAAGGATTTGACCGTCAGGAGTTGTTCTGTAAATCCCTACTGTACTATTTTCAAATAAGGTACGGAAGCGTTCTTCACTTTTCTTCAGCGCCTCTTCCGCTTGCTTGCGCTCGGTGATTTGAAAGACAAGTTCTTTGTTGGCAATGTTTAACTCTTCTGACCGCTTGCGGTCAGTGATATTCATCACGTTTACAAGGCATTGTTCGCCATTTTCGGTAACGATGCCATTAAGGTAAACATACATTGGTAAATTGCCATCAGTTGACAGGGTTATCTCACACGATTCTTCGGCTTTGCTGTTAAATACTTTACTGAGAAAGAGGGTGAAGATTAGTTTTGTATCGTTGGATACAAAAAAGCCAAACTGGTTGTTTTTTAAACGAGAGAATTTTTTACCAAGCATATTTGTCCCACTGAGGTTTAAATCAATGACTTTACCTTCTTTGGAAAGTATAAAATAACCTGATGGTGCAAAATTGTATAATTTAGTATATTTTTGGGCAGCAACTTCTGCCTGCTCGTTTGCCAGGCTGAGTTCTTCATTCTGCATTTCCAGCTCTATCTGGTGTACCTGAAGTTCGTGATTGAGACTCAGGATATCGGTTTCAGAAAGTTGCGAATCTGTTTTTAACGATTTCTTTTTCAGCAACTCTTCTGCCTTTTGGCGCAGGTTTGCGGCTTCAGCGTTGTTACCTTTTTTCATTTGTTTGCAATAAATATTTCATAATACAACTCAAATCAAAACGATGGTATTTCATTTTGTTTTTTTGTCAAATAAATCTCTAACCAGTGTACAGAAAAGGATAATAAAGGTAAGTCAATTAATTCTGAAAAGCGTTACACAATTACAGAAAGAAGTTATATTATTCACACATATTTAAGTGGGTACTAATGGTTTAAGATAGTTGACATTCACTTTGAGAAATAGAAAAGGTGGCACACATTTGGAAACATATCACTACGTTTCGACCCCACCCCGTGGGTTTGTGAATGTGCCACCTTATGTAAATATTTCAAGAACTTCATTGTCATAAATGCAGTTGCTCAATTTATATTATTTAAAACTGGCGGAATTATAATACTACGAGGAACTGCAAGATTCTTTGTTGTCAATGCTAATTATCAAGTTATTAATCCAATATCTTTCAGTATCTTACCCTATCAATTGAACTGATTGCCAAATTTGTTTTAATGTTAAACCAATAAGAAACATTATGGTTGTTTTATCGACTTTAGAAATTGCTCCTTTTTATTATTATGTTTTTAATAGGAATCATATCAATTTTGTTACTTGCAAAATGTAGAAGATGTTGAAGAAGTTTGTAGGTGAACTATTACAGGGTTCTGGTGTTAATAATATAACAATAACTAAATAATTTATGATTAATATTCCTAAAACAGATAAAAAAAGAGTCGTAATCGTCGGGTGTGGATTTGCCGGGTTAACCCTGGCCAAAAAACTCAGAAACACAGGTTATCAGGTAGTTATTCTTGACAAACATAATTATCACCAGTTCCCGCCACTTTTTTACCAGGTAGCTTCCGCCGGACTTGAAGAGAGTTCAATACTTTTCCCTCTTCGCAAGATATTCCAGCATTATAATGATTTCCATATAAGGAAAGTAGAGGTAAAATCGGTGGACACTGCCGGCAATACTCTGTCAACATCTTCGGGAGAGATCGAATACGACTATCTTGTTCTGGCTCATGGCGCTACCAATGCATATTTTGGCTCTGAGCAGATGCAGAAATATTCAAGGGGTATGAAGACAATTGCAGAAGTACTTGATTTGAGAAATTCTCTTCTGATGAACTTTGAAAACGCGCTTACAGCTCAAAATGCTGAAGAACGTGAGATGCTTATGACTATTGTAATTATTGGTGGTGGTCCGTCAGGAGTAGAGATTGCGGGAGCCCTGGCAGAGATGAATAAATATGTCCTTTCAAAAGATTATCCTGAGTTTAAAGAGATAAGGGCAAAAATATACGTTATTGAGGCCATAGACAGAGTACTTAGCTCAATGACTCAGAAATCTTCTGATAAGGCCAGGAGTTTTCTGGAAAAAATGGGAGTGCAGGTACTTACAAATACAAAGGCAACCGGTTGCGATGAAAAAACCGTATTTATTGACTCAGGAAAAAGCATAAATACGGGTATGATTATCTGGACTGCTGGTATTGCAGGGAACAGCACTGAAGGGCTTAATACTGAATGTTTCTCAAGAAGCGGACGGATCAGAGTCGACAGTTATAACAGGGTATCAGGATATTCGAATGTCTTTGCTCTTGGTGATATATCTCTGCAGACCGAGGGAAAATATCCTAAAGGACATCCTCAGGTTGCCCAGGTAGCCATTCAACAGGCACAGCTGTTAGCTGAAAATCTTGGCAGAATGAAGAGCAATAAACCCATAAAAGAGTTTAAATACAAAGACTTAGGAACTATGGCGACTGTAGGAAGACATCTTGCTGTGGTTGAATTACCTTCTCTCCGTTTTCAGGGTATCTTTGCATGGTTCATCTGGATGTTCATTCATCTTATGGGCATAATAGGTGTAAAAAATAAGCTTCTGATCTTTATGAACTGGGCCTGGAAATATTTTACCTACGATCAGTCCACCAGATTAATAATCAGACCTAAGGGTTGTGCAGATATATCAACAAACAATTATTCGATACCTGAATAAAGCTTCATGAACTGAACCCTTTCAATAGCAGCCGGATTTTCGAGGTTAGACTTGCTTAGCTTTCCTCTGAATGACTCGATAGAATTAAAATCATGCTTCTTCATCCATGCTGATGTACCCCTGAGGATTTCAGGAATTACATCAAATCCTTCTTTGTAGAGTGCTGATGCAATCTGAACTGTGTTTGCACCTGCCAGCAGTTGTTTTATAAAGGCTTTATGATCATGTACTCCTGTTGAAGCTGAAAGATCGCAACCGACATGACCGGATAATATTGATATCCATCGGAGTGTATGAGTAAATTCTTCAGGGGTGCTATAGATCAGACCATGACTCAATGCTATTTTGTCAATATCGATATCAGTATTATATGGTCTGTTGAAAAGAACCAGGCCTTTAATGCCGCTCTCAGACAATTTTCTGACCGATTGAGCCAGGGATGAAAAATAAAATCCGATTTTCACTGCAATTGGAAGGTTGACATAATTTCTGACTTCCCGAATAATATCATAGTAAATCTTCTCATTGTCTTCGCCGCTTCTGCGCCAGTCAGATGGAAGGATATAAATATTAAGCTCGAGTGCATCAACTCCTGTCTCCTCTATTTTTTTTGCAAAAGAGTGCCAGTCCTGATTGGAGACACAGTTTATGCTGGCAATCACAGGAATGTCTATAGAATTCTTTGTTTCTGTAAGGAAGTCAAGGTATTTTCCAAGCGTATTGCGTCTGGCAAAATCGTAGATATACGAATAGGCTTCATCGTAGTCATATATTCTTTTGCTTAATAGGGTGTCAGGCGCATGGTTAAAGGTTCTGACTCCATCCTGGTCATTTTTAATAACTTTCTCCGTTTCAAGATGTATCTGCTCCTCAAAAAGAGATTTGATTACAACCGCTCCGGCACCTTTTTTTGCCAGTTCCTTAATATTTGAAATTGAATTTGTAAGTCCGCAGCTTCCGGCAATAAGCGGATTCCTGAGTTTTAACCCTAAATAGGTTGTCTGCAAGTTTTCCATAAATGAATATATAAATTATTCAGATTTTAAGTAAATATTTCAAAGTTAACAATTCAGAACAAATCTTGGTAAAAACGACTTACTACGTTTTATATTTTCCCTTTATGATACTTTGTGTTACTTTTGTCGCAAAAAACTTAATAATTAACCAATGAAACACTCTGTCATTCTTATACTTGCTATCGTTTTGATTGCCAGAATTTCACAGGCACAGGATCCTCGAACAGTTATAAATCTTAATGGGAAATGGGATTTCGATCAGACAACTGCAGCTTTCCCACCGGAGAAATTTACAAGGACAATTCCGGTACCCGGGTTAATTCACCTTGCCGAACCAAAAATAGTTGAATATGATAAGTTCTTTAAACGGCCCGACAAAGCGGAAGCAAAAGAGCAATTCAACCTTTATAATCTCGACTATACACCTCGTTACAGCTGGTACCGGAAGAAAATTTTTATTCCGAAAGAGCTGAAAAACAAAGAAGGGATGATTACCATAAAGAAGAGTCAATATGTAACTCAGGTATATATAAATGGTATAGACCTGGGCACATCGATGGCTTGTTATACTCCAATCGAATTCCCTGTTAATAAGGCGATTAAATTTGGTTCGGATAATGAAATCCTGATCAAAGCAGGGGAAAGAGTATGGTTGCCGGCTGAGGCGGCAGGCGGAACCGATAAGGAGAAAGAGCACTATCTGCCCGGAATATGGGATGATGTACTGCTTTCATTCACAGGTGACATCCGGATTAACAGGTTGCTTGTTCTTCCTTCGGTTGCAAATAAGAAAATTAATGTTAAAACTCAGATCAGAAGCTTAATCCCTGCACAGATTTTTTACGGGGATCCAATGCAGGATTCAGTAAACATTGAGGTAGTGATTACTGAAAAGATATCAGGTAAATCCTTGACAACCGCACAAGGGAGATTCTCCGCAAAGAGAGATAATCTGAGTGAGATGTCGCTTGATATTCCTTTTTCAGATTTTAAAACATGGACGCCTGAGGAACCATTTCTTTATATTGCAACTGCAAGACTCATAACTGGCAAAGGTATCTCTGATGAAGTGAGTCATCAGTTTGGCATGCGCGATTTTACGGCAAAAGGGAAGTTCTTCTACCTGAACGGTGAAAAATATTTTCTGCGTGGAACGAATATTACACTCCAAAGGTTTTTCGAAGATCCTGACTGCAGTAACCTGGTATGGGATAAAGAATGGGTAAAGAAGCTTCTGGTCAGTTATCCAAAGCAACTTAACTGGAATGCAATGCGTATATGTGTGGGCATTGTGCCCGATTTCTGGTACGATATAGCTGATGAAAACGGATTGTTATTGCAGAATGAATGGCTCTACTGGCAGAACCACGGATGGGATGATGAGATCAGGAAAGAATATACCGACTGGGTATGGACCGATGGAAGTCATCCGAGCATCGCAATCTGGGATGCCATAAATGAAAATACAGATATGTTCATAGGTAATACTCTCATTCCCGAATTAAAGAAACTCGATCCGACACGAATCTGGGATGCCGGGTACATGAGAGAGGGACTCATGAAATCAGATGAAATGGATGAACCGCATCCCTATCAGACATATATCTTTTATTCACAGATGGATATGAAAAATTTCTCATATCCTCTCGGCAATCTTGATTATAAACCTGATATACTTCAGATGATCAGAAATGCAGGTGTTCCGCAGCTGGTTAATGAATACGGATGGATATGGCTCTGGAGGAACGGTTTACCAAGTAAGCTTACGGTAGATACATACAATTACTACCTGGGAGCCAATTCAACTCCCTCACAGAACCGCGAATTTCAGGCGTATCTTCTCCAGCTCGAAACTGAATGGCTCAGGAGTGAACCAAGTATCGCCGGAGTACTGGCATTCTGTTATCTTACCAATAATTATGGTTACACCGGCGACTGGTTTACTGACAACATAAAGGATCTGAAACCTGCACCGGCACTTTTATGGTTTGTTAATGTTTTTGCTCCTTCAGCAGTTTTTATAAACTTAACAGATGAAAGGTATGTTAAGCAGGCAATCCCTCATAATCCAGGGGAAAAGCTATCGTTTAAACTGGCCAAAATCAATGATCTTTCGCGAAATGTACCCGGCAAGATAACCTTAAGCATTCTCAGCAGTGATGGAAAAACTGTTTCGAAAAAAATCATACCTGTCGTTCTCTCTGCCTTCGACCGTTCATCTCTTCAAGTAGAGATGTCATTACCAACTAAATCAGGTGGTTATTTGCTTTTAGCAGAGTTCCTTGCTGATGGGAGGAAAGACCCGGTCGTATCCAGGCGCTTCATAAAAGTTGGTAAGGTTCCTGAGTACAAATATTTTGAAATACAACCGGTTAATTTGAAATAATTTATCACATTCAAATATTATGAAGATAAAAAGATTTAGATTCTATTTTGTGATTTTAATGCTCTTTAATATCTCAATTCTTTCTGCCAGAGAATTCCATGTTTCAGTAAAAGGCAGCGATACAAATGATGGTTCCTCATTAAATCCGTTTAAAACAATCGGGACAGCTGTTCTGCATGCATTCCCGGGCGACACAATTACTGTTCATGCAGGTACTTACCGGGAATGGGTTAATCCTTTACGGGGAGGAGAGAGCGATTTTAAAAGAATCGTTTACAGAGCAGCACCAGGCGAAAAAGCTGAGATTAAGGGATCAGAGATAATTACAGGATGGAAAAAAGAGAAAAGCGGTGTCTGGAAAATAGTTATTCCCAATTCACTGTTCGATGGTTACAATCCATACCAGGATTCAGTTTTTGGTGACTGGTTTTACAGAATGGGTAGGATACATCATACAGGTGAGGTCTTTTTAAATGGTAAGTCACTGTATGAGAAAGAGACACTTGATAAGGTGTTCAATCCAATACCTGACACAAAAATAAAGGATACTGAAGGGTCGACATATACATGGTATTGTGAAAGCGATGCGAACAATACAACCATCTGGGCAAATTTTCAGAAATTCAATCCGAACAAAGAATTGACAGAGATTACATTCAGGAGAACCTGCTTTTATCCTGAGAAACCGGGCATCAATTATATTACCATTAGCGGATTTTATATAAGCCAGGCTGCTACACAATGGGCGGCTCCTACAGCCGAACAGATAGGAATGATCGCAACCCACTGGAATAAGGGATGGATAATAGAGAATAATGTAATAAGCGACTCCAAATGTTCCGGAATAACTCTGGGAAAGGAGCGGGGAACCGGTCATAATGTCTGGTCTGCTGATCAGAGCATTGATGGTTCAATACACTATATTGAGGTAACATTCAGAGTGCTAAGAAATGGTTGGGATAAAGAACACATTGGTTCACATATAGTAAGGAACAACACTATTTTTAATTGTGAACAGACAGGTATTTGCGGAAGTATGGGAGCTGCATTCAGTACTGTTGAAAATAATCACATCTTTAATATCTGGACAAAGCGACAATTTGATGGAGCCGAAATAGCCGGGATCAAATTTCATGCTGCAATTGATGCAACAATAAGGAAAAACCGGATTCATGATTGTGGCCGCGGATTATGGTTTGATTGGATGACTCAGGGTACCCGAATATCCTCGAACCTCTTATATAAGAATGATCTTGAGGATCTTTTTCTGGAAGTAGATCATGGACCCTTTATGGTTGACAATAACATCCTGTTGTCAAATTCCTCCATCAGAACCCAGTCCGAGGGAGGGGCATATGTACATAACCTTATTGCGGGAACGGTATATATGTGGAGTGAACCTAACCGTTTTACGCCCTATTTCCTTCCTCATTCAACAGACGTTGCAGGGCTTTCCACAATATATTCGGGTGACGACAGATATTATAACAATATATTTGTGGGAAATGGAGAAAAAACGGACGGTAAAGCAAAATTTAAGTATGGTTTGGAAGAGTATAATAAAGCTATGTTACCGGTATGGATGAGTGGTAATATTTTTTATAATGGAGCCAAACCCTGTGATAAGGAGAAAGACAATTCTGAATCAAACAGATATAATCCTGAGGTTAAACTGATCGAAACAGGAGAAAATGTCTTTCTGCAGTTTTCCTTCAATCAATGGTACTACAACCATAAAGGAGAATTGATAACCACAGCATCTTTGGGTAAAGCAAAAGTGCCGAAGGCATTGTTTGATAACCCGGATGGTTCACCATTAAAGATCGACAAAGATTTCTTTGGTCAGACCCGTTCCCCAGAGAATACTGTTGCAGGACCATTTGTTGATTTGGAGAAAGGGAAGGTGATTTTAAAAGTCTGGTAAATGAATCTCCATTGGCATAAACGAATCATTGAAGTAATAGATGTTCAGCGAATTTGATTTTTAAACAATTTGAACTTGCTTATTTATCCAACTACAAAAACCTTGGCAATAACCTCTAAAAAGATTAATATTGCCGTCGAACCGATCTCAATGAACGTTTTTATACTGAAATACAGGAAATAAAATATGGCATTTTTTCAGACACTTTTCGATTGGTATATGGCCAATCTGAATTATTTCACAATCGCCCTGCTGATGTTAATAGAAAGCACCTTTCTCCCTCTTCCTTCAGAGGTTGTGATTCCTTTTGCTGCTTACAAGGCAGGACAAGGTGAACTGAATGTTTTTATTGTAGTTCTTTCCGGCACAATAGGCGCTCTATCAGGCTCATTAATCAATTATACTCTTGCATATTATCTTGGACGTCCCCTGGTATACAAATTTGCCGATTCAAAACTAGGGAAGCTATTCCTTCTATCTAAAGAAAAAGTTATGCATGCGGAAGAATATTTTATCAGGAATGGGAAGACATCCACATTTATTGGTCGTCTGGTTCCGGGTATACGTCACCTGATTTCGATTCCTGCAGGATTAGCCAAAATGAGTCTTCGCGATTTCATGATGTTCACATTTATTGGAGCAGGAATCTGGAATATTATACTCGCAATAATAGGGTATTATTTATATGCAGTCAGGGAACAGATATTCCCCTATGTAGGGCATATTCTTCTTGGAGTAGGAGTGATATTTGTTGTTTACCTCATAATCAAAGCCAGAAAAAACGGAAAAAAATCCTGAATTCATCCGATTCTTTAATTTATTGTGGTGGTCATTCATAGTGACTATTTCGTACGCAGATTCTTAGCGGTTTCATAAAGAATCCTGTCTTCCTCGGTTACAGGATTGATCTCTAGGAAGTGAGGAGATGGTCTGGTATTTTCATCAACGTGAATGAAAGTAACAAAACCATCGACCAAAGGTTCTTCTGCTCCATTATTCTCAACATGGACATATGATGTAAGACTTGTTTTGCCTGCAAAAATAACCTTGGATGAAAACTTCAGAACATCACCCGATTTTGCAGGTTTTGTGAAGTACATTCCGTGAATCTTTAGGCAGACAATGTTTTGCGGGTTTAATAATGATGCTGCTGCAATAAAACCTGATTCGACGAACCATTCAGCTGTTCGTCCGGCAAAGAGTGTTCCGTGATGGTTAAGGTCTTCACTCTTAACCAGTCTCATAGTCACCATACATGAAGGGCATATAGTTTTTGCTTTCATTTGAGTTTTTTTTAAATGTACTTCTTTTCAAAAATAGGAAACGATGACTTGTATCAGGAAAGCGGATCTCTATGAACTATCTCAGTCGAAAATGCAGGAAGGCAGACAGCAATATATTCAGCTCCGCCTTCAAATGGAGTACTGTACCTTACCCATTCGTCTTTGGCAGTCATAATTCCCTGACCTTCAGATACCACCAATTCTTCATTTTTTGTGATAATCATGAGTTTGCCTTTCAGTACAACGGTATATTCGTTGAATTTCGGACTCTGGCCCGGTTCCATCCACCCTTCAGGGCTTGTCATATGTGCTATACTGACTTCAGATGTTTTGCTGTTTACATGGCCAAAAAATTCCTTAATGATTTTTTTCTTGTTACCGGCAGCTTTAATTATTGACGGCGATTTAATGAATTGTACCATAGCTATATAAATAATTAATAATCAATCCTCAAGATAACCAAATTTCCCATTATTATAATCTTCGTATGCCTGTTTAATTTCAGCTTCCGTATTCATAACAAATGGTCCATACGATGCGATTGGCTCTCGAATTGGCTCACCGCTGAGTACTAGCACCACACTCTTTTCAGCGGCTTCGATTACTATATCTTCTCCATCGTGTCCGAAAAGAACAAAATGATTTTTAGGAGCAGTATTTAAATCATTGATTTTAACCTCACCTTCAATCACTAGCATGCCTGTATTATAATTTTTATTAAAACTGAAACCGGCTTTGGCACTCCGGATAAGCTTTGCATTAAACAGGTTTACCGGTGAGAAGGTAGATGCTGGTCCTTTCATTCCATTATATTCACCAGCAATAAGTTCAACAATGCTTTTCCCGTCATCCAGCAGAACCTTTGTCATGTCTTTATTCTCGATTGCCTGGTATTTTGCGGGTGTCATTTTATATTTTGCCGGAAGGTTGACCCATAACTGAACCATCTGAAAAATGCCACCTTTTTTGCTGAACTCTTTTTCATGGAACTCTTTATGAAGGACTCCGGCTGCAGCTGTCATCCATTGAACATCACCCTCACCAATAACGCCACTGTTCCCTGCGCTGTCGTTATGTGCTACTTTCCCGTGATATGCTATGGTAACTGTTTCAAACCCTCTATGCGGATGAACTCCTACTCCCCTGGGAGTATCGGAGGGAGGAACAAGCCATTTTGATCCATAATCCATCAGGAAGAAAGGACTCATTCCTGTTAATCCTATTTCAGGCAATGACGGGAAAAAATTGTGAACTCTGAAACCATCCCCGACCATATGAAAATGTGGCGGAGGCAGAATTGCTACTATGTTTTTATAATTGTTCTCCATTTTATATTATTTTTTAAAATATTCAAATATTTTATCAATTACTTCAAGGCCCGCTCTTTTACTTGAATCATTATAAATGAGATTGTTGTGTTTATCATAAAGACTCAGTGTAACTTCTGAATCAATACTTTCTTTAATCCTTCTTGACATATTTCCCGATACCGGGGCTCTAAGTTCACCAAAGGTACTTTTCAACACGCTTATTATAAGTTAATTATCATTATTCTTAAGGATAAGGTCGATAGTTCCGGACGTATGATTTATTTCTGTTATCTCAGAGTTATTATAGGTACTGAAGAGTAAGAACCTGTTATTGTAATATAGGAAGGCTATAAATCCAATAAAAAACTTACCCAGCCATGGAATCTTTGCAACAGAGAATGAAAATGAACTGTTCCTGTTCTCAAAATTATTTGCCTGCATCCATAGCCATGCTTCAGGAAAGGATGTTCCCCAGTCCTTTTCGATATAACCTTTCCCATTATTGAAATCGATTTCATTGCCGTTTACTATCACTGAACCTTTCAAATCATGATTAACAGAGACAATTCCATGCTTGCATTCCATAAACGGGACAAATGAATACCAACCCATTATTCCCGGTGAAAATATGGTCCCGGGATAGGTTCTGTTGTTATTGTAATCAAGACGTCCTGTTGCTATAATATTCTTATTTTAATTTTAAGATCAATATATTTATCGGTAAATACCGAGTTTCCAATTTTCAGGTAAAGGCTTTTCTTATCCCACGTAAATTCATCAAGGTCGTAACTGATATATTCTGAATCACCGGTGATTCCATTAATTACCTGAATGAAGGTATGTGGATCACTCATTGATAATGATATTCCTGGTATGAAAGACCATACATGGTTTAAATCGTGAGCTACATGTTTGAAATTCACCCTTCGAAATAGTTTTTCTTTTTCAGATTACCCTGGAAGATCTCAGGGTTATACACTTTTAGAATCACATTAACATCTTTATTTTATTATAGAACAATGCAGATATCCTAATGTTCGTATCTGATAAAATAGTAGAATCTTGTATAGTATATTATATTACCGTGACCTGTTTTTTCTGACCAACGGGACATGCCGCAACACATATTCCACAAATTCGCGCATCAATTCCAAGTCGTGATCTTCCAAATCCGGCACATTGATCACGGCATTTCCATGGATCAAAAAACTCTTCCCTGTCGACGGTTATATCCCAGAGCTTTCTGTTAGCTGCCTTAGCCGGGCATACAACAACACAAATATTGCAGTTTCCGCACCTGCTTATTTCAATGGGTTTCGATTTCGATTTTAAAGGTGTTTTCAAAAGAATTGAGACAAGACGAAGTCTCGGCCCGAATTCTTTGGAGATGAACAGATCAGATTTTCCTATCCAGCCAAGGCCTGCTCTTGTTGCAACCATTTTATGGGAAAGATCTGTACGGAGAGTTTTGAAATATATTGAGTCAAGCTCAGATGTTGAAACAGTCGGTTCAATGTTTAATGTTTCAATATCGTTTTTATTCAGATCCTCAGAGATTTTCCCGGTTAATAAAGCAAGTTCTTCATTGATCTGCCTGTAATGTGAATAATATTCCGGAGTCGGGCCATTAATTACCTTATCGACAATTTTATAATCAAGTTTACGTCCGATGGAAATTCCATAATTAAATCCGGTGAATTTATTTTGCAGCAATCCGGTCAGATCAGCAAAACCGTAGATGTAATTCTCTTCGGGAATAAGGTGCCTCTGAACAATTTCAAGGATAATATTCATCATTATCTAACGATGTCCTTCAACATTATTTGTGAGCCATTTTTCTGCAAGAAGCGGCCATGTCTCAGCGGCAATTTTACCAGGTCTCAATCCATAACCATGTCCCCCTGAAGGTAGCAGATGCAATTCGACAGGAAGTTTTGCATTTCTGAGGGCACCTGCCATAACAAGAGCGCTGTTTCCGTACGGATCATCTGCTGTCTGGAATATAAATACCGGTGGTACATCTTTACTTAATTCCAATTCGGGTGTTAGTGTTAAGTTCGGTCCCTGATCGAGATAAGCAGGATAGATCAGCATCGCAAAAGACGGTCTGCACGACAAACTATCCGATTTATCGATAGGAGCATAGGTTTTTTTATTGAAATTAGTGCTTGCTCTTGCGCTGAGGCTGCCACCTGCAGAGAAGCCCATTATACCTGTCTTTTCCGGATTAATATTCCATTTTTGAGAGTTGTTCCTTACAATTCTGATGGCGCGTTGTGCATCCTGCAATGCGCCTTCTTTTTTGCCTGGTATCCTGTACTGAAGGACAAATGCCGTATATCCCAGCTTATTTAGCCAGGCTGCAATCTCGGTTCCCTCGAGGTCGTATGCAAGTATCTGATATCCTCCTCCGGGACATACTATTACTGCCGAACCGTTTTTAATGGCTGGATCCGGCAAAAAAACCTCAACTGCGGGATTCGTCACTTCAGAAAACCTAATAATATTATCATTGTTTTTGGTATCAACAGATGGCGGTTGTTTCTCTTTCAACTCTCCCGGTACCTTAACCGGCCACAGATACATAATTTCTCTCTTCTGAGGATAGGCATTTACTGATAAGAGAAACAAAAAGAAAAATGCAAAGATGTCTTTCATAAGATTATATTTTAAAATGTAAGATTTTGTTTCCTGAGTTAAAATAAGTCAATTGGTGGTGAACTGCTGCTTTTCTTTTTTACAGATAAGCTGTATTACCCATTTCCCTGTTTGACCGGCAGGAGGAAGACCACCTCCGATAATGACAATCTTTTTATTCATGAAGTCTTTATTTAAAGAGATTACTTATTCCACTATTTCTGCATTATCAAATCTCTGAGACTGTACATGATCACGGCCGCTCCTCACTTTATTTGCTCCTTTACTCCCAAAGAACCCCCAGCCACCGCTGCCAAGAAGGAACCCCAGGGCATATAAACCGCCATTATTATTCTGAGCATACATCGTTATCTTATCATTAAACAACATCCCTATAAAATCGAAAGGAGCTATAAACCCATGCCATAAACCCCCTAGAAAGCCGTAAGTATGGCCGGTAAGACATTGTTTAACGACCTCATTATTAGCACATCCGGAAAGAAGGATTACAAGCGCCATAAATATCATGATAAGGATATCCCTTTGAGAAATGAAAGTTTTCATTTTATATCAGATTAAGTTAAGTAATTGTATTTAAAAATATATCAGAATAAGGATAGGTCAACTGTTTTACCAGAGTATTTTTTCTCATGATCCAGCAGCCATTTCTTCCTCTTCAGTCCTCCTCCATAACCTGTTAGACGTCCATCAGAACCGATAACCCTGTGACAGGGAATCACAATAGAAATCCGGTTCATTCCATTTGCATTCGCTACGGCACGTACCGAATCGGGCCTGTTCAGAGCGATCGCCTGCTCCTGGTACGACCTTGTTGACCCATAATGTGTGTTCTGCAATTCCTTCCAGACAGCCTGTTGAAATTCTGTTCCGGGGGTAACAAGAGAAACAGTAAATTCTTTTCTCTTGCCATCGAAATACTCTTCAAGCTGTTCTTTGAGCGTTTTAAGATGTCGGTTTTCCCCATCTTCCATAGTTGTTTTCAAGAGTCTTACAAGATCCTTATATTCAGTAGGCAGCATTCTTCTGTCGGTAAACTCAAGCAGGCATACCCCTTCATCTGTAGCCCCGGCAACCATCTCTCCAAGAGGAGTTTCAATTTTAGTTATTTTAATCATTTCTCCCTTTTCCCCATCTCCCATTCTTTATCTAAACATCTTATTTTGTAAATCTTCCTGAGGATGACTTGATATATTTGACATTCCTGAACCTTAATGCGGACCAGTCTTCATCGATAGCAACCATACGGATACCATGAAGACCGGCATCATTAAGTGTTTTCCAGCCGTGGTCGCGGTCGATATCAGAACTATATTTTTTTGAGGTTTTTTTCGGATAACAGAACCATAAGACGCCATCAGCCATCAGGTTATGAAGGGTCATTGGTGCAAGCATCTCAACTTCTGATACACTTTTAGCAAATATTATTATGAATTGATATGGATAACGGGGATCAATTTTCTGGTCAATAATTACATCTTTAAGTTCAGAAAAAATTGAATGTATGAATGTTTCTTCTGCGTTTATGATTGATATCCTTTTCTGTCCTTTGTAATTAAGTTTATCTAGTAGACTTTTCATTTCATCTCATGGATTTGAATGCTAATTTAACAAAAAAACGATAAATCAGCCAAAAGATATTACCTTTGAGGTATCAACAAATGGGGTGCCTTATAACAACGGGCTGAGATCATACCCTTAAACCTGATCCGGATAATGCCGGCGGAGGGAAAAGAGAGTATCCAAAAAATCAGCTTTACATAATAACCTCATTCTCTTGATCTTGAAAATGGATTAATTAATAGGACTATGAGGAGACTGATTTGTTTAATTGTATTTATCGGGTTGCAGGGTGTTTCTCAAGCAATTGTATTCCAGAATAATGGCTTGGTGATAAAGGGTAAAGTGACTGATATCAACGGAACTCCTTTACCAGGTGCAGGCATAACAATTGAAAATACATTCCTTGGAGTGCATACAGATTCGGAAGGGAACTATACCCTGTCTGCTCTTAAGGGTGGAGTTTATATGCTCCGTTTCTCTTTTATCGGGTTTGAGCCACAGATCCATGAAATCAGACTAAAAGGCGATACTGTTTTGAATATTGTCCTTTTAGCCAAGTCATTTATGACAGAGGAAGTTTTTGTAAATGCCACCAGGGCAGGAGAGCATACCCCAATGGCATATTCAACAGTTACCAAAGAAGATATTTCAAAGAATAATATTGCTCAGGATATACCATATCTGCTAGGTTATACTCCTTCATTGGTTGTTTCATCAGATGCGGGAACCGGAGTTGGTTATACAAATATAAATATCAGAGGTACTGATGTGAAACGTATTAACGTGACAATCGACGGTGTACCAGTTAACGATGCCGAATCGCATGGAGTCTGGTGGGTCGATTTGCCAGATCTGGCATCATCAGCAGATAATATTCAGATTCAAAGAGGAGTAGGGACATCAACAAACGGAGCAGGTGCTTTTGGTGCCACAATAAATTTTCAGACTATTGATCTGAATCGAGAACCTTATGCAGAAGTCAATTCATCATATGGCTCATTTAACACTTCAAAAAACACTATAAATTTTGGCACCGGATTAATTGATAAAAAGTTTGCTATCGATGCGCGTTTATCAAAAATCTGGTCCGACGGATATATCGACAGAGCCTTCAGTGATTTAAAATCATTCTATGTCTCAGGTACAATGTATGGCGAAACGAGTATTTTAAAGGTAATGATTTTTTCAGGAGTGGAACATACCTACCAGGCATGGGATGGAGTTCCCAAGGATTCTCTGGCAACACACAGAACATATAATTCACACACTTATAAAAATGAAACGGATAATTACTGGCAGGATAACTACCAGCTTCATTATTCAAAAGAAATAAACAGTAATCTGAGTGCAAATGTTGCATTGCATTATACCAGGGGTAAAGGATACTACGAAAACCTTATACAAAACTCAAAATTCAGTTCATTTAATTTGCCAAACGCAATTTTTAATACGGATACTATAACCAGCTCAGATTTTATTACACAAAGATGGTTGAGAAATGATTTTTATGGTTTTACCTACTCATTGAATTACAGGAAGAACAAGATTAACACTGTAATTGGCGGTGGCTGGAATCAATACCTGGGAAATCATTTTGGAGATATAATATGGGCTAAAATTATAACTTTTAACAGTGATAGTTATCGATGGTACAATGGGACCGGGGATAAAAGGGATTTAAATACATTTTTAAAAATCAACTATTCATTTACTAACAAATTAAACCTGTATGCCGATTTACAATTCCGGAATATTAATTATTCAATTGGAGGGTTTGATGAAAATCTGAAAGATGTAGCACAGAATCATAAGTATAACTTTTTTAATCCCAAAACAGGGTTCATATACAATTTTGATGAGAAACAAAAAGTGTATGCTTCATTTGGAATTTCGCAGAGAGAACCAGATCGTGATGATTTCACCGATGCGGACCCCGGGAAAACACCTATACCCGAAAAATTATTTGATTACGAAGCTGGTTACGAATTTCACTCCTCAAAATTGATGCTTAAGGGGAATTTATATTATATGTATTATCTTGATCAGTTAATTTTAACCGGTGAAATAAATAATGTAGGAGCCACGATATTAACAAATGTATCAAAAAGTTACAGGCAAGGGATTGAGATTGAAACAGGAATTCAGATTCTTAAAAACTTAAACTGGTACGAAAATTTAACTTTTAGCAGGAATATCATTCCGGTTTTTACAGACCTTACAGATAACTGGGATACTTCGGGCCAGGATAAAGAGACATTAAAAAATAAAACAATCTCTTTCTCACCTTCAATAATTGCAAGTTCAGTTCTGGATTATTATCCGTTTAAAGATTTTCATTTAAGTTTGAATACCAAGTACGTTGGAAAGCAATATATTGATAACACACAAAACACGGATAGAATGTTGAATGCATATTTAATTCAAAATATATCATTCCTGTACACAATTAAAAATAAGATGTTTAAAGAGCTGACATGCCAGTTTGTAGTAAATAACCTGTTTGATAAGATGTACGAAACCAATGCATGGGTATATAAATATAATGAAGGAGGATCGCTGCATGTAATGGACGGATATTTTCCGCAGGCTGGTATCAATTATATGTTTAAGGTTGGATTAAAATTTTGATGGTTAATTAATTATAATGGTAATATCTGACTGGATATCAAATAATTTCATAGAAATATTCGGAGCGGTTACAGGGATAATTTATGTCTTTCTTGAAATAAGGCAAACTATCTGGTTATGGCCTGTCGGGATAATCACATCTGCAGTCTATATCTGGGTCTTTTTCACTAGTAAATTTTATGCAGATATGAGCCTTCAGGGCTATTATCTTGTAATTAGTATCCTCGGATGGTATTGGTGGACACGAGGAAAGAATGGGAGAAAAGAAGAAGGGGAGAGAGGGACAGTGGGAGAAGGGGAGAATAGTGAATTAAAAGTAACGAGATTAAAATTAAGGACAGGTGTGATTCTGGCTATTGTTTTTATTTTGTTGTACGTAGTAATGTGGTTTGTTCTTACAAGGCTGACTGATTCCCCGGTTCCAATCAGGGATTCTTTTATTACATCTTTGTCAATAGTTGCAACCTGGATGCTGGCACGGAAGATTTATGAACACTGGTTCTTATGGATTGTAGTAAATTTCGTATCGGCTGTTCTCTTTTTGACACGCGGACTCTATCCGACAGTTATTCTGTATGTTGTTTATGGGATAATGTCGTTTGCAGGACTAGTTGCATGGAATAAAACAATAATAAATGATTTATCTGCAAGTGAAAAATGAATGATTTTCAAACGGAATCTTACACTGTCATAGTTGCTGACGGAACCTTCCCTCAACATGAAATCCCTCTTGGGTATCTTAAGAATGCCAAAAGAATAATCTGTTGTGACGGAAGTGTACAAAATCTTATTCTTGCCGGAATGCAACCTGATGCTATCGTTGGAGATATGGATTCCCTGAATGATGATTTTGCGAACAGGTTTGCAGATCGTATTTACCTTGATGAGAATCAGGATACTAACGATCTTACCAAGGCAGTCTCCTGGTGCAGTGATATGGGTTATAAAGATATTGTTATTGTAGGTGCTACGGGTAAACGCGAAGATCATACAATAGGTAATATCTCGCTGCTTGCAGATTATATAAAAAAAGTGAATGTAATTATGGTAACTGATACCGGAATTCTACGGCCGTTATTGAAAAGTTCTGCAATATCATGCTTCGCGGGCCAGCAGGTTTCGATATTTTCCATAGATCCTGAGACTGAAGTCACTTCATATGGATTACGATATCCGCTTAACAGAACAAAAATAACAAACTGGTGGTTTGCTACATTAAATGAGGCACTTGGAGACAGTTTTTCACTTGAATTTAACCCGGGGAAGGTGATTATATACCTGAAATATTCCTGATCAGGAACTACAATATCTTCAATTCCTTTACAAGATAGATAAGCTGAACACGGCTCTTTACATTGGTTTTCATATAGATCCGGTGTGTATGATCTTTTACAGTCTGCAGGCTGATAAATAGTTTATCTGATATTTCCTTATTGCTTAATCCATTGCATATTTCACGAACTATGTCTATCTCCCGGGGGGATACTTCAAATTTTTTACAGAACTCTTCAAATGAAAGATCCTTTTCCGGTCCGGATGTGAAGACTGTAAACATTGTACCGTAATTAAGATATATAGGAAGAAAAGTGTTGCCTGCGAAGAATGCCAGAGTGAAAATTACCGCAATATAAGGTTGTGAGTTATAAAATAGTAATGGCACGCACTGTAGAACCATGACGAGAAATATTCCAGGGCCAATTCTCCTGCTGTCATAGTCATGAATGACGGACCTTCCTTTCCCGGGGAATATTATCAGTAAAGAGGAAAGAAGAGAATACACGAAGTGCATTGAAATGAAGTAGTATTTTATCAGGGTTACAGGTCTCAGTTCGTTTGTTTTTGCTATGAAATATCCCACAACAATAATTATTGAGAAATTCAGCAACAGGAACATTAAGACAAACCAGTTTCTATTCTTTCTTCCTGATATTCCAAATGAAAACTGTATTAGCATCATCCACGCAAAGACAAGGAATGGCAGACCGAGGAGCATTGAAATATCAGTGAATCTGGTTAGAAGTTCTTCAGCGATATATGGAGTGAGAAAAGCCCTTATCACGACCTGACCCCAGATTCCATAGAATCCGAAGGTAAAAATAAAGACCTGGTAGTAAAGCAGATGGGAAAAGATTTCACGGTTATACCTGCTTCTGAGCCTCGATGAAAGAAGAATCCCACCTGCAGCAAGTGCGACTGATAAAATAAAGATTAAATAGACAAGAATCCGAAACATTTTATAAAGGTATAAAAATCCGTTAAAACTGAAAGTTCAAAAATAGCTACTACCTAAGTATTGCACAGCATACTAAAGTAGGGAAAAATAAAATCACTACTATAGTATGAAGTCTGTGAGAAACCTGAGACTTAAATTTGCTTCATAAATGTTCACCTGGGTTTAAATTTAAAATTATGTAAATATGGAAACAAGTAATGAATACAAATTAGTACCTGGTTTTGGTAATAGCTTTAGTACCGGGTGGAGAGTAATGATGGATAATTTTCTGAGGTTGTTCCTGGTCATTCTCATTCTGGCTATAGTCTCCTCGCCTTTAAAAATGTTCAATTTCCATTTTGACTTTTCGGATCTGCATAATCTACCATGGAATCTGGGCCATAATATTGGATATAATATTGGGCATAATATGAGTTATTTTCCCGCGATAGGTATATTTGGAATCTTTGCAGCTTTCTTCGGATTGCTTGCGATGCTTTACTCATTTCTGGTTAAACCGGTATTTGAATATGGCGGCAATATGATCTTTGTCCAGGCAGTAAGGAAGACTAAACCCGATTTTGAGTACCTGATAAAAGGATTTATGGAGAATTATCTTCATATTATACTGGCAAACCTGCTTGTCTTTGCTTTGGTTGTCCTGGGATTATTTGCACTCATTGTTCCTGGAATTATAATCGGTTGCCGGCTTGCTTTTGTCTCCTATATTATAATGGATAAAAAACTTGATCCGATCGAAGCTGTGGAGTTAAGCTGGAAGCTTACAAGGGGTCATGGATGGCAAATCTTTTTCATGGGTTTTGTATCAATCTTTATTGTGATCTTCGGACTTTGTATCTTAATAGTTGGAATTTTCCCGGCGCTTATATGGATATGCAGTTCGTTTGCTGCTCTCTATGAATCGGTTCTGAGGGAGAAGGAGAAGCCGGCTGAGGTAATAGCTGCAGAAACAAAGGTTTCTGAATAATTTATTAAAAAGTATAGGAGGTTACATGAAAATGCAACCGGTAGCTCCAAACGATACGCCTGTGAATAAAGCACTCAACGGAGTGTTGTTTATCAATATAGGTAATAAACCAGTATTTTTTTTTGATTACAAATAAATAATTATAATTTTGATAAAATTAAGATACGAGGGTAATAACCAATATTTTATTACCTAAAAATATTTCGTCGTAATTCAGATGTACTTGATGAGGAAATTATCTGTAATATATAAATATGAACCGCAATTCCGGGTTTCCCAATATTATCTCATGTGTTAACCTGATTTTAATTATTCTTTTTGCACATCCATTATCAGGTCAGCAAATTGGCACAGAACCTGTTATTACTCTTATTAGTCCCTCTGCCACCGATAGTCTTAATAATAAAGGTATAACCCTGGTCAGGGCGGAGATTATCTCTCATAATGCATTAAAAACATTTAGGATATTTAAAAATGGGAAATTGGTGGGTATTGAAACCGGTATAAAAGCTGTACGAAAAGATAGCATTACCTATGTCATAGAGAGTTTAATCCCTCTCGATAGAGGTCAAAATATCATTTATATTGAAGCAAAAAATTCTATTAGTTCGGCAAGTTCTGAAAAACGTATTATTACCAGCCATCCTGAACCGTTCGTCACATGGCTCGTACCCGCTTCTATCAACTCAACCGCTGAGTCGGGAATGATGACTATTAAAGCTGAGATAAAATCAAGCCTTGATCTGCTTAATACAAGTATAAATCTCAATGGTAAAGTACTATCAAAGGATAAAGAAGGAATCCCCCGCCTGAATGACGAAACATATCTTTTTGAAACTACAGTACAACTTAATCCTGGTAAGAACAAACTTTATATATCAGTAACCAATATTAAGGGAGTCACTAATTCAACAATAAGATATATCAGCTATTCCCTCCCAATAATAAATCTTGTCAGTCCATCCGCCGTTGATAATCTTAATAATAAAGGTGTAACCCTGGTCAGGGCGGAAATTGTCTCTCATTCTGCGTTAAAAACATTCTGGATATTTAATAATGAGGAAATAGCGGGAAGCGAAACAAGTACAAAAGCTGTACAAAAAGATAGCATTACCTATATCATAGAGAGTTTAATCCCTCTCAATCGAGGTCAAAATATCATTTATGTTGAAGCAATAAATTCTATTGGTTCGGCAAGTTCAGAAAAACGTATTATTACCAGCCAGCCTGAACCGTTTGTTACATGGCTCTTACCCGCTTATGTCAACTCAACCACTGAGTCGGGAATACTGACTATTAAGGTTGAGATAAAGACAGCCTATGATCTGAAAAATGTAAGTATAAATCTCAATGGGACTAAATTAGCCGAGGATAAGGAAGGAATTAAACGCCTGAATAATGATACATATATTTTAGAAAGGTCCCTACAGCTTAAAACCGGAAAGAACAGCATTTACATAGCTGCAAGCAACATTAGGGGAGTCATTAATTCAACAATAAGATTTATCAATTATTCCTTTGGCTCAGTGCCGGTTATTACCCTTGTTAGTCCTTCTTATAAGGATAGTCTTAATAATAAAGGTATAACCCTGGTCAGGGCGGAGATTATCTCTCATACTGCATTAAAAACATTCAGGATATTTGATAATGAGGTAATAGTGGGTAATGAAACCGGTATAAATGTTGTACAGAAAGATAGCATTACCTATATCAAGGAGAGTTTAATTCCTCTTAATAGGGGTCAAAATATCATTTATGTTGAAGCAATAAATCCTATAGGTTCGGCAAGTTCAGAAAGACGTATTATTACCAGCCAGCTTGAACCGTTTGTTACATGGCTCTTGCCCACTTCTGCAAACTCAAATTCGGAGTCTGGAATGCTGACTATTACGGCTGTGATATATTCAGATTATGATCTGAAAAATGTAAGTATAAATCTCAATGGCAATGAATTAGCCGAGGGAAAGGAAGAAATTACTCGCCTTAATGATAATACATATTCTTTTAAAAGGGCCATACGACTTAATTCTGATAAGAACAGCATTTATATCTCAACAAGCAATACTAAAGGAGTTACCAATTCAACAACAAGGGTTGTCAACTATCTTCACTGTGCAGCACCGGTTATAACTCTTGTCAGGCCATCCGCCATCGATAGTCTTAATAATTCAGGAATAATCCTGATCAATGCGGAAATTATTTCCAATACCGAATTACAATCAGTCAGGATATTTAACAATAGGATTAGTGAAATTGCAAATAAACTTGAACAGAAAGATAGCATTACATATATATTAAAGAACTTAGTTCCTCTCCAGGCAGGCATAAATGTAATTTCCGTTGATGCAAAAAACTTTATGGGCACAGCAAGTTCGGAAAAACGCATTATCGTTTGCCAGCTTGAACCGATTATTAAATGGATTAAACCTGTTACTGTCAGCTCAACCGCGGAATCAGGAATGCTGAATATCAAAGCCGAGATAAAAACAAACCTTGATCTGATCAGTACCAGTATTAACCTCAATGGTGTTGCAGATAAAACAGGATTTACCCGCCAAAACAACGATACATATATTTTAGAAAGGACAGTAAAACTAAAAGAAGGAGGAAACAGCATTGTTCTTAATGCTGTTAATGCAAAAGGAACTGCCTATTCAAATAAACGCAATATTAACTATGTACCAGGTATTATCATATCAGAAATTAAATGGATAATGCCGCTTGATACTAATTCCAATACTTATAAGCCTGAATTTCAGGTTTCTGCCACCATTAAAACAAAATCAGAAATTAAAAGCACACATCTGTCTCTCAACGGAACTGAATTAGTATCTGAAGTAAGATCAAATATATCCAAAAAGAACGATCAGGAATATTTATATGAGAATACATTAACTCTTAAGCAGGGAATTAACACTTTTGAGCTGTCTGCCTTGACTAATGCGGGGACAATTAGTTCAGAAAAGCGTGTAATAACATATATGGTTCCCACTTTACCCGATCTTGTATGGAAGAATCCGATACCTGACAAATCAGTGGTGAATAATCCTTCTCTGGATATCAAGATGAATATTAAGTCATTTGCTAAATTGGAAAACATTGTAGTTTATCTGAACGGAAAAGCCCTGGGGAATGATAGTTTATTAAATAGTGTTAAAAAAGAAAATGGGGATTTTGTTCTAAAAAATACTATGTCCCTTATGCCGGGGGATAATAACATCTATGTGGTCGCCGGCAATGTTGCAGGCAAGGCAACCTCAGAAATACGCAACATTAAATACGTTGTTCCATCAAAGCCCGTAATTACCTGGGGAAATCCTGAGACAAGTGTTTCCAGCTTATCGACAGCAACAATTACTATCAAGGCAAATATTACATCTGCAACCGACTTGCAGAATCTTCAGGTATTTCATAATGATCAGCCGTTATTTGGTTTAACTGATATTAATACAATAAATAAGCAGTCTGGGGAATATCGTATTGAAAAGACAATATCTCTTAATCAGGGAGAAAACAGGCTGTATATTGTAGCAGAGAACAATGAAGGAAATTCTACCTCGGAAACAAGATCAGTTAGTTATATGGCTCCTGCAGCACCTGAAATAACCTGGTTAAGCCCATCAAGGCAACACACCGATATTGACTTATACTTAGCTGAGATCCGTGCAACAATTAAATCACCTGATAAGCTTCAATCGGTGCTTGTTTACGTGAACGGCAAAGGATCGGAAGAGGTAAATCAAATCTCACCTTCAGGTTCACAAGTTGAATACACACTTAAAAAAGTAATTAATCTTCAGCCTGGAGAAAACAATATTTATCTCTCGGTAACTAATAATGTTGGAACTACAAACTCTGAAATCCGCTATCTTACAAATCCAACTGCAAATCCGCCTGTAATCTCGTGGACTATTCCGACAAATGACAGTGCCATTGTCAATTCTGAAATCGTTGTTATTGAGGCGTGTATTAAATCAACATCAGGTCTTAGATCGGCAAATATCTTAGTGAATGGCGTTTCGATGGCAAGTGAAATGACTTTTCAGGCACCTCAAACCGGTGAATGTAGCTATATACTTTCCAAATCTGTCATTCTGAAAGAGGGAGATAATAGTGTTTTTATTATTGCAGAAAATTTCGCAGGCAGTAATCGTTCTGAGAAAAGGCTGATCAGGTTTCAGAAAACACTGGCGGAAAAACGATTAGCGCTGGTCATTGGTAATTCCGATTATGGGAGTTCAATAGTTTTAAAAAACCCTGTTAATGACGCGAATTTAATGGAAGGCACACTTAAAAACCTGGGATTCAATGTTATCAAACTCATTAATGCAACAAAAATTGATATGACTGCAGCTCTCAGGGATTTCAGTAAAAAGCTTTCTGAATATAGTGTGACATTGTTTTACTATGCAGGGCACGGAGTGCAGGTAAATGGTCTGAATTATCTGATCCCAACAGACGCTATATTAAAAGATCCAGGCGATTGTAAGTGGGAAGCGATTCTGATAAATGATATCGTTGAAGAATTTGAAAAGGTCCCTGAAAATATCAATATTGTAATCCTTGATGCGTGCAGGGATAATCCGTTCAGAAGCTGGTCCAGAGGAGGAGGTGCACAGGGCTTCAGGGTGATGAACGCAGTGAACGGTACTATTATTTCCTATGCCACCGGAGAAAATTCTACTGCCGCAGATGGTTCGGATAAAAATGGAACTTTTACCGAGGAACTGGTAAAACAAATGAATATTCCACAGTCCATTTACCAGGTATTTAATAATACCAGGAAACAAGTCATGAAGAGAACCAATAACCTGCAAAGACCGACAGAATCGAATAATCTTACAGGAGACTTCTACTTTAAGAAATAGGTATTTTATTACCTCTAATACCTTAGTCGCTCTTAATGACAAGTAGATTGGTAATTGTCAAATATCAAATTCGAAATCATTATTTTTTTTTACCATGTATAATATTAGCTTTAGTTTTGTAATTTTATACTCTAACTTATAAATATTCGAAATCATGAAAACAAGATCAATATTTCTGCTGCTGGTTTTGGTTATAATGTTACCTGTCACATCAAATGCCCAGGCAGGACTTCTGAGAAGGGCTATTAACAGACAGATCGATCACAAAATTGACTCTGCAATTGACAAAAGTGCAAAGGATAAAGCCAAAGAAAAAGAACAAACCGAACAGAAGCAATCTGACAACGCTTCTGCTCAGAAGAATGGTGGTACCAAAGCAACAGGCCGCGGACTGTTTGGCGGGAAAATTGACATCAAATACAATGATGAATACAATTTTACCGGCAGGATCTATATGCAGATGGAAACATACGATAAAAAAGATGTAATGAAGTCAGACTATTATACCTATTACAATAGTAATACCCTGAACGCTGGAATTGAAATGTTGCCTGTAGATGCCAAGCAAGGAGATAAAACTGTACCAACAGTATTCCTTTTTGATAATGACAACAGATGCTTCATGATGCTTATAGAGAATAAAGATTCTAAAACCGGTATTATCTCGACTCTTCCTTCTGATTCAGCAATGGCTGCTCAGACCAAGAACCAGAAAGGTGCCAATCCTGAAAAGACAACAATAACAAAAACGGGGAATTCGCGGGTTATTGCCGGATACAAATGCGATGAATATAAAATTGTTGATGCTGAGAAAGAGGGCTATTCGAATGTTTGGATGACCAAAGATGTCAAACTGAAGGCTGACAGAAAGTATTGGGGCAAAGCTGGGATGCCGACCTATTATAACTATCCTGGATTTGAAGGGGCTATGATGCTGGCTATGGAATCATTCGATAAAAACGATAAGCCGGCTATGAAAATGGAGACTAAAGAGATCGATGATAATTTCAGCCATTCAATATCTACAGCAGGTATCACATTTATGAAAATGAATTTCGGACAAGCAGGTAAAAAGTAGAGAAATTTTTTACAATTTCTTAAGTTTAGCAAATCTAAGCAGCAGCTTTTTACTTCCATCTTTTTCGAAATCAACCGTAGTGGTGGTGTTTGGTGGCTGTCCTTCTATGGATATTATTGTTCCTTTACCAAATCTCTCATGTTCTACAGTATCACCCTCAGAAAACTGCGATGAATCACTGCCGATAAAAGGAACATCAACTGAACTGTCTGATTTCCGGATCTTCTTAAACTTTTCATTCTTCGTATAAGCATGAGGTTCTTCGCGAAGAGATGCTTGTTTTATTACCGATTGATTATTGTTCCGAAAAGGTTTTCCCCCGGTCTGTGGATACTGAAGAAATTTCTGATCAATCTCACGAAGGAACCTGCTGGGGCTGCACCTCTCTAAGTTGCCCCATTTATAACGGTTAAGTGCATAGCTGAAAGTTGCCTGTTTTTCTGCACGGGTAACTGCCACATAGAACAATCGTCTCTCTTCTTCAAGTTCGCGTGCACTTCCCGATGACATAGGTGAAGGAAACAAGGTATCTTCCATACCTACAATATATACATGCTTGAATTCTAATCCTTTAGCTGAATGCATTGTCATTAGAGTAACCTTATTCCGGTCTTCTTCATTTTCAGTATCCTGATCAGTCAGCAAAGCGACATTGGCCATGTAAGCCTCTAATATTGAAGGCTCCCCATTAGTTTCTGCAGCTTCTGTAAAGACTTTTATAGCATTCAATAACTCTTCAAGGTTCTCATATCGGCTGACCTCCTCGGGGGATTTTCCCTCCTTAAGTTCTCTCATAATTCCAGAACCAAGCGCAATTTCCCTGGCTTTTATAAAAGCATCAGTAGTGTCTGAATTCAGACGAAGATTGTTGATTATCTCAACGTACATCGATAATTTTTTAACTGCCCCTGAGTTAAAATGTTCCGGATATTTTCCTGCTTCAGGTAGAATACTCCAGGGAGTTACATCAACGGTGGCAGCCAGTTCAAATATCTTCTGAATCGTAGTATCTCCAATGCCTCGTTTCGGATAGTTAATCGATCTTTTTAGAGCTTCTTCATCTTCCGGATTAATAACCATCCTGAAATAAGCAAGAATATCTTTTATCTCTCTTCGCTCGTAAAACGATAGGCCACCGTAAATCTTATATGGTATATTTTTTCGCCGAAGAGTCTCCTCAAAGATCCTGGACTGGGCATTTGTTCGGTATAAAATTGCAAAATCTGACCAATTGAGCTGTTGAGAGAGCCTTTTATCGAAAATGTCAGACGAAACATTAAATCCCTCCTCAGAGTCGGTCATTGCCTGCATTACCTGTATCTTTTCTCCGGCCTCATTCATCGAATAAACATTTTTCCGGATCTGGCCTTCATTATTTGCAATAATTGTATTTGCAGCATTAACAATTGTCTGAGTCGACCTGTAGTTTTGTTCAAGTTTAAAAAGCTGGTAATCAACGTAGTCGTTTTTAAACTCAAGTATATTCTCAATCCTGGCTCCACGGAATGAATAAATGCTTTGAGCATCGTCACCCACCACACAGATATTCTGATGTGAAGCGGCAAGTTTTTTGACTATGAGATACTGAGAATAATTAGTATCCTGGTATTCGTCAACAAGCACATAATTAAATCTTTGCTGATATTTGGCAAGGACATCGGGAAAATCTCTGAAGAGAATATTTGTATTCAGCAACAGGTCGTCAAAGTCCATCGCATTGGCTTTAAAACACCGGGCGGCATAAGTCCTGTAAACATCGGCAAGCAAGGGCATCCGGCTCGACTTATCATAATCCTGCATTGAACTATCCGCAGCGTACATGCTGGAAGTCACAAGGTTGTTTTTTGAAGTAGATATTCTTGAAGAGATAACACCTGGTTTGTAAATATTATCATCCAGATTGAGTTCTCTGATAATAGATCTGATAAGGCTTTTCGAATCGGAAGAATCGTAAATAGTATAATTCGATTTATACCCGAGTTTTTCACCTTCCATCCTTAAAATCTTTGCAAAAATAGAGTGGAACGTACCCATCCAGAGATATCGGGCTATCTCGGGACTGACAATTCTGGTAATACGCTCCTTCATCTCCTTTGCAGCTTTGTTAGTGAAAGTCAATGCAAGGATTTTGGTTGCAGGAACACCCTTCTGAAGAAGATGAACTATGCGGTAAGTCAGTACTCTTGTTTTCCCGGCGCCTGCACCTGCAATTACAAGAGAAGGTCCTTCAGTATTGATAACTGCTTGTTTCTGAGACTCATTCAGATCGTTCAGATAATTGGTTGTCATGTGTTTGTTTGAATTACAGCGCACCGGGCCGGGCAAATTACATATAATTTATTATAATTGTAAATATTATTTAATAATCCGAATATCATGAAAAGATTTGGGCAGGTAATTGGTGTCAGACCGGAGAACTTTGAACGATATAAAAAGTATCATGAAGCGGTTTGGCCGGAAGTTCTTGATATGATTAAAAAATGTAATATGCAGAACTATTCTATCTTTCATAAGGACAATATGTTATATGCATATTTTGAATATACCGGGAATGATTTTGCTGCCGATATGGCTAAAATGGCTGCGGATCCTAAGACACAGGAATGGTGGGCAATTATGGAGCCGATGCAGGATCCGGTTGCTACCCGGGAAAAAGGGGAATGGTGGGCAGATATGCAAGAGGTATTTCATTTGGATTGACCCGTAATATTGCCCTAAATTTATTATAATTGTGAAATAGAATACCAAAAAGATTCAGAAAGCGTTTTAAATACAAAGATCTGATTGCCTGTGCGTTATTTTTTGTTAATAATAATTTTATTGCTGCCTGCTATTGCCGGAGCTCAACTTTCGGCACCGGGAATGAGCGCTGTGCGATATACTTCATATCCATCAGCTCCTACGGTTAAAGATCCTGTTTTTATCTTTTGTAATGCATCAGGATCGCAAAAAGGCACGCTGAATGCCAGTAGCCCGGGAGGAACAGGTCCATACAATTTTTCATGGTACCAATGGAGCGACATCACAAAAAGTTTCAGCACTTTTCTCAAAACAGACTCAGGAGTTTCAACTTCATCTTCAACTGATCTTGATGATGGAGGTTATAAAGTTATTATCAGCGGAGGATTTGATACAAGTCTTGTTGGTTGGATTTTTATCGACAAACCTTTTTCATCAGCAGCGCTGCAGAATCGCACATGTGACTATGTTGCCTTAAAAGGCCAGGCCGCAATTGATACTTTCTATTATAACAATATCTCCAACGGGGTTCCGGTAAAATTGCCTAATACTGTTAATTTTTTGTGGTCATCGGATCCGGCATCAACAATACCCTCGCCCGACTTCTATTTAAACCCTCAGACTTTTGATCCGCCCCTTGTTGATGTTACCTATAATCTTCAGGTAAGTGACAGTTTTGGATGTATGACCAACTCATCATTCTCTTACCAGACTATCCGGGTAAAGGCTGACTTTACAGTTGACCCTTTTACCGGGCAGGCTCCTCTCACAGTAACCTTTACAGATAAATCGATAAGAGCAGTCAAGTATCTTTGGGAATTTGGCGATACCACTACCTCAAAACTTAATAATCCCGACCCTCATATATATTATATACCCGGAGAGTATTCGGTTAAACTGACTGTTGAAAGTGATCTTCATTGCGTCGATTCATTAAGACTCGATCAAAAAATCGCTGTTGATAAATCTGAACTTAATGTTCCGAATGTATTTACTCCAAATGGCGATGGTATCAATGACAATTTTTTGGTTGAATCAAAATCACTCAGGAATTTAAGCGTGGAGGTTTTCAGCAGAAGTGGTCTGAAAGTTTATTCTTTTTATGGTGAGGGAGAAATACTCAGACAGTGGAAGGGTTGGGACGGCAATGTGAATTTTTCATCAGTCAAAGCTTCTCCCGGAATCTATTTTTATATTATCAGAGCTTATGGCTGGGATAATATTAACTATAATGGTAAGCTGTACAGGGGGGCCGTTTATCTATACAGGTAGGCTCAACGGCTCAACGGCAGGTTTTTCTTCAGAAACCTTATCCAGTTATTGCTCAATACATTCTGGATATCTGATTCGGTATACCCAATTTCAGACAGCAGACCAGTTACTTTTTGAAGGTCGGCTATAGTATCAAGATCATATGGGCATTGTTCCCTGCCAAAAGCGCCATCGAGATCCGATCCGATGCCCGCGTGCAAAGAGTTGCCGGCAAGCTGACAAATATGATCAATATTGTTGATCATCAGTTTTAATGATACTCCACTCGCTTTTGGATCTGATTTACCTCTTACCCAGCCGGGAACCATCATCCATGCGTCGAGTGCAACACCAATCACAGAATCTCTGTTTGACAGTTCAGTAATCTGTTCATCGGAGAATTGCCTGTTGTGAAGAACAAAGGCCCGGCAGTTATTGTGACTCGCCCATACAGGTCCATTATATATATCCAAAGCTTCCCGAAAGCTTTCGTCACATAAATGGGTGGCATCAAGTATAATACCGAGTCTTTCCATCTCTTTGAGAAGCTCACGTCCTTTTATACCTATACCACCATTGGAATCAGTTCCCTGTGCATAGGTTCCCGGGCCGTAGTGAGCAGGCCCAATGGCACGTAACCCATATTCATATGCTTTTTCCAGATGGTGCATTGAAACGATAGAGTCTGCACCTTCGAGACTTAAAATATAACCAATAGCTGCATTTTCTGGCGGGTTCTCCCATAACTGAAGATGTTTTTCAAGATCATCTGAGGTTCGGATCTGTACCATTTCACCCGCATCTTCCATGGCATTGTACCAGGCCAGCTGACCCTGAGTCTGAGCCCATGCCTGTTCAGGGGATTTCCAGCCAGGCATACTGTTTCCACGTTTTACATACCTGCCAATCTGAGTGGCAACGCAAACACCAACATGCCCTTCACGCATCGAAGGTAAACTTACTGTGCCTTTAGCCCTGTCTGGTTTATCAGTCATTCCTTCCTCACTTTTGCGTATATCTTTTACAGGCCATCTTAAATCACGGTTCCATTCAAGGGCATTCATCGCCAGGTCGAGATGACCATCAAAAATCAAAGGCTTATTTAACATTTGGTAAGATTTGCATCAGAGGGTAATCTTCCTTTTTCTGGCTTCAACATTCCATTGGCCTGTAACCTTATGATCATTAACTACATAAACAGTATCATGCCGGTCAACTGTCGGACAAATATGCCATGGAATACCGTATAGAGGATCCCCGATTTTATATTTATCCGCTAAAGTTGTTCTGATAACCATATGTTCCTCGTTATGGTTGACAATTGTATATTTCTCAATTTCCAGAAGTTTAATGCGTGGCTGAGGCATCTCTGAAGCAATTGCTTTATGTCCAAGATCGAGACATAACAGCTCCTTTCCGGGCTTGCTTATAATTCGTGTAAGTAACACAGCAGCATGAAAAAAATTCATATCAGAGAAAGAGCTGCTGTAGCCCCAATCCCATAATAAAAGAGTTCCCGGACTGGTTTCAACATCTTTTCGTAAAGCGTGAATCGGGAATGTAGGAGTTCCTCCTGCGATAATTCTGACAGGTGAGATACCTTCATTTTTCAGATCTTCAATCAGGCTGATTACCGGTGCAAATGAATCATTGCATATTTTTTCCCTGAGTGAAAGATCCGGTTCATGAATATGACCGTCATATACATGAAGTCCTTCTGCAATGAGCATCGGCGAATCCATGATTCTGTTGAAGAGTCTTGCTGCTTTTTCTCCCGGAATTATACCTGTCCGGTTCATCCCATTGTTGATGTCGAGCCAGACATGAGTTTCGAGTCCGGTTTTCCTGGCCATATCTGACAGCTGTATAATAACTTCTTCATTATCAGCGATACAGGAAATCTTTATATTATTGAATTCTTGTTTTAATTTAAAAAACCTTCCAATATTCGGGCCGACCGGTTGTATGGCAAGTAAGATATCGGGGGCTCCGCACCTTGCAACCATCTCTGTTTCCGATATTGTAGCACATTTGAACTTATAGATGCCATATTTCATCTGCAGTTTGATGATTTCGGCCATTTTATGCGTCTTGACATGCGGCCTCAACTGGTCCACACTTCCTGCAATATCAATTATTTTCTTAATATTGGCTTCAATGCGGTCAGGATAAACCAGGAGAGAAGGGGAGGATACTTCATTTAAATTCCCGACCTCATGCCAGAGAATTTCTGAAGATATAACTTTTTCCATTCCTTCCTAATAAAGTTCAAACATGGCTTCAACTTCAACGGCGATATTTGATGGAAGTATCATTCCAACTGCACTTCTTACTCCAACGCCGTTATCTTCACCAAATACCTCAGACATCAGTTCACTGAATCCGTTTATGACAGCCGGGTGACTATCGAAATCGGAAGTACTGTTGACCATTCCCAGCACTTTCACAATCCGTTTGATTTTTTTCAATTCTCCAAAATGGGCCTTAATTGTTGAAAGCATTGTAAGTCCTACCTGTCTGGCAGCCAGTTTCCCCTGAGTCATATCCATATCTGCACCAAGCTTACCTTTCATCATGGTTCCATCAGCCAAAATAGGTCCTTGTCCTGATACATAAAGAAATTTATCAATTACCAGAACGGGTTTATAAACTCCAAGTGGCTTTGGTGCTGGCGGTAATATGAGGCCTAGCTCAATAATACGTACATCTGTGTTTTGTTTCATATTTTTACTTTTTATCTTCTTCCTTGAACCGCATACCGCATGCCTCACGCCATTTTTACACAAACAACTCAGCTTTGAAAATAGTTATAGCCTGACCGGAAATTTCAACTCTGTCTCCTTTTAGTGAAACCTTCAGAACACCCTCTCTTTTTGATACCTGGTGGGAATTGAAATCTTTCCTCCCTGTCTTTTCTGACCAGAATGGAGCAAGTGCACAATGAGCAGAGCCTGTTACCGGATCTTCATCAATTCCAACAGCAGGAGCAAAACAACGGACACAGAAATCGTATGCCGGATCTTCAGATTCAGCAGTTACTATCAGATCGCCGAAAACTGAGTTTTTCATAAGAGAAAACTGAGGTTTCATATTTCTCACCTCCTTTTCACTTTTCATAAGGGCAAGTGTCCAACCAAAACCCGCCTGATATAACTCCTGAGGCTGTGCACCCGTAACTCTTTCAAATTCAGGAGTTGGCTTCATTTTCTCAAGAGGGTATGCCGGGAAATTCATTGTTATCCAGTCACCATGTTTCATTATAATAAGTTCTCCTGCTTTTGATGAAAACCTGATCTCTTCGTTACTCTTTACCATTCCTGTTTCGTACAGTATATGTGAGGCAGATAATGTAGCATGACCACAAAGCTTCATCTCTGCTTCCGGGGTGTAATATCTGATTATACGGCAATCATGACCGGGGAAGACAAATGCAGTTTCAGAAAGATTCATTTCCATCGCAATATTCTGCATCCTGTCTGTATCTGGCTCATGATCGAGTACACAAACTCCGGCAGGGTTCCCTTTAAATGGCTGCGTCGTAAATGCATCGACCTGGTAAATAATGTTGGGTATTGTCATAATATCTTTTTTATTTGCTGAACTGGAGCAAAATCCTACAGGCAATTTACAAAAATATATTTTCATAAAATGGTTCAAAAACACTAAATAAAATACGTAGAGACAGGTCTCAGACCTGTCTCTACAATAATTTTCCCTGTTTCTACAATTATTTTAACCGAAATAAATTTCCTATTCTTCTTCTTCTTCCTCAGAATATGCCTTGATAACAGCATCCTGTACATCTCCGGGAACCTGTGCATATTCCGCAAATTTCATAGAATACATGGCACGACCACCCGTAATGGAACTTAGAGCCGTGGAATATTTATTCATTTCTGCAAGAGGCACTTTTGCTTTGATAACCTCAAAACGTCTTTCACTTGACATACCGAGAACCATTCCACGTCTGCCCTGAAGGTCGCTGATAACATCACCCATGCGATCGGAGGGGACCATGATTTCAACATCATACACCGGCTCCAGAATTTTCGGACCGGCAATTTTGAACGCCTGGCTGAATGCATTTCTTCCTGCAAGGCGAAAAGAAATTTCATTTGAGTCAACCGGGTGCATCTTTCCATCATATACATAAACCCTAATATCGCGGGCATATGATCCGGTGAGAGGTCCAGTCTCCATCTTCTCCATTATACCTTTCAGGATTGCAGGTAAAAATCGGGCATCAATTGCACCTCCGACAATACTGTTTACATACACCAGTTTCCCACCCCATGGAAGAGTAATCTCCTCCTTGTCGCGGACTGATATCTTTATCTCTTTACCATTAATCTTTTGCATGGTAGCTTCTTTTGAACCCTCTTCATAAGGCTCAATAATCATATGGACCTCACCAAACTGACCTGCACCGCCGGATTGTTTCCTGTGCCTGTAATCTGCCTGGGCTGACTTTGTAATTGTCTCACGATAAGGTATTTTTGGAGGATTGAAGTTAGTGTGGATCTTATAAATATTATCAAGATGCCACTTCATAATATTAAGATGGTACTCACCCTGTCCATGAACAATTATCTGTTTTAGTTCTTTTGAGTATTCTATTATGATTGTCGGGTCCTCAAGATGAATCTTATTCAAAGCTTCACCAAGTTTCTCATCATCGCTTTCACTTTGAGCCTTGATCGCTGTCCTGTATTTGGGTTCGGGGAATTTAACACCTTCATATTTCCAGTCATTCCCGGGAACATTCAGCGTGTGACCTGTTTTTGTACTTTTCAGTTTAACGAAAGCTCCGATATCACCAGGGTGAAGTTCCGGAACTCTTGTTCTGTTCTTGCCGGCGCAAACGTATAATTGTGCCAGTCTTTCTTTCGTACCGTTATTGCTGTTGACAACATCAAGGTTTTCGGTAACTTTTCCTGAATATACCCTGAAATAATGTATTTCACCTATATGTTCTTCAATTGATGACTTAAATACGTAGACCGAAGCCGGGCCGGCAGGATTTGGTTTAACTTCATTTCCCTTACTGTTAATCTGTAGCGGCATATCTGCAATTGACGGAGCTTCATTTACTATGAATTCCAGCAGGCTGTCAACACCAATATTGTGTTTTGAGGAAAGGCACAATAAAGGGAAGAGACTCCTTGTTCTTAATCCCTTGGCAATACCTTTTTTTATTTCTTGTTCGGAAAGAGTATCATTTGAAAAAAACAGTTCCATCAGAGCTTCATCGCTCTCGGCAGCTTTTTCAACGAGAGCGCTATGTAATTCTGCAGCTTTGGCTGCCTGATCAGCAGGTATATCAACTATTTCTGCCTTTCCTCCGTCTTTAGAGTATCGGAGCATTTTCATTTTAAGAACGTCAATAATAGAATTGAATCCGATTCCTTCGTTGACAGGATACTGAATAAGTATGACATTGTTGCTTAACCTTTCCTTCAGCATTTCAAGCGACTTCTCAAAGTTGGCTTTTTCGTGATCCAGCCCGTTAATTACAATTATAAGGGGCTTATTTTCTTTTTCTGCATGCCGGAAATGTATCTCGGTTCCTACCTCAACACCGTTCTGCACATTGATAGTCAATACCGCAGCATCGGAGGCAAAAAGTGAAGATATGACTCCGCCACTGAAATCATCCAGGCCAGGGGTATCAAAAATATTTATTTTATGATTCTGAAATTCAGTATACAGAACTGTCGAAAAGATTGAGTTCCCATTTTCATGCTCAATCGGACGATAGTCTGAAACAGTATTGTTTCCTTCAATTGTACCTCTCCTTTCGATAATGCCGCCATTAAAAAGCATTGNNTGTTTAGGAGGTGACAAAAATAATAATTTTTTAAAAACAGTTTAAGAAAGAAGTGAGAATTACAAATTTTTTATTTCCTTTGCAGCAGTTTTTTGAAATACAGGAGTACCGTTTTTTCTTTCACAGTAAGTTTACAAAACGTTTTTCGCAGGGAAAGATCGGGAAGGAACCTGTTGATAACTTACATTTTTAGTAAGATATATTGATTCTGAACATGCGTAATAGCCTGAATAATTATAATTTTCAGGCTTTTGATATATGTGTTTTATATTGTTTTTAAAAATAATGCAACTTGATTTTGAATTAAAAAATAAAAATAATACCTTTGCAAACCATTTTTTTAAGTAAAATTTAATGCTAAAATAATTGGAAATATGCCGACAATTCAGCAATTAGTAAGAAAAGGCAGGAAGAAACTGGT
>PLNF01000054.1:0-125 GCA_003141715.1 Bacteroidales bacterium | reverse complement strand
CTGACCAACCAGAAAGAAGTCAATGCTTATATTCCGGGAGAAGGTCATAATCTGCAGGAACACTCGATCGTACTGATCAGAGGTGGCAGGGTTAAAGATCTTCCTGGTGTTCGTTATCATCTGGT
>PLNF01000085.1 GCA_003141715.1 Bacteroidales bacterium | reverse complement strand
GTAAAAATCAGGGAAATGAAGGTAGGGGAAATATCCGATCCTTTTAAAACATCAGATGAGAGTAATAATGAAGTTTTCAGAATAGTTAAGCTTGATAATGTGCTTCCTGCTCATTCGGCAAATCTGAAAGATGATTACCAGAGCCTCTATGATGATGCCCTGGTTAAGGAAAGAGCCAATGTTTTTGATAAATGGGTCAAAAACAAAATCAGTATCACTTATATTAAAATAAGTGAGGAATTCAAATCATGCGAATTTTTGCAAAAAGGATGGTTGAAATAAACTTATCGCGATTCCTGGTCAACAATGCATATGTCAGACATATCTTTTATGTCTTAATCTCTCTGCTTTTTGCTCCTTCCGTTTATTCTCAGGATCTTACTGCACCTCAGTCAACAAGGAAGAAAATTGAACTTAAAAATTCCGATGTAGATGATATGCTTAAAGATCCTGTGACAGCAAAGGATATTCACCACCTTCTGGGTAATGTACGACTTCGGGATGAAGATGTAAATATGTGGTGCGATAGTGCATATTTTTATCCAGACAAGAATCAGGTAGAAGCCTATAGCAAAGTTCACATTGAACAAGGTGATACGCTCAATCTTTTCGGCGATTACCTTTTCTATGACGGAAAAAGCAAAACAGCTTTTGTAAGAGGCAATGTAGTACTCATAGACAAGGAAACTCATTTGTACACCGATTCAATCCATTATGATGTAAGAAACAGAATCGCAAAATATACTGAAAGAGGACGTATTACAAATGCCAAAAATACGCTTACCAGTATAATTGGCGTCCTTTATGTATCTGAAAACCTGTTTCATTTCAAGGATAGCGTTAAGATTGTTAATCCGGAATATGTGATGACTGCCGATACAATGGATTACAACACAGTGTCAGAAATTGCATATTTCACAGGACCGACCGAGTTAAAGGGCGATAGTTTATATCTATATTGCGAAAAAGGATGGTATGACACAAAAAAAGAGATTACTTCGGTATGGAAAAAATCGATGATTGACAACCGGAAACAAATAATTCATGGGGATTCTCTGTTTTTCAATGATAGTACCGGCTTCGGTGAATCATTCAGGAACGTGATCATTGAAGACACAGTAAATAAAATAGCTGTAAAGGGTAATTATGCGTGGTACTACAAACAACCTGAAAGATTTTTTGTAACTGACAGGGCCGTTTTCATACAGATTTCACAAAAAGACTCATTATTCCTTCATGCTGATACCATCAAATCAATTACCAGATCTGATACTTCCGGGAAAGTTTACAGACTTATGAGGGCATACTATGGCTGCCGTATTTTCAGTAAAGATCTTCAGGCAAAATGCGATTCCCTTTCCTATTCTTTTCAGGATTCAGTGATCAGACTCTACAGGGCTCCCGTAATCTGGTCTGAAGAGGACCAGCTTACCTCCGACTCAATGGCAGTATTTACAAAAAATCGTCAGACCGACCGTCTGGAATTGTATAATAATGCCTTTATTGCCAGCCAGGTAGATACCATACGGTTTAACCAGATAAAGGGCCGGTCACTTACCGGTCATTTCAAGAATAATGAATTGTATAAGATAAATATAAAGGGTAACGGGGAAATATTATTTTATCTCCTTGACGCGGAAGCGGTTGCTGGAGTGGAGCAATCAAAATGCGCAGATATTGAGATATTATTCACAAAAGGAAAAGTGTCTGAGATTTATGAGCACGATAGCCCTGAAGGCTTTATTGATCCACCTCTTCCTCTTACACCTGTCAGATTTGATGGATTTAAATGGCTCGATAAGCTGAGGCCAAAAAAAAGGGATGATATATTTAATAAATAGAAAAGAGGCTGACTTTAATAAAATCAGCCTCTTTTTTAGTATTCATCTTCATTAAAAAAGAAATCGTCTTTACTCGGATAATCAGGCCAGATATCTTCTATACTTTCATAAATATCGCCTTCATCCTCAATTTCCTGCAGATTTTCAATAACTTCCATAGGGGCACCCGACCTAATGGCAAAATCAATCAGCTCATCCTTAGTGGCAGGCCATGGAGCATCCTCAAGTTTTGATGCTAATTCAAGTGTCCAATACATATTTTCCTGATTAAGTAAAGCTTAAAACAAAGTTTGCAAATATATATATTATTTTACTTAAAAAACAATACCTTATTTTAAGTTTTTTCACATTTCAGACTAGCCACTTAATCTCTTCAATATCAAGGTCTAAGGCAATTTTTCTGGACAATACAAATAAAAAATCTGAAAGACGGTTAAGAAATTTGTTCACGATTTCAGGCGATTCTTCAGTCTTGTTTAACCTTGAAATTGCCCTCTCGGCCCTGCGACATACACATCGGGCTATATGACAATATGATACGAGCATATTCCCTCCCGGAAGAATGAAGTTATTCAATGGAGGAAGGGTCTCCTCCATCATGTCAATTTCTTTTTCAATCACCGATATGCAGTCAGGATCAGGTAATATCTTTTTACCATAGGCGTTTTTGGTGTCACAGGCTAATGCAGCAGCGCACTTCATAAGCTGGCTCTGTAGATAAATAAGAAGCTCTTTCCGTTTTTGATTTTCTTTGTGATCCCTTAACAGTCCGATCCACGCAATAAGCTCATCGACAGAACCATACGCTTCCACACGTAATGAATGTTTTGGAACCCTTCTGCCTCCCGACAATGAAGTTGTACCATCGTCACCTGTAAGGGTATAGATCTTCATGATTTAATAAAAGGAAAAACAAGAAGTAAAATAATCTCGAACAATTACTTTATGCTTTTATATACTTTTCATTCTTATAGTCCTGTGCAATTTCCCCGTCGAATAACCTGATAATACGGGCAGCATGTTTAGCTATATCCTCCTCATGTGTAACAACAATCACTGTATTCCCTTTTCTATGAATATCATCGAGCAACCCCATGATATCTATTGATGTCTTGCTGTCGAGGTTACCTGTCGGTTCATCTGCCAGTATAATTGATGGTTTGTTCACAAGAGCCCTGGCAATAGCAACACGCTGACGTTGTCCTCCGGACAATTCATTAGGTTTATGAGTCATCCTGTCTGCCAGGCCTACCTGTTCCAGGGTCTCAACTGCCACTTTTTCCCTGTCAGCTTTAGGTACTCCGGCATATATCAAGGGTAAGGTAACATTCTCAAGTGCAGAATACCTGGGAAGAAGGTTAAATGTCTGAAATACAAATCCAATCTCTTTATTTCTGATTTCTGCCAAATAATCATCTTCCATTTTACTTACATCGGTACCATTAAGAATATAAGTGCCGCTCGATGGAGTATCGAGGCATCCAAGAAGGTTCATTAAAGTAGATTTCCCTGAGCCTGATGGTCCCATAATTGCAACATATTCATTCTTATCAATATTAATAGTCACTGACCGTAAAGCCCTTACAATCACCGATCCAACCTGATAATTCTTAACAATATCATGAATTTCAATAACTTTCTCCATAATGGTTAAAATTTGAATTTCCGAAATTAGATTAAATATGTTAAATAATAAATTTTATAACCTTAATTTTTGTCAATATCTGATTATATAGTTATTATGATTAATTCCCTCCCTGAAAAACAAAATTCCCATTCTGAAAATATCAATACTTACAGATACCTTCTTATGAAGCTTAATTTCGTCCCATGCTTCTGCCATTTCTTTTGAATAGTTGATATCATCAATTATAATAACTGTCTTGCTGTCAGATAGCTCTGCCATCAGGTTAAAATATTTTATTACCGGGATTTTCCGATGGTTCCCGTCAATAAAAACCAGTCCCGGCTTAACACCGGTAGTTACTAAACCTGGCAGAACCTCGTCAAACGGGCCTTCCAGTATCTTAATATTATTAAGCCCTGCTTCAATAAAATTTTGCCTCGCTATTGCAGCTGTTGCCGGGCAACCCTCTATTGTACACACTGCTGCATCTGCAGAGGAAGCAGCCATGTACATCGTACTTATTCCTAAGGAGGTACCTAACTCAATTATCAGTGGTTTACCAAATTCAGCAGCCAAATTTGATAATAGCTCGCCATATTTCTCCGGAACCGGTGAATATCTGGCTATATCTGAAACTCTTCTTGAGTTTGTTTTCAATGATCCTGACCGGGAACCAAGATCCTGAACCAATATGCTTCGCTTTTCAGAGATCATTTTCTTTCTGACCTGTTCAACAGTAAATATAGTAGCAGGATCAATTTTGTTCCGGAAGACCCTTGAAACAAGATCAAAAACGAATGGACTGTGAATTCCATGTCCCCTCCTATGACGCGATAGTAGAATGTAATTCAGATATTTGATTGCCCGGAAAGAAATCATTTCGGTACTGATATTATAATTAGGACAGGTTTTCAAAAATACGTATTTTCGGATATATTTTGAACTACTTTTTACCATAATGATTATTCAGGAGTTTTTAGATACTAACATTACCTATTTATCGGGAGTTGGCCCAAAAAGGGCGGAACTTCTTAATAAGGAGTTGAGTATTTTTACGTTCCGCGATCTGCTATACTATTTCCCATATAAATATATCGACAGAACCAGGTTTTATAAGATTGCTGAACTTGATCCTGACCTTCCATTTGTTCAGATAAGAGGTATCATAAAAGGATACACTACGGAGGGCCATGGCGCTGGTAAAAGGTTAGTCGCTGATTTCCAGGATGAAACAGGAACCTTAAAACTTGTATGGTTTAAGGGTGGAAAGTGGATCACTGGAAGCTTTAGTCCCGGAGTCGAATTCATTGTGTTTGGGAAACCAGGCGTTTTTAACGGAATTATTAACATTATCCATCCTGAAATTGAAGCTGCCGATAAGATGGCAGAAAGGCTAAATTCGGCTCTACAGGCACAGTATAGCACTACTGAAAAGCTCAAAAATCAGTTTGTTTCATCAAAAACGATCAGTAAGCTGTTAGGCAATATGTTGAAACAGATTAAAATAAGATTGCCTGAAACATTACCCGGCTACATTGTTTCACGTTATAAACTGATGGAACTTCATGAAGCGCTCCATAAAATCCATTTCCCGGCTAATCCTGATGAACTTGAAAAGGCGAGACACCGACTGAAATTTGAAGAGTTGTTTTATATTCAGCTTAACCTCCTGAGATTTAAAACAAACCGTAACATGAAATTCAGGGGATTTGTTTTTTCAAGTGTAGGTGAAAATTTTAATAACTTCTATTATAACAATTTACCCTTTACACTTACTGATGCTCAGAAAAGAGTAATGAAAGAGATAAGGAAAGATCTTGGTTCAGGAAAACAGATGAACCGTTTGCTTCAGGGAGATGTAGGCAGCGGGAAAACTCTGGTAGCTCTGATGAGTATGCTTATTGCGATAGATAATGGGTACCAGGCATGCATCATGGCTCCCACCGAAATTCTTGCAAACCAGCATTATCAGACTATCTGTAAACTACTTGAGGGAATTGGCATTAAAATACGTTTACTTACGGGATCATCAAAAAAGTCCTCCCGTAAATCAATTGCTGAATCACTGCTTGACAGATCGCTGAATATACTGATTGGTACTCATGCTCTCCTTGAAGAAAATGTTCAGTTTGCCAATCTGGGATTGGTGATTATCGATGAACAGCACCGGTTCGGAGTTGCCCAGAGGGCAAGGCTCTGGCAGAAAAACCTCAATCCGCCGCATATTCTTGTAATGACTGCCACTCCTATTCCAAGAACTCTTGCGATGACACTTTATGGAGACCTGGATGTTTCGGTAATCGATGAACTACCTCCGGGCAGGGTTCCGATAAAGACAATGCATTTCACTGATTCAGAAAGAAATAAGGTCTTTGGGTTTATCAGGAACCAGATAGCCGAACGACGTCAGATTTATATTGTATATCCTCTTATCAAAGAATCTGAAAAGATGGATTATAAAGATCTTGAGGATGGATGGGATACTATTTCAAGAGTTTTTCCTGCTCCAAAATATTGCATAAGCATTGTTCATGGAAAGATGACTCCGGCGAATAAGGAAATGTCTATGAAGCTTTTTAAGGATGGAGTGGCTCATATCCTGATTGCAACTACAGTTATTGAGGTTGGTGTTGATATACCAAATGCATCAGTAATGGTTATTGAAAGTGCAGAACGATTCGGCCTCTCGCAGTTACACCAGTTGAGAGGACGTGTCGGCAGAGGCGCTGACCAGTCATATTGTATACTTATGAGTTCCGACAAACTTTCAAGAGAAGCTGCAAAACGAATTGAAGTAATGATCAGGACTAATGATGGTTTTGAAATTGCGGAGACTGATCTTCAGCTCAGGGGTCCGGGCGATATTGAAGGAACACTTCAGAGTGGCATTCCATTTGATCTGAAGATAGCCGACCTTGGTAAAGACGGACAATTAATTGAATATGTAAGACATATTGCTGAAGAGATACTTAACTTCGATCCATTACTTGAAAATAATCAGAATCTGATCTTCAGATCCGAACTGAAACGACTTTTCAATCAGAAGCAATCGTGGAGTAACATAAGTTGAAAACATGACACTTACAGATTATTACGAAATTCTTGGTCTGCCGGCAAACTCTACAATCGAAGAGATAAAAAAGGCTTACAGGAAAAAAGCACGTCTTTACCACCCCGATATTAATCCTGCACCTGATGCCAAGGATCATTTTATAAGCGTAACCGAAGCCTACGAGTTTTTAATTGCAAATCACGAAAAGATAAAAACTGATGATCAGGCGTACCAACAGGCTATGGAAGACTGGAGAAAATACAGGCAGTACCGATCACGAAGAAGAGCTACAGTATATGCCCGGACATCCTATGGAACATTTAAAAACACTAAGTTTTACAAAACCACAAGGATCTTTGATGGTACATCAATAATTTTCAGTTTCGTAGTATCTATAATGGTTCTGATTTATACTATTTACGGATATACCTTCAGATTGAAGCACCCGATCCCCGGTCTGGAAAAACCATCAGTTTTTGCTTTCATAATGCTCCTTTTCCTGGGCATGATCTTTTTTGTTGTATCATTTATTTATCTCAGGGCATATCAGGAAACTTCAAAAAAAAGAAAAAAGAAATCTTAGTAACATGGCATGGTTTTTGAATATTTTCACCTTATAACCCGGACTTAACATAATTGGATTGAATTTGATTAGATTCAATTTTATTAGTCCCTCAAATGTGAGGATTATGAGAAAAAATATTTCAAAAGCCGCAATTGCATTATTAGTCATAATTACTTTGACTTTTTCATCCTGCAAAAAAGAACCTGTTGTAACTTTCCCAACTGATCCTGTTCCTATAGCCCTTACCACGGATCAGGTTTCACTCATATCATCAGAAAATTCTTTTGCACTGGATATCTTCAAAAAAGTTATTGAAAATTCAGCCGAGTCGGAAAATGTTCTCATCTCTCCTCTTAGCATTTCATCTGCCCTCTCAATGACACTTAATGGTGCTAATGGAGCCACCCGAGAAGCAATGCTGGATGCTTTAAGAATGAATGGATTAACTCCTGAAATAATCAATAACTCATACAAAGATCTCACCGAAGCGCTCCTAAAAGTTGATAGTCGGGTTCTGATCTCAATCGCCAACTCGGTATGGATAGAAAATAATTTTGTCGTGAAGAAGCCCTTTATTGATATCCTTACTCAGTATTATAATGCTGAATCAAAGTCATTTGACATAACAGATCCGCTGGTACCAACACAGATTAACAGCTGGATTGATAGTAAAACAAACGGATTGATAAAGAATATGGTTGACAAACTTGATGACAATACTGTGATGCTTCTGATTAATGCAATCTATTTTAAAGGAAAGTGGAAATCTCAGTTCGACAAGGATAATACTGTCCAGGGGACATTTTATAAACCAGACGGAGTAACAGCACAGGTTCCAATGATGAAACAGACCTCTGAGTTTAAGATTTATAACGGACAAGGATTTACTCTGGCTGAATTCCCTTATGGTCAGGGCAATTTTGTAATGGATGTGATCCTCCCGGACGATGACAACAGCATAAACAATATACTTCCATTAATAAATGACAATAGTTTCAAAGGTTGGCTCGATCAGATGAATGAAAGAAAGACCGACCTTACATTTCCACGATTCAAATATGTGTACAAGAAGGAACTTAAGGATATTTTAACGGATATGGGAATGGGAATCGCCTTTACCGATAATGCTGATTTTTCAAATATATCGGATATCAGTCTCCTGATAAGTTTTGTTAAACACCAGGCATTTATTGAAACAAATGAAGAAGGTACTGAAGCCGCCGCCGCTACAATAGTTGGAATCTCAAATACCGCAATAATTGAACCTTTCAATCTTAATATTGATCATTCATTTCTCTACATTATCAGAGAGACAACAACAAATTCAATACTTTTTATGGGTAGAGTTGTTGATCCGTTGGCTGAGTGACCCTTTTCTCCCCTATATTTAGACCAATAATTATTGACCTTGATGGACCGGATGATCGACAATTACGTAGAATTCCAGCTGCAATTAAATCTATGCCAAAACTAGCGAAAGAACTAACTCTGTACGGGCTGATAATGGTCGCCATAGGCTCCTGTATCGGATCAGGAATCTTTGTTACACCTTCACAAATTGCCGGTTTGATACCATTACCTTTATTAATTCTGGCAGTATGGGCAATCGGTGGAGTAATCACCCTGACAGGCGCTCTCACTTTCGGAGAGCTTGGCTCAATTTTTCCTCAGGCCGGGGGAATCTATGTTTTTCTCAAAGAGGCCTATGGCGGGTGGCTTGGTTTTCTTTATGGATGGGCATACCTTCTTATAATTACATCCGGTTCAATTGCAGTTTTATCACTGGCATTCTCCTACTATCTTAGTTTTTTCATTCCAATGAATGATTCCTGGAAAATATTAACAAGTATCATTGCAATTAGTATCCTTACTACACTTAATGTATTAAGAGCAAAATTCGGAGAAATGTTCTCAAATATCTTTACCGGATTGAAAATTCTTGGCATTCTTATAATTATTTGTGTCGGAATAATCTATGGCAAGAGCGATATCTCATTCAAAGTTTTAAGTTTATCCTCTTCGGGAAATAGCAGCTTATCGGGCTTTGGAGTGGCACTTGTCGGTGTGTTGTTCTCGTACGGAGGCTGGCAGCATGCCTCGTTTCTTGCCGGAGAGACAAAGAATCCTTCCAGGAATGTACCTATTGCCATGATTACCGGTGCAATTGTGGTAACTATTATTTATCTGCTCGTTAATATAAGCTACATGCTTCTGCTTCCCGTAAGTGCAATTATTACATCAGAAAAAGTTGCTGCTGAAGCTGTGAGTACGATTCTTCCGTTCGGAGGCAGGCTTGTAGCCGCAATTATTGCTGTAAGTACACTCGGAACAATTGGTATTTACACCCTCTCTGCCCCGAGAATATATTATGCTATGGCAGAGGATGGCCTGTTTTTTAAAAACATAGCAAAAGTTCATCCTGTTTTTAAAACGCCTGTAAATGCCATTATTGTTCAGTCCATATGGGCAATCGTTCTCCTGTTGTTCTGGAGGACTTTCGAAAATCTTATTACCTATACAGTATCCGTTGAATGGATTTTCTTCACCCTGGCTGCAGCAGGAATTTTTATTTTCAGAAAGAAGCTGAAACACATCGAGAGACCATATAAGACATTCGGTTACCCGGTAACACCTATCATTTTCATCTGTATATGCACATGGTTTGTTCTTAATATAACGATAAGCAAACCTTTGCATATGGGAATAGGAATCGGATTCCTGCTTCTTGGCTTACCCGTATATTTCTTCTTCAGGAAGAAGAATTCACTAAAATCCAACTCGGGGTAATAAAATATAATAATTTACTATTATGAAAGATATCTCATATATAATTAATCATCTCGGGGAAGAACGTGAAAAATACTCTAATGCCATCACTCCTCCATTGTTTCAGACGAGTAATTTTGCTTTCAGGGATGTTGAGGAACTGAAAAAGGCAATAGCTGATGAAAAAAACAGCCTTGTCTACTCACGTGGAAATAATCCTACTGTTGAAATTCTGTGCAAAAAGATCGCAGCCCTGGAAGAGACTGAAGAAGCTCTTGCTTTTGCAAGTGGTATGGCTGCCATCTCGGCAGCAATAATATCATTCGTAAATAACGGTGACCATATCGTATGTGTACGAAACAACTACAGCTGGACAAATATGCTGATGACCAGGTTCCTGACACGGTTCGGTGTCGAAACAACCTTTGTCGATGGGCGTGATACCGAAAACTTTAAAAAGGCAATAAGGAAGAACACGCGGATTATTTATCTTGAAAGTCCTAATTCATTAACATTTGAACTTCAGGATATAGAGGCAGTTGCAGCAATAGCAAAGGATGCAGGCATTACCACTTTAATAGACAATAGTTATTCCTCTCCCCTCACACAGTCTCCGGCTGCCATGGGAATAGATATAATACTGCATTCAGCAAGCAAGTACCTGGGTGGACACAGTGATATTGTTGCAGGGATGATATGTGGGTCATCTGAGAATATATTAAGAATTTTTAAAAATGAATATATGGGGCTTGGAGGAATTATTTCTCCATTTAATGCCTGGCTTATGCTCAGAGGATTACGAACTCTTCAGGCGAGAATTGACAGGATTGCGATAACAACGACTAAGGTCGTGGAATATCTTGAAAATCATCCGATGGTAACTGATGTTTTACATCCTCTCTCAAAGAGACATCCGCAATACAGCCTGGCAGTCAAACAGATGCTGAAGCCAACCGGCCTGTTTTCCATAAGGCTAGCAGTAACTGATAAAAGAAAGATAGAGCTTTTTGTAAACAGCCTCAGGCAATTCATTATCGGGGTTTCATGGGGTGGCCATGAATCGCTGGTCTTTCCGGCATTGTCGTTTGATGATCAGCGTACAAAAGATGGGTATTCAAATAATCTTATAAGATTCTATGTTGGTCTGGATGAACCGGATTCATTAATAAGGGATCTTGATCAAGCCTTTAGCAGGATCACTTAAGTTTGATAAAATTGAACCGTACGTCAAGCACTGAAGCAAAGTACTCGCCACGCTCCAGGATGTCATCATCACCATCTTCGTAATACCAGTTGAATATGAATTTCTTATGCTTTAAAGTGACATAGGTAATCTTTTGTAAAATATGTATAAACACTTTTGCACTGGCACTGTTAAAATATTCAAGATTCAAATCCACACTTGTAATGTCTGCCGGAACTGTTATATATTCGCTGATCCAGTCTTCTATAGGTTCAAAAAAATCAGTTACATTCTCATGTATTGACCGGCCCTTGATACGAATTATCCCCTCAGGATTTAAAATTATCTCAGGTGTATTCTTTGTTGGCGAAATCCTCAACTCCTCCATCTCATATAATTTATCACGAAATTACAAAAAAAAATTAAGAAAATAATCAATACCTGGCCAGTGGAGTTACATCATGACCTGAAAATTCACCTCTCAGATATTTATAGTATCCCGTAATACCGATCATTGCAGCATTATCTGTCGTATACCTGAATTCAGGAATAAACAAGTTCCAATTTCTTTTTTCAGCCTCTCTTTTCATCTCATTCCTTAAGCCGGAATTTGCTGAAACTCCCCCGGCGATCCCAATCTCCCTTATTCCTGTTTGCAAAGAGGCATTTACTACTTTACCGATAAGAATACTGACAATAGTATGCTGAAGAGAAGCACACAGATCAGCTTTATTGTGTTCTATAAAATCGGGGTCTTCTTTTAACCTGTCGCGAAGGAAATAGAGAAAGCTTGTCTTTAATCCACTAAAACTGAAATCCAGACCTTTAACATGAGGTTTTGAAAACCTGAAAGCATTTATATTTCCTTCACTGGCCAGTTTATCGATCAGTGGCCCTGCAGGATAAGTAAAACCCATTACTTTTCCACATTTATCAAAAGCTTCGCCTGCAGCATCATCAATGGTGTTTCCAATAACCTTCAGTTCGAGCTGGCTCTTCATTATAATTATCCGAGTATGGCCTCCTGACACAAGCAGACATAAGAAAGGGAAAGAGGGTAACCGGTTATTCTTATCTTTCTCAAGAATAAAGTGCGCCAGAACATGTGCCTGAAGATGGTTTACTTCTATTAAAGGAATATTTTGAGCAAGAGCAAATCCTTTTGCAAAAGATGTTCCTACCAATAGCGAACCGAGGAGTCCGGGTCCACGCGTAAAAGCAACTGCATCAATTTCTTCAGCATTTACTCCGGCTTTTACCAGCGCCTGATGTGTAACAGGTACAATGTTAGCCTGATGAGCCCTTGATGCGAGTTCCGGAACAACACCTCCATACGACATATGAATATCCTGGTTAGCAATGAGATTAGAAAGGACGTAACCATCCCTGATGATTGCAACTGAGGTATCATCGCATGACGATTCTATTGCTAAGATTGTGACTGCCATCAATAAATCTTTTTCAAGGTGCAAATTTCAAAAAAAATTGCTGCTAAAACCAGATTAATAATAAAATATAATGTGTAGGAATCGGTCGCGACCGATCCCTACCCCGCCAATTACTAATTCATTCAGAATAAATTCTTTGAAACAATATCCATTTCTTGCTTTCACTTTTATTAATCTCAGTAATTTCAATCTCTTTCTTTTCATATCCTTTTATGTGACAGTATTGATAAATACGCTCATAAGCCAGGGATTTTTGAACTGATGGAATAGATAAAATATGAAGAATTTCTGTTTTATAAAATACGGTAAAAGAAACCCATCCGAACCAGGTTTTTACTTTTGTCTCATAAAAAGAAGTATCATTTTTATTGTAACTTAATATTCTGAATCTTTGTTTTTTCATAGCCTGTTCAGTAATATATTTATACTGAGAAATCCTGGTTATTAAAGTGGCTTATTCTGATTGTATTATAAGGTCTTGCTTCTCTATCAAAATATTGTAAAGGAATGTAATGCTGCTCATACCAAATATCGAAAGTTTATTAAAGATATGCAAAAATAAGAATTGAACTTGTAACTTTGGTTATACGGACAAACTAAAAAGATAACTATTGATCTTTATATCCAACAAATTGACTTAAAAAATGCAGAGCCAATTATAAGTGAATTTATTTGGAACAAAAACAAAACGATTTGACAGAATTAATAAATCCCTACAATTAATCTGAGTTTCACTATCTTTAAGGCTTTAAGTGTAACGAATCGGGAAATTGATATTTTAAGACTTTTTGCATTTGTATGCTCAAAACAATTAAAAGATCACTTAAGTATTTTATTATAGTTTTCGGGGTCATAATAATGTTCCCTACAGTCCTTTACTTATTATTGAAGACTTCCGAAGTACAGACTTTCCTGGTAAAAAGAATAACAAATCACCTTTCAAACGAAATCAAATCAACAATATCTGTTGGCTCCATTGAGTACAAATTCTTTAATAAACTGTTTATCAATGACATAATAATTAAAGACAAGAATAATGATACTTTGTTATATTCTAAGGAGATTCAGGTTGGTATCAGGAGAATGGATTTTAAAAATAAATCATTCAGACTGGGTAAAGTAAGTTTGATTAAACCTGTTATTGCGTTTATAACCGACTCCACCGGTTTGATGAATCTCACCTGGTATCTGAACCTCATTAAAAATTCTGCTGACACCATAAAAAAAGGTGGGAGCAGAATCTCAATTGATCAGATTGATATAAGTAATGGCAGATTTTCTCTTATTAACCGGACTGCTCTCAAAGGAAAAACCAGAATAGACTTTAATAACCTGAATCTGTCAGGGATTAATGGGATTATTGAAGACCTGAAAACACTAAATGATACAACTACTTTTAACATCTACAAACTGGGATTTAAAGAATCAAGTGGTTTCACGGTGAAGAAGATGAGCAGCTCTGTCATCCTGGCCAGGCAGAACATTCTTCTTAATTCGGCTTTTATCAGTTGTGACAGCAGTATATTTAATATCACACGATTGGGTCTGACAGCTGATTCAGCAAGCTCATTTAAAAATTTTACAGAAAAGGTAAAACTTGATATCCAGCTCGATAAATCGCTGATCAATACTTCTGATCTGCAATATTTTATGCCTTTTGCCGATAGTTTAAATGAATCTGTCTGGTTATCAGGGAAGATTAGTGGTACCATATCGGAACTAAGAGGTCGCAATATCAAACTTGCATACAGGAACTTTACTTCGCTTGACTGTGACTTTGATTTTTCGGGACTCCCAAAAATAGAAAATGCATACTTATATATCGGAGTTAACAGCCTTAAGACAAATGCAAAGGATCTCGAGCAGATCAATATGCCCGGGAAAGGGTTTTTAATAATCCCTGAGGCAATCAAAAAGCTTGGAACCATCTCATTTAATGGAAGCTTTACCGGATTTACAACAGATTTTGTAACCTATGGGGAAATCAGAACCAGCCAGGGAAACATTCGGACTGATATATCACTCAGACCAGGAGAATCCAAAAAATATATGGTAAAAGGACTGCTTAAAGGAAGTGATATAAATATCGGAGAACTGACCGGTAAATCTGAATTTTTAGGTAACCTCAGTATGCAGGCTAATGTTGATGGATATGCTTATTCTCTGAAAAAATTCGCTGCTAATCTTACAGGCAAAATTGACAGTATTGAAATAAACAAATACATATATCGTGACATAACTTTGAATGGATCTTTTACAGAAAAGACATGGGACGGAAGTGTAAATATTGCCGACAAGAATATTAAATTGGACCTTCTGGGATTACTTAATTTTAATAATAAGCTGCCAGAATTTGATTTTACGCTCAACATCGCTGACGCAAATCTATATAAGTTGAATTTTGATAAACTTGACACTTCTTCTACCGTTACAATGCTACTGACATCTAATTTTAAAGGAAATAGTATTGATAACCTTGATGGTGAAATAAAACTTCTTAATTCAAAGTTCAGAAAATATAACAACAACCTGGAACTTTCTGACTTTTCCATAAAGACCTACAAAGAGGGCGATAAATCTGTTTTAAGTTTGAGAACAGATTTTGTGGATGCAGATATAAATGGTTACTATAATTTTGCCGGACTTGAGGGTCTCGTAAAATCTACTCTGGTATCCCTGATGCCTTCTCAGTTTCTTGTCAGCGGCAAACAGAACGACTTCAAAAAAAATATGTTCACTTTTGAAATTAATTTCAAGAATACCGATAAGATCAATAATTTTTTCAGAACAGGAATATTAATAGCCGATAAAAGTTATATAAAGGGGGCTATTTTTGCCGACAGTATTATAAACATCGTGGGAAAGGCAGATTTACTGACAATCAAAAATAATGTTTTTAAAGATTTTTCGTTTAATACCACTGTTTCAGGATCTGAATTGACAATGGGTATCAATAGTGCATCTTTCAGTCTGCTGGGACAATCTGAACTTAAAGATTTCTCAGTCGGACTTAAGACAAAACCTGATAATTTCACTTTTAAGATTAATTGGGACAATAAAGATACAGTCCTCAACCAGGGCAATTTTATTGCACGGGGTACTATACTAAAAAATACGATTGGAAAACGCAATGCGATTCTGAAGGTTGAGATTGATTCCACCAATATTTATTTAGATAATAATCTTTGGAAATTAAGCAATTCATCGGTTCTGATCGATTCAAATGCAATAAATATAGATAAGCTCTATATCATAAGTAAAGATAGGTACTACCTCGTTGATGGTTCTGTTTCAGAAAATCCTGCAGATACTTTACATCTCGATTTTAAAGGAATCGATATTGCTCCTCTGAACTATTGGATTAACAGGAGAAGAAATAATGATCCTGGTATGACTCCTTTCAATTTTAAGGGTCACCTTAATGGGAAAATCCTTTTAACAAATGTTTACAAAAGTTTACTGATGGTTGGTAATATAGTTGTTGATAAATTCTCTGTGCTTGGCAGCGAGTTTGGAAATATTTCAATTAACTCGGATTTGGACAACGTTAAAAAGGTGGTAAATATCAAAGCCAGCAATAATCTCAATTCTGTAAAAATGTTTGATGTTTCAGGAATCTATGATCCTGCATCTAAAAAAATAGATCTGAATACCAGAGCTATGAAATTACCTATAGGGTTTCTTAATCCTTTACTTAAAGTGTTCGCTTCGGAAATAAGCGGTTTTGCCTCGGGTAGGTTAAATTTATCAGGAAAAACAGACAATCTTTTTCTCACGGGGGCAGCGAAGGTTGAGAATGCGTCAGTGAAGATTAATTATCTTCAGACGAGATACTCAATGAATGATACCATCAGATTCGATAAGGAAGGGATTAAATTCAATAATGTCAGGATTACCGACATTGAAGGTAACACTGCTACTCTTTCCGGATCAGTTAATCATACGGATTTCCGCGATTACGCTGCCTATCTTACAATCAATATTACTTCAAACGGTTTCATGGTATTAAATACACAACCTAAGGACAATCAAATGTTCTATGGCACTGCATATGTTTCAAAAAACGATGTTGCAAGAATAAAAAGCGATCAGAATTCCCTCTCATTTGATATATCTGCCAAAACAAGTAAATCGACCAAAACAGGAAAAACCTCGGAACTTTTTGTTCCTATAAGTAAAGGTCTTTCAGTGTCAGAATATTCATTCATCTCTTTTATTGACTCGAGTAAGGTTAAAAACAGTGAAGGTAACCTGATTGCTACTGCTTCTGCAAAACAAATCGGAATGGATCTTAACATGAATCTTGAAGTGACACCGGATGCTGAGATCCAGATTATTTTTGATTCAAAGGCAGGTGATGTAATGAGGGGTAAAGGATCTAGCGAAAATCTGAATGTAACTCTTAATAAAAAAGGCGATTTCGGAATATCGGGTGACTATCTGATTGAAAGTGGGACCTATAATTTTACTCTTGGCCCTATTATAAACAAACCCTTTAATGTGGAAAACGGCGGTAAGATAATGTTCAACGGAAATCTTAAGAATGCAGAAATTGATTTGAAGGCTTCCTATTTACATCTGAAAGCCTCACTCTCATCTATACTTGACGATCCGGCCTATACTGAACGAATAAGTGTTGAACCTCAGCTGAATTTATCAGGTAAACTTTTTAATCCTATAGTCGTATTCGATATTTATCTTCCGGATGCTGATGAAGAGACCAGAACACGACTTCAGAATGCAATTTCAACACAAGAAGAATTGACCCGGCAGGTAACCGCTCTTCTCTTAATAAACAACTTTATAGCAAGTGGAAATTCTACTGTCTCAACAACCGCCACATCGGCAGTGGCAGCCACATCATTTGAAATGATATCAAACCAGGTCAGCAACATGTTATCACAGTTATCCAAAAATGTTGACATCGGATTAAATATAAGGCCCGGATCCTATGCAATGACCCCGCAGGAGGCAGAGCTTGCCTTATCAACCCAAATACTGAACAATAAAGTTGTACTTAATAGCAATTTTGATGTAAGGGGAACTGGCAGTACAGCCATGAATAATACTACTCAATTAACGGGAAATACTAATCAATTAACCGGGGATTTTAATGCAGAAATAAAGCTTACAGAAAAACTGCGGTTCAAAGTTTTCAACCGTTATAATGATACGTACATAGGATCAGGACTAAGTCCATATACTCAGGGTGTTGGTATCTTCTACAATCGGGATTTTAACAAATTTTCTGATTTGTTCAGGAAAAAAGCAAAAGCTGATATAAAGAAAGAGGATGAGACAAAAATAAAAAATAAATAGAACTGGATATCATTTCGTTTATTCATAACTTCGCACGGTTAAGAGCTAATGAAAACTGGGAACAAATTATTATAAACATATAATTGCAACCTAATTTAAATAAAGATTTGAGGAGTTCTGCATCAGGGAGAAAGAAAGGGGTAATTGGTACAACCTTAGTACATTTAATGCTATTTGGTTTCCTAATCCTGGCAGGTTTTTCAACTCCTCCGCCTCCTGAAACGGAAGAGGGTATTCTTGTCAATTTCGGGACAGGTGAGACCGGTATTGGCATGATTGAACCTTCCCCGCCGGCCGGTAAGCAAGAGAGTGCCCCTCCGGTAATCAAAGAAGTGACTTCCCCCCCGCCTTCTTCTAAAGCCAATGTGAAAACTAAAGAAGAACCTCTTCTGACTCAAAATTCTGAGGAAGCACCTGCAGTTAAGAAAGCGGACCCCGAAGCTGCAAAGAAAAAACTTGAGAAGATTGAATCTGACAAAAAGATAAATGAACAGAGGCAAGCTGAAAGAACCCGGATCAGACAGGAAGAAGCTGAAAAGAAGAGAATCGCAGCAGAACAACAACGGGAATCAAATATTATGAACCGTACAAAAAATGCCCTGGCTAATTCGAAGAATACAGGAACAAACTCCACAGGCGAGGGCATTGCCGGGGGACCTGGTAACCAGGGTGACCCTAACGGATCGGTTAATTCCAAAGTCCGCGGTGTGGGTAGCGGTCTTGGTGATAAGGGTTTCGGTACAGGCGATAAGGGTATATCGTATAATCTTCAGGGTCGTGGTTTTCAGGCACTGCCTCCTCCCAAATACGATTACCAGGGTGAAGGGAGAGTTGTAGTTGAGGTAAGTGTCGACAGGTCAGGGAAAGTTGTTCAGGCAACCCCTGGTACAAAAGGCTCAACCACACTTGATGAATATTTACTTAAGGTTGCGAAAGAAGCTGCGCTCGGCGCCAGGTTCGAAGTCAAACAAGATGCACCAGTAATTCAGAAGGGTACAATCACATATAATTTTATCCTGAAATAGAACAATGCAGGGATGTGTCGTGACACATCCCTGCAATATCATGAATGATCTCTCGCGAATAACTCTCCGATTGCAACGTTAAGGTTATCAATGAGATTATTATCTTTAATAATATAATCATCAATTCCTTTCCTGGCAAGTTCAAGAACAATCTCTCCTTTATCCTGACCTGATAACATTATTACAGGAGTTTCAGGTTTTAACTCTTTTATCTTGTCGAAGACTTCCATTCCATTCATTACTTTATGGTCATTATTGACAAAATAGTAGTCGAGTATTATCAGATCGGGGTTTTTGTTTAGTGCGCTGAGGCAATCTTCACCATATAAAAAGGCTTCAAGACGGAAACCTTCAGCTGTAAATCGTTTAACAACCAACATGTTAATAAAAGGATCATCGTCAACAATAAAAATAAGTTTCTGGTTATTCATCGATGAGAAATTGAAAATAGGTAGATACAAAGTTAAAATAAAAATCTATATGAGTCAGGTTTTAATTAATCAGTTCTTTTTAGTTATTATCACATTGAAAAGAGAGGAAAAGATTTCATCATCTTTATCACTTTTTCTCCCACTCTTGCGATAACAGCTTCATTTTCAATATTCGAAATAACTTCATCAATAAGGTCAACAATTATCCCCATGTGTTCTTCTTTAAGGCCCCGGGTAGTAACAGCCGGAGTACCGACTCTCAAACCAGAGGTCAGAAACGGAGACCGGCTGTCAAAGGGTACCATATTTTTATTTACTGTAATATGGGATAGTACAAGAGTGTTTTCAACTTTTTTACCGGATATTTCAGGAAACCTGGTCCTGAGATCAATTAACATCAGATGATTGTCAGTGCCATCAGAGATAACTTTATAGCCCTTCTCCATAAAAGCTTTAGCCATCACAAATGCATTTTTTTTAACCCTCACCTGGTATTCATTGAACCCTGGAGAGAGTGCCTCACCGAAAGAGACGGCTTTTGAGGCAATAACATGCTCGAGAGGACCTCCCTGGATGCCAGGAAATAGTGCTGAGTTTAAAAGAGAAGACATCATTCTTACTTCACCCTTTGGAGTAGTTATACCCCATGGATTTACAAAATCCTTACCCATCAGGATAATTCCTCCTCTTGGTCCCCGAAGCGTTTTATGAGTTGTTGAAGTAACAATATGCGCGCATTTCAACGGATTCCTTAGAAGTCCGGCTGCTATTAACCCTGCCGGATGCGCCATATCAACCATTAAAATAGCACCGATCATATCAGCAATTTTTCTCATTCTTTCATAATCCCATTCACGGGAATAAGCCGACGCCCCTCCAATTATCATCTTTGGCTTTTCTTTTAAGGCGATCTTCTCCATCATATCATAATCGACCAACCCGTCATCCTCTCTAACATTGTAGGCAACCGGCTTATAAAAAAGACCTGATGAATTGACAGGAGACCCATGTGAAAGATGTCCTCCATGTGCAAGATTTAATCCCATAAAAGTATCTCCTGGCTTAAGCACCGCCATAAACACAGCCATATTCGCCTGGGCGCCGGAATGAGGCTGAACATTGGCATATTCAGCATTAAAAAGTTTTTTTAGCCTGTCGATAGCTATTTGTTCAGTCTGATCAACGATCTCACAACCACCATAATAACGGTGTCCCGGATACCCTTCAGCATACTTATTCGTCATCACCGATCCCATTGCTTCAAGCACTTGCGGACTGACAAAGTTTTCTGAGGCAATCAGCTCAATTCCGTTAATCTGCCGCTGACGCTCCTTTTCAATAAGGTCAAAAATCAAATTATCTCTCTGCATAATATAAAATTTTAAAACATTTATTCTTCTGAAAATTCAACAAGCAATTCGCGATATGTTGAATAAATCCTTGATTTGGAGATAAATCCAACATAATATCCGTTATCAAGTACAGGAAGGTTCCAGGCACCTGTTTTTCTGAATGCATCCATTACTGTTTCAATATTCTCCTTTTTATCAATGTATGAAGGAGGAATTGTCATAAGGTCCCTCATAAAGGTAGTATCGTACAATTCCTGCTGAAACATTATCTCTCTTACGTCATCCAGCGATACTACTCCTTCTAAAATATTGTATTCATCAACCACAGGAAAAAGGTTCCTTTTCGATCTGGCAATTATTTTTACTAATTCACCAAGACTATCTGAAGGTTTAACCTTTAGCAAATCAGTTTCAATCTCCTTCTTCCAGTTCATCCGGGTCAATACTGCCTTATTTTTATCATGGGTAATCAGATCTCCTCTTTTTGCCAGTTGAACATGATAAATTGAATGTTTTTCAAAACTTCTGGTTGTAATATATGCGGCTGTAGAAGTGATTATCAATGGTATAAGAAGATTATAGCCTCCCGTGATCTCTGCTATAAGGAAAATTGCAGTAAGCGGTGCATGCATAACACCGGCCATCATTCCCGCCATACCGACAAGAACAAACCTGTTATCCGGTAAGTCCACACTTATAACCTTTTTTAAAATGCTTGCAACAAGGTATCCATTGATGCCTCCGATGAATAAAATGGGTGCAAATATACCTCCTACTCCTCCTGCTCCATTTGTTGAGCTGCTTGCTACTACTTTAAGTAATACAAGGCCCGACATGAATAGAATAATTACCAAAAAGTTACCAGAAAACTGACTGAAAATACTATTATTAAAAACTACATCAGAATTTCCCTGGAGAAGCGACATTATTGTGTCATAACCTTCACCATAGAATGGAGGAAAGAGATAAATCAAACCTCCGAGAACAATCCCTCCGAGAATAAGTTTTAAATAAGAATTCGTGATTTTATTATAGCATCCTTCCAGAAACAATGTCATTTTTGAAAAATAGAGAGAGATCAATCCGGAAATAATACCCAAAAGCAAATACCAGGGAATATTTGAAATATTAAAAGCACCAACTACATTGAAGCTAAACAGAACTTTATCTCCCATCAGAAAATATGCAACTGTTGCAGCCGTTACAGAAGAGATCAGAAGAGGAACAATAGATGATATTGTTAGATCAAGCAACAGTATTTCAAGAGTAAAAACAATACCGGCAATAGGCGCCTTAAAAATCCCGGAAATTGCTCCTGCTGCACCGCATCCGATTAGCAGAGTAATATTTTTATAATTCAATTTAAAAAACCTTCCGAGTGCAGATCCAATTGAAGATCCTGTTAATACTATCGGGGCTTCAGCTCCAACCGAACCTCCAAAACCAATTGTAAGTGTGCTGGCAATTATTGAAGTCCATGTATTATGTGCCTTCAGGTGACTTTTCTTCCTGGAAATTGAAAAAAGTATTCGACTGATACCGTGCCCGATGTTATCCTTGACAATATATCTTACAAACAAAAAGGTCAGCAACATACCAATGAGAGGATAAGCAAGATACAGATAGCTGCCCGACTCCGATGTAATCCTTTCGGTAAGTATTTTATGCGTATAATGAATCGAATACTTAAGTAAAGCGGCTGCCAGCGCACTCAGTAATCCTACGACCAGACTAAGGAAGTACACTAATTTAACCTGATCAATTTCAAAAAGGTTTTGATGAAGTATTCTTCTGAAAAAACGATTTCTGAACATAATTATGCAAATATAAAAACAATACTAAACCTTCACTGTTTTTTAATTAAGTTTGTCACCAGGTATTATTCCGGTATGAGCTCATCCATTTCTGATAATTGAAGTTACGAGGTATGATAAACTACAAAAGATTTTCACTTGAAAATGGATTAAGGGTTCTGGTACACGAAGATAAATCTACTCCCCTTATCGCTATGAACATCCTTTACGATGTTGGATCGAGGGATGAGAATCCGGCGATGACAGGGCTGGCACATCTTTTTGAACATCTTATGTTTGGTGGTTCTCTGAATATTCCTGATTACGACACACCACTGCAACTTGTTGGCGGTGAGAATAATGCATTCACTAATAATGATATTACCAATTATTATCTTACAATTCCGTCAGAAAATATAGAAACAGGATTTTGGCTTGAATCCGACAGAATGCTTGAGCTGGATTTTTCACAGAAGAATCTTGATACACAAAGAAATGTTGTCATTGAGGAATTCAACCAACGTTATCTTAATCAACCTTATGGAGATGCTATATTAAAACTGCGACCATTAGCATATAAAGTACATCCCTACAGGTGGCCGACAATAGGAATGGATATGGCTCACATTAAAAATACTGACCTTGAACAGGTTAAGAGTTTTTTCTTTTCACATTATGCCCCAAACAATGCAATACTTGCCCTGACTGGAAATATTGGATATGATCTGGCATTTCAACTTTCCCGGAAATGGTTTGGCCCTATTGAAAAAAGAACAATACAATCGAGAAACCTGCATGCCGAACCGGAACAAACAGAGGAAAGAATCCTGACAATTGAAAGAGATGTGCCATCAACGGCATTATATAAAGTCTGGCATATCGGCCCAAGGAATGGTAAAGATTTTTATACACTCGACCTTATTACAGATCTTCTGGCCGGAGGAGAATCAGGCAGACTGTACACTAAGCTCGTCAGGGGGAAAAAATTGTTCAGTGAAATAAACGCTTACCTGACTGCAGATATTGACCCTGGACTTATAATTGTCCAGGGTAAACTAATGAAAGGCGTTGATATTCAGCAAGCTGATGAATCAGTTAATGAGGTAATCAATGGTTTGCAAAGTGAGAATGAAATCAAGGATGAAATGGAAAAAGTGAAGAACAAATTTGAATCTTCAACGGTCTTTTCCAATACCAGTATACTCAATAAAGCCGCAAATCTTTCATTCTTTGAACTACTCGGGGAACCTGGATTAATAAATAATGAGGTTGATGCATATAGAAATGTCAGTCACGGGATGGTAATCGAAGCTTTAGAAAGATATTTTAATCCGACTAATTGCAGTACAATTAATTATATATCAACCCGAAAGAAGAAATGATGAATAACCTGCAAAGAATACGACCACCGGTATTCCCTGTTGAAAAGGTAGTCATTCCTGAAGCAAAGTCATTCAGACTGAATAACGGTGTGCCGGTTTATTTGATCGAAGCCGGAACAGAGGATATTATGCGCCTTGAATTTATTTTCAAAGCAGGCCAGGTTAAGGAGTATTTGCCACTTCTTGCTTCGACATGCAATATGATGCTCTCGGAGGGATCACAGAATTACAGTTCTGAAGAACTAAACCGGTCGCTCGATTATTATGGCGTTTTCTTAAACCAGACAGCTGAAAAGGATAGTGCCGGCATTGTTCTCTTTTTCCTGAACAAACACATTGAAAAAGTTCTGGAACTCAGCCGTGAGATATTGTTCCGTCCTGTTTTTCCTGAAGCAGAACTAAATTCACTAATGAAAAAACGGCTTCACTGGCATATGGTAAACAGGGAAAAAGTTCAGAACCTTGCAATCGATCAGTTTTTTGAATCTCTCTTTGGTAAAAATCACCCATACGGTTATCAGATTCGTGAACAGGATTTTGAAAATATAACACCTTCACTTTTGTCTGATTTCCACACTAAATATTATACTCCCGAAAACATGGCAGTCATAATATCGGGCAAAATACACAACAAAACTGCCGAACTTCTTAATTCATATATTGGTAATATCGGTTCAAATGAAAATAATAATGAAGCTTCTGTTAATTTCATTAATGGAGAAAAATTAAAAAAAGTTCATATTAATAAATCCGGAACAGTCCAGAATGCAATAAGAATAGGATCAGCAACAATTAATAAAAAGCATCCCGATTATCCGGGTCTGAAGATTCTTGATTCTATACTTGGGGGATATTTCGGCTCACGTTTAATGAAAAATATTCGTGAAGAAAAAGGGTACACATACAGTATAAGTTCATCAATCTCTTCGCTTGATATTGCAGGCTATAAAGTAATCTCGACAGAGGTCGGTCAGAAAAACTATCAAAAAGCCATCGATGAGATTTACAGTGAGATAATGCTTCTGCAGAATGTCCCGGTTAAGAAAGAAGAGATGGCAGTTGTACGTAATTATATGTCGGGCGAGATGGTAAGAATGTTCGACGGACCATTTGCACTTGCTGAAAGTTTCAGATCAGCATGGGAATTCGGTCTCGACAATAGTTATTATTACAGGTTAGCTGAAAAAATAAAAACAATTGATCCTGATGAAATAATTGAACTGGCAAGGACGTATTACAATATTGATGACCTTTATGAAATAACAGTCGGCTCTGAATGAAAAACCGGCATTTTTATATTATCATTATTATATTCAGTTTTTGGTCAGGCGGCGCTTCCTCCCAAACTAATTGCATTACGGATCCTCCGTTACCGCCTGTACTTACATCCGTCTCCGTTCAGTCAGAAACAGGGAATACCAGATTTACATGGACTTTGAGCCCATCACCTGATATTGCCGCTTATATTCTGTATTCCTATAAAAACGGAGATGGAATGCCAATCGATACAGTGTGGGATCCTGCAGCAACAAATTATACATTGTCAAGTACTGTCACAAAATATTTTAGTGTTTCTTATGTGGTTGCAGCCATGAGACTTCCAAGATGTACAAGTATTTTTTCAAATGTACTTAATTCAATATTTGAGGTGGTTTCAATTGATACTTGTATGAAAAAGATTGTGGTATCGTGGAACAGCTATCCGTCTTTACCGGAAAAAGTTACCGGTTATTCTGTTTTGTTGTCTGTAAATGGCGGAAATTATACCGAAACAGGAACTGTAAGCGCCGGAGATACCAGCTTTACTCTGAATGATTTTACAATTGATGAAGAATACTGTTTTGTGGTCCGTGCAAATCTTGAGGAAGGAACAATTTCCACTTCAAATAAAATCTGTTTATCAACAAAGATGCAACGTCCTCCCCAATGGATCAACGCCGACCAGGCAACTTTAAATTCTGAGGGAGAAATTACGCTTTCCTTTACGATTGATCCGTTATCGGAGCTAAAGCATTTCAGCCTTGAGAGGAAATCCGGAACCTCTGGCACTTTTCAGGAGATATCGAGACCTGTTTCAATCAACGGATCAGTCTATTATACTGACATTCAGTCCGAAACAAACATTATTAACTATTACAGGCTTTCAGCTGTCAACAGTTGCAGCCTTCCGGTTATGGTATCAAACCTGGCTTCCAACATGGTGCTTTCATTAGAAAAGTCAGGAAATAATATCATTCTTTCGTGGAATCCATACAAAAGCTGGTTGGGAACTATATCATCATACAAGCTATTTGTAAACAGTGGAAAAGGATATGAAGAAAAAGCGGTTATCCCGGCTTCTGATACAGTTTTCGTACAAGGATATCAGCAAATCATGTACGAAGTCTCCGGGAATGAAGTATGTTTCCATATCAGTGCCTCTGAAACATCTAATCCTTATGGTATTTCAGGTGAAAGCGTTTCATCAAAGATTTGCACTTCTCCGACAGAGATCATTACGATTCCAAATGTTTTCACTCCCAATAATGATCTGGATAATGATCTTTTCAAACCTGTCCTGTCGTTTACACCACTGGAATATCATCTTATAATCAGCAACAGACAGGGCAATATTTTATTTGAAACCAGGGATTACCTTGCTGAATGGGATGGCTCACGAAATGGAAATCCTCAACCTCAGGGAGTCTACATATGGTTTTTAAAATTAACCACGCCGTCGGGAAAGATAATTTCAAAGACAGGAACTATTACTATTATAAGTAGCAGGTAAAAAAATCATCACCTCTTTTACAGTTACAGCTAGCAACTTTGAGCTGGAAAAGCTATATTTGTATCTTAGATAAGAACTTGCTGCGCAGTTATTTTATGGGGAACAAAGATATTTTTGATGAAGAGGACAGAAACCGTATTCAGACTGAATATGATAGTCTTATAAATAATCTTCTCAGATGTAACAAACCTGGGGACCGGGAGCTTATTGACAAAGCATTCAAAATTGCAAACGAAGCTCACTGGAATATGCGCAGGAAATCAGGTGAGCCCTATATCATTCATCCTATATCAGTAGCAAAAATAGTTAACAATGAAATCGGACTAGGTGCCAAGTCAATCGCAGTGGCTCTTCTTCATGATGTTGTGGAAGATACTGAATACTCACTGGAAGATGTAGAGAGGGATTTCGATCCAAAAATAGCATCGCTAATTGATGGACTGACAAAAATATCAGGCACTTACAACAAAGAGAATTCTTCTTCACTCCAGGCTGAGAACTTCAGGAAGATGCTGCTTACACTTTCCGATGATCTCAGGGTTATTCTCATAAAAATTGCTGATCGCCTTCATAATATGAGAACACTCGACTCAATGCCTGAACATAAAAAGATGAAAGTGGCAGGAGAGACCATTTTTCTTTATGCTCCTCTTGCTCACAGGCTTGGTTTATATGCTATTAAGAGTGAACTGGAGGACCTCAGCTTCAAATTCCGGCAACCCCAGATCTATGAGGAAATTTCGTCGAAGCTGAAACACAGTGAAAAAAAGAATCTTGCCCTCATCAATAAGTTCTCCTTACCGATAATTGTAAAACTCACAGAGGCCGGTTTACAGTTTGACATCAGCGGTAGACCGAAATCCATCTTCTCAATATGGAAGAAGATGCAGGCCAAAAATGTCCCGTTTGAAGAGATTTATGATGTTCTGGCTATAAGGATCGTATTTGAACCGGCAGCCGGAATACCTGAAAAAACACAATGCTGGAATATTTATTCAATTATTACTGATTCATATATGCCTAAACCTGACAGGCTTCGCGATTGGGTAAGCCGCCCTAAGCCGAATGGATATGAAGCATTACATGTAACTGTAATGGGTCCTGAAGGTCAGTGGATTGAAGTGCAGATAAGAAGCAAACGGATGGATGAGATAGCGGAAAGAGGTTACGCGGCACACTGGAAATACAAAGGGGACGAATCCCAGGAGACCGAACTCGACAAATGGATAAAAAAGATCCGTATAATGCTTGAGAATCCACATGAAGACCCTATTGAGTTTCTTGATGAATTTAAAATGAACCTGTTCTCGTCAGAAATAATGGTCTTTACACCAAAAGGGTTTCTCGTAAGCCTCCCCAAAGGAGCTTCCGCCCTCGATTTTGCTTATGAAATACATACTGAGATAGGTAATAAAGCTATCGGTGCAAAAATAAATTATAAACTCAATGCCATCAACTCAATTCTGATGAGTGGTGACCAGGTGGAAATAATCACTTCCGATATTGCGAAACCCGATATGGAATGGCTCTCGTTTGTGAGGACATCGAAAGCTAAGGATGCAATTAAAAACGCTCTGAGGAATGATTCGAAAGACAGTATTCAGAAAGGCATGGAGATTCTTGAGTCCAAACTTAAGGAAATTGGAGTCACCTCTAATAATGAAAACCTTAAATCTGTTATGCTCTCCTATGATGTCCTGAATAAAGAAGAATTATATTCAGGAATTGGTCTTGGGAGGATCAATCTCGATAATCTTAAGAAAACAATAAAAAAGAACCCGGCCAATAATGTTATTAAATACTGGGAATTAAAACTGATAGGATCAAAGAAAGGGAAAAAAGATTCCGAGGTTCCACAGGGCAGTATTGATAAAAATGTCCCGTTCCTTCTCAGGGAAAATGTCGATAATGCTGAACAATCTTATGAAATAGCAAAATGCTGCAATCCGATACCCGGAGATGAAGTTACAGGTTATCATTCCCCTGAGGGGACAATTATTATTCATAAACCTAAATGTCCGGTCGCTATCAGAATCATGTCGAATGAAGGAAACAGGATCATAGCAGTCAAATGGGCTATCCATAAACTGGTTTCTTTCCTGGCAAGAATTAGTATGACAGGTATCGATAGGATCGGATTGGTAAACGATATAACAAATATCATATCAGCCGAACTGAAGGTAAATATGACAAGAATTAATATTTCAGTTAATAATGGCATTTTTGAAGGCACAATCGATTTATATGTTCATCATACAAAAGACCTGAACAATCTGATACTTAAAATCTCCAATATCAATGGCATTGAAAATGTCAGGAGAGTAGAAGATTTCTCTAATTAAATTTTCTGTTAATCAATTCCCGATATCCGGGAAAATTGCATACTTTTGTTATTATNNATTGAGTCGCTTTATATTTTTATGAAGAACAAAAACTACCGCGTGAGCAGAGCTACATTATATAATACAATTGAACTGCTGCTGGATAGTAATCTCGTTATAAAGCATCAGTTCGGAAAGAATATAGCCCAGTTTGAAAAAGCCTACCAGTGCGCACAGCACGATCATCTGATTGATATTGAAACAGGTAAAGTTATAGAGTTCTGCGACCCCAGAATTCACGAGATTATAAATACCGCAAGTGAAATGCATAACTTCACTGCTATGTATCATTCTCTCTATATCTATGGAAATCTTGATGACAGAGAAAAAAAATAACTTTGTTTTGCGTGGTCAGAATTTATAAACAAAATCCAGGAAGATAGGCATACCCAGAGCAAATTCCTTCGCAATATCTTTGCTATTTACCAAGGCAATATCAACACAGATTTTTTCCCCAATAAATCTCACTCCATAAGTAAATACAGAATAATTTGGTACAAACCAGTTTTCAGTCACTAATCCAAATCTTTGTGAAATTCTGGTCATTCCACTTAGCGTAATAACCGGTTTTTCAGACCATTTGTGATCAAAATAGCCCCATCCGATACCAGCAGTAAGGTTATTATTAGTATTACCATATGTTGCAGAGCCGTAAGCAATACCAAGTCCTCCAAAATCAGCTAAATATGAGGCAGAATTAATATATAAAATACCTCCTCCAAGCCAAAAAGATTTACTGACCTTAAAACCAACCTTCGGAGTCAAAATAAAAATCGGTTGCCCAGCCAGGGTCGAAAATAATTCCACCCCGCCTCCCAGGCTAAAGAAATTAGTAATACCATAGCTCACTGTGTTAAGAGATAAATCCACATTTTGATAATAGCCGTCTCCCTTATTCAACTGGATTCCTGGACTTATGAAATATCTGGAGTAATTTGGATTTGGAAACCAGTATTTCCCCTTCTTAAAGTTTGTCGATTCTAAAAGGATCATCGATTTAATCTGATCTTTCTTTATTGTAACTATCCCAAAATTCTCTGTAGACATAACAATCTCTTGCTGACTTTCAGATACTACTGTCCCCTGGATGGTCGAACCATCCTTCATGGTGATCAGAAATTTTTTGGATTGGTTATCAGTTACACTGACCTGAGAAAAAGCAACTGTTTGTCCTAAAATTATGAACAGGATAAACATAACAAAATAAAATTTATCATTTCTTTTCATATCGCCAGGTTTTGTTTCAACACTACTCATCCTTATCAAAACTAAAACTATTTTATCTAATAGAAAAATAAATTTTTAATCCCGGTTGAAGATTTATTATAAATTATGCCATGTTTTAAAAAACAGTATTTGAAGAGACTATCAACAAGATTAATATTAAGGATTATTTCATAAATTTATTCGTACCTTGCAAGGCTTTTGAAATTCTTATATAAAATATATAATATGAACATTGACATACTGTTAGGACTGCAGTGGGGGGATGAAGGAAAAGGAAAAATTGTTGATGCTTTAAGTCCGGTCTATGATGTTATTGCCCGCTTTCAGGGTGGTCCTAATGCAGGGCATTCCCTCGAGTTTAATAATGTAAAACACGTACTTCATCTCATACCTTCCGGTATATTTCATACTGATAAACTGAATATTATAGGAAATGGTGTGGTAATTGATCCTGCTGTTTTTAAAAAGGAAATTGAAGAGCTGGGTCCTCCGGTAAATGAGCTGATAAAACGGCTTATTATATCCAATAAGGCAAATCTTATTCTGCCAAGCCACAGAATACTGGATGCCGCTTACGAATTAGGCAAAGGCAATTCTAAAATCGGATCCACTCTAAAAGGTATTGGTCCTGCCTATACCGATAAAACCAGCCGGAACGGCTTGAGAGTAGGTGATATACTAAAAGAAGATTTCAGACAGAAGTACAATGATCACCTTATTAACCATCTGACTATACTTAAAACCTACGATTTCAAATTCGATCTGAAAGAGTATGAAAAGGGCTGGTTTGAAGGCATTGAGATGTTGAAAAAATTTCCCATAAGTAATACTGAGTACCTTATCAATGAACTCGCCGGAAAAGACAAAAGGGTACTGGCCGAAGGAGCTCAGGGAACAATGCTCGACGTGGATTTTGGTTCATATCCTTTCGTGACCTCATCAAATACAATCAGTGCCGGTGCATGCACGGGTTTAGGTATTTCGCCTAAACTTATAGGTGATATTTTTGGCATTTTTAAAGCTTATTGTACCAGGGTCGGATGCGGCCCTTTCCCTACTGAATTGCATGACGATACAGGTGCTAATCTAAGAAATATTGGCCATGAATTCGGTTCAACAACAGGAAGACCCAGACGGTGCGGATGGCTGGATCTGCCTGCGATGAAATACTCTATTATGATAAACGGTATTACTAAGCTCTTCATGACCAAAGCAGATGTAATGTCAGGATTTAAATCCATTAAGATTTGCACGTCATATAAAATTGACGGGAAAATATGCAATGAGTTGCCCTTCAACAATGATTCCATCATTGAACCGATTTATACGGAACTTGATGGATGGGAAGAGGATATAACTGGGAAAAGGGATTTTAATGAATTACCAGCCGCCCTTAAAAAATATATAAAATTTATTGAGAATCAGACCGGTGTACCAGTCACAATGGTTTCTGTCGGCCCTGACAGGGAAGAGACTATTTTCAGAAATTAAGAAACGATGGCTATCTCTTAATATACATCCAGGCTTCAAACTGAACAGTATCTTGAAACTGTTTAAGTCGGGAAGCCGCTTTTCTGAAACTATCATACGCTTCAACTGAAACAAGTTCAAACTTGCTTCCCTCCATCTTTATTATTTTTGGATCATAACCATTCTTCTGATATTCATCCTTTAGACCTGTTGCATATTCAGGAGTAATGAAACTGCCAACAATAATATTATACTTGTGCTTTGATTCCATGGCTAACCGTATTTCATCAGCTTTTCTTACTGAATCAAGTTTTGCATTCTCAATTACCATTAAATGATCCTTTACTTTTTGGAGAGAGTCAGCAACCCGGATACTTTCCTCCCGAGCTTTCAATACAGCCAAGGTTCTGGCTTTTTTACCGAATAGTCCCCCACCCTTAAAATATTTACAGGATGGGAGCGCAATCAGAAGTCCTATTAATAATAATACAAATAAATGTCTCATAATAAAATATTTAAGGTTTAAAATGAACTCCATACATTGATCTGTTTAAAAGGTGCTAACCAAAGATACAAATTATTGAAAACCGAACCAAAAGATATATTTATAACTGCTTTATATCAAAGTACTGCGGATTTTGTATATTCGGCATATAAAATTTGGGGATAACCATAAAAACCGGGCTTATGAAATCGTTAATACAATTCTTCGAAGAAAGTGTTGAAAAGTACAGTAATAATGTTTATCTGTGGGAAAAACCTAATGATAAGTACGAAGGCACAACCTACGGCGAGACGAGAAAGCAGGTTTATGAATTTGCCGCCGGACTTATAAAACTCGGAATAAAAAAAGGTGACAAGCTAAGTCTTATTTCTGAAGGCCGGAACAGCTGGGTTATTGGGGAAATGGGGATTCTTTACGCAGGTGCAGTTAATGTCCCGCTGTCAGTAAAACTAAATCCCGATGAAATAAAATTCAGGATTAATCATTCAGAATCAAGAATGATACTGGTCTCTTCCATTCAGGCTCAGAAACTTAAAGAAATACTAAAAGAATGCCCTTTAATAGAAAAAGTAATACATTTCGATACTCAGGAAGAGTATGCAACCAATGAGGTCCATTTTAATGAGGTCAGAAAATTTGGAAGGGAATGGCTCGAATTGCCTGAAAATTTAACAAAGTTCGAAGAACTGTTTAAGAGTCTTACTCCTGACAACTTTGCAAACATCTGCTATACATCAGGTACAACAGCTGATCCTAAAGGTATTATTCTTACACATGGTAATTATGTAACAAATGTTTACCAGGCCTACAGTCTTATTGATATCCCTTCCTTCTACAAGACACTTCTTATTCTGCCCTGGGACCATTCTTTCGGGCATACTGGCGGTATATTTGCTTTTATGGGTAAAGGAGCCAGTATTGCATCAGTAAAGACAGGGAAAACTCCGATAGAGACTTTAAGGAATCTTCCGGTCTGTCTGAAGGAGATTAAACCTAATATGCTAATGAGCGTTCCGGCCATCGCTAAGAATTTCAGAAAGAATATCGAAAAAGGTATCAAGGAAAAAGGCAGTGCGATTGAGATTCTTTTTAATCATGCACTTAAAATCTCGTATTCATATAACAAGGAGGGCTGGAATAAAGGAAGAGGATTGCAGAAGCTTAAGAGACCGCTTTTAAGGTTTTACGACAAGCTGCTCTTCAGCAAAATCCGTGAGGCATATGGTGGAGAGCTCGACTATTTCATAGGTGGTGGAGCGCTTCTTGAAATTGAGCTTCAAAGGTTCTTTTATGCTCTGGGAATACCAATGTATCAGGGTTATGGATTAAGTGAAGCCTCTCCGGTTATCTCTTCAAATTCCGACAGCCAACATAAACTCGGTTCATCAGGCGCACTCGTCAATAATATGGACCTTAAAATTTGCGATGACGATGGAAAAGAAGTTCCCATAGGTCAAAAAGGAGAAATAATCATAAGGGGTGGAAATGTAATGTACGGCTATTGGAAAAATGAGGCCGCTACAAAGGAGACAATAAAAGACGGATGGCTATATACCGGTGATATGGGATACATGTCCGAAGATGGATTCCTCTATGTACTGGGACGATTTAAAAGCCTCCTTATTGCAGATGATGGTGAGAAATTCAGTCCGGAAGGTATTGAAGAATCGATCTCAGAACAATCAAAATATATTGATCAGTGTATGCTTTACAACAATCAGAAACCTTATACCGTTGCTCTTGTTGTACCGAACCAGCATGCGCTCAAACTATATCTTGAAGAAAAGAATCTGACTGCTGACTCAGATGAAGGGAAACGTTCTGTTATTACATTGATCGAAAGTGAGGTCAATGAATACCGTACAAACGGAAAATTCGGTAGTATGTTTCCACAGCGATGGCTCCCGGTTGCAATTGGTATCCTGGAAGATAGTTTTACAGATGATAATGGCCTTATGAATTCTACAATGAAGATTGTACGAGGAAAAATAATGGATAAGTATCAGGAACTTATCGATTATTTATATACACCTGATGCAAAAGCAGTTACTAATGAAAGAAATATAGAAGAGGTTGAAAAGATGAAACTGGGTTAGGAAGATGATGTTGCTGGTTGCTGGATACCGGTTGCCGGGTACAAAGGTCCGAATTAGTCCATTAATTTGAATATAAAATCAGTCATCGATGAGAATAGTTAAGAGCATATCATTACTTTCTTTTTTGGTATTAAGTGTATCCTGTATACATAAAAAGGAGATAAACTGGAAAATAGCGGAAAACCCAATTATGACAAAATGGGCATCAGAGGTTGACCCACTAAAACCATGGTTGCAATATCCCCGTCCTGATATGGTAAGAAACGCCTGGATAAATCTTAACGGCCTCTGGGATTATGCAATTACTCAGAAAGGGGAAAAACCAGAGAAATGGGACGGATCAATCCTGGTCCCATATCCTGTTGAATCAGCTATTTCAGGTGTCAGAAAGAAAATCTCTGAAAATGAAAATCTCTGGTATAAAAGAACCTTCAGTATACCCAATCTATGGAAGAAGAAACATATATTGTTGAATTTTGAAGCATGTGACTGGGAAACAATGGTTTGGGTCGACGGAAAGAAGGTGGGAACACACTGTGGCGGATACGACCCGTTTACTTTCGATATTACAGAATCCCTTGGTAATAAAAAACTACACGAATTGCTAGTTTGTGTCTGGGACCCAACAGATAAGGGGACACAACCACGAGGTAAACAGGTCGCATCCCCGGGGAGTATCTGGTACACTTCAACAACAGGTATCTGGCAAACCGTCTGGATTGAACCTGTAAACAAATGCTATATAGCTTCCTTCAGAACGGTTACAAATGCTGATAACGGGACCATCATCTTTAAAACTGATGTTAAAAATGCAGATGCCGGTTCTCTCTTATTCAAAATAAAAAAAGAGGGAAGAACAATCGCAACAGCAACCGGTAAGACCGATATTGAAACTCGATTGCAGATTAAGGACCCTGTCCTCTGGTCACCCGATAAACCATTTTTATATGATATTACCATCGAATTAAAAAACAATAATAAGACAGTAGATAAGGTGAAATCCTATACAGGTATCAGAAAGATATCGATTGGAAAAACTGCTGACGGGTTTACAAGAATGCTCCTGAATAATGAATTTGTATATCAGAATGGACCTCTAGATCAGGGCTTCTGGCCTGACGGTATCTACACTCCTCCTACTGAAGATGCAATGGTTTATGATCTTCAGATGACCAAAAAAATGGGTTTTAATATGCTGCGGAAACATGTAAAAGTTGAAAACAGGATCTATTATTATTGGTGCGATAAGTTGGGAATTCTTGTCTGGCAGGATATGCCCAGTGGTGACCAGTCAATCTGGGGGAATCTCCCCGATATCAATAAGTCGAAAGAGGCAACTGTGCAATATGAGTTCGAATTAAAAAGGATGATCGAGACAAAATATAATCATCCGTCAATTATCATGTGGGTTCCTTTCAACGAAGGATGGGGTCAGTTTGAAACAGGAAGAATTACCAGGCTGATAACTGATTATGATCCTACGAGACTTGTTAACAGCTCTTCCGGCTGGACCGACAGAGGTACTGGCAATATAAATGATATCCATCACTATCCTGATCCCTCTGTTCAACCGGCTGAAGAGAAAAGAGCAATAGTGCTTGGTGAGTTTGGTGGACTCGGACTTCCTCTCCAGGGCCATACCTGGGAACAAAAGAACTGGGGATACAGGAATATGGCAGATACACTTCAGCTGCTTTCAAAATATGAATCGTATTTTGATCTCGTTCACAGGTTTGTGAAAGAAAATGGTTTAAGCGCAACAATATATACTCAAACCACTGATGTTGAAACGGAAACGAATGGTCTCATGACCTACGACAGAAAGGTAAATAAAATGGGAATTGAAAACGTTTTCAGGGCAAATCAAAATATGATTCCTCCCTCAATGGTCTTCCAGGACAGGATATTTACTGATAATTATACTATCGAACTAAAAAATTACAGGGAGGGCGGGGAAATTTTCTATACTACAGATGGCAGTAACCCAAACGAAAAATCTACTCATTATTCCGGACCATTTAAGGTTTCAGAGACTACTACAATTAAGGCATTCACAAAATGGAATGATTCGCAGAGCCGTGTTGTTTCTTATCTGATAGAGAAAAAAAATTAAACTATTAACCTGCTCTTGAATGGCAGGAAGGTCATGAAATCGGCATGATGAACAATATATGCCTCGGTAGTTCTTTTCACCAGATCACCTTCTTGCGCATGAGCTGCAATTATATGGCAAACTTCAGGAGGTATTCCGCACTCTTCTGCCAGTGCGACGCCTGAAAAAGGGTGTCTCAGGTACTGACCATATTTCCCCTGTACAGCCTTCTTTTCTTTATCAAGCTCATATTCAAGCAATTTACCGACATCGGCCAGGATAGCTCCCGAAATAAGTATATCCATATCCACAGGAAGGTCGGAAGCAAAAAACTCATTCATCTTCTCACCACTTGCCCTGGCTATATGAACCACACATCTTTTATGAGCCATGAAACTTACCTTAAGCCCCGGGCCACACAAAAGCGTAAATGGTATTTTTTCAAGATCCTCAACTGTCAGGACACTCCGTTCAAGAGCTTTTTCCCATGTTTTAGCAGTTTTTTCCCTGAGTGATTGATCTTTAATCCATTCAAGTTCCGGCCACAGTTTTTTAACCTGTTCAGTCATTATAAATTGTTTAAGTTATTTTAATCTCGCTATTATGGCATCTGTCATCTGAGATGTTGAAGCAGCACCATTCTGAACTACGTCAGATCTGCCTGACATCTTCATCATATCGTATGTTCTCACTTTACCTTCTTCGATAACATCAGCAACTGCTTTGCGGATTTTAGATGAAATTTTCTTTTCATCAAGATAATCAAGCATCATACAGGCCGATTCAATCATTGCAATAGGGTTAACAATTGAAACTTTGTACCCGGCATATTTCGGAGCTGATCCATGGGTCGGTTCAAAAACTGCAATCCCATTGGATGAGAACTGAGCGCTGCAGGCAAATCCTAAACCACCTATAAGACCGGCAAAAGCATCGGATGCAATATCACCGAACATATTACCTGCAACGATTACATCATATTCCTCCGGATTCTTGGTAAGCCACATCATTTGTGCATCGATATTGGTATTCAGAAGTTGAATTTCGGGGAAAGAACTTTTCTGGATTTCTTTTGCCAGCTTCCACATCAATCCCGATGTTTCTCTGATCACATTAGGTTTCTCACAGACTGTAACTGATTTATATCCATATTTTTTTGCGTGTTCAAAAGCTGCCATAAGTATCCTGTTTGTTGCTTTTCTGGTAAAGATCCTTGTGGATATTGAAAGCTCTTCTACCGGAACTTTCCCAAAGTTCTCGACGAATTTAGGATGAGTCATGAAAGCCTGATGAACCTGTACCGGGGGATTAGTCCATTCTACCCCGGAATATAAACATTCAGTATTCTGACGGAAAATTACTACATCTACCAGGGGTTCGTCAATTGTATTCCCTTTTCCTCTTCGTACAAAGTTTAGCGGGTTGCCTTTATATGACCTGCACGGACGCACACATATATCAAGATTGAAGAGCTGCCTTAAACCCACAATAGGACTTGAGTAGGTAAAGCCCTTACCCTGAAGTTCCGGTGAAAGCTCTGCTTTAGCCTCATCAATAGGTTTTGAGGTTATTGCTCCAAAAAGGGCAATTTTATGTTTCTCAATGAGATCAATGGTTCTTTGAGGCAAAGGATTGCCATCTTTACACCAGAATTCCCATCCAATATCACCATGGATATAATCTGCATTAAATCCTGCTGCATCCAATACTCTTATTGCCTGCTCAAGAACAACTGCTCCTATCCCATCGCCAGGTAATGTAACTATTGTATGTTTCAACATATGATTTGTGTTTGTTTAGTTTAAAACAGGTTGCTCTTTGTAAAAATAGTCAAATTTTGTCAAGACTTAAAACCTGACTATAATTTTAAGGTAATGACAGAAAAATGAAAAAAAATTGTATTTTTGCCGCAAATCAGCACTAGTATTCCAGAAATGAGCATTTTAAGTCAACTAAATCCAGCGCCAATCTGGATCTACTTTGAAGAGATATGTAGTATTCCACGTCTGTCAAAGAATGAGGGGAAAATCAAACAGTATCTTCTTGAGTTCGCGAATAAAAATAATCTCGAATCAAAAGAGGATGAAGTTGGTAATATACTGATTATCAAACCACCAACCAGGGGAATGGAGAACAGGAAAACAGTTGTTCTTCAGAGTCATATGGATATGGTAGGGGAAAAAAATGCTGACTATCCGCATAACTGGTCAACTGATCCCATAATACCTGTTGTTAAAGACGGATGGGTCACAGCTACTGGAACTACTCTTGGAGCTGATGATGGGATCGGTATTGCATCGCAATTGGCAATCCTTTCCGATAAAAATCTGAACGCAGGAAAAATCGAATGCCTGTTCACGGTTGATGAAGAATCCGGGATGACAGGTGCTATAAATCTTAGAGCTGATTTTTTCAGTGGCAGAACACTTCTCAATCTTGATTCAGAAGATGAAGGGATACTTTTCATAGGTTGCGCCGGGGGTATGGATACGGTTGGAACCATGAGTTATCAAGTCGTTCAGGCACCCAAAGGTTCAAATGCACTTGATATATCAGTTACCGGTCTGCATGGCGGTCATTCGGGTGACGAAATTCACAAAGGATATGGGAATGCAGTTAAAATAATAAACAGGCTGCTATGGAATATCTCAAATCAGTTTAAAATTTCAGTAGCCGACTTTAATGGAGGAAATCTCCGCAATGCAATACCAAGAGAAGCATTTTCAATAATTGTTTTGGATCAAACATTAATTGTTCAGGTAAAAAGCTGGATTAGTGATTTCTATTCAACCCAGATCGATGAGTTTGGAGATATTGAGAAAGATCTTAAAATTACTGCCAGGGAAACTGATGTTCCGCCCTTTATAATGGATGAAGAGAGTCAGAAAAAGTTTCTTAATGCATTAACCTGTTGTCCCCACGGTGTCATTGCATGGTCGCAGGAGATGGATGATCTTGTTGAAACATCTACCAACCTTGCCTCGGCCAAGTTCAGTGATAATCATACCATAAGAATAATTACCACACAGAGAAGCTCAGTAGAGTCAGCTAAAGAGAATGCAGGAGCAATGGTTGAATCTTGTCTCAGACTTGCAGGAGCAGAAGTAGTTCATTCTGACGGATACCCGGGATGGAAACCAAATCTAACCTCAGAAATTCTTAGGATAACCCGCAAATCATATGTTGATTTATTCGGGAAAGAACCTTCAATCAGGGCAATACATGCTGGTCTGGAGTGTGGCCTGGTATATGAAAAGATAAAAGGGATTGACATGATATCTTTTGGACCGACTATTAGAGGAGCTCATACTCCTGAAGAGATGATTGAAATAAAGACAGCTCAAATGTTCTGGGATCTTCTCATTGATGTTGTACAAAATATGCCGCTTAAATAACAGGAACCATTTATTGGCAGAGGAAATATTTCCTTGCTATTCATATTTAATGAATTCGTCTTTCCCTGCACCGCATACAGGGCAGATATAATCAACAGAACTAATTTGTTTTTATTTTTCTCACCACATCAATTACTGTGCCGTCAACCCACTTTACAGCAGCAACTATCTCGTCTTCAAACTGAGGCTTTTGTGGTATTCCGCAAATTTTTTCAGCTTCATCTTTAAGCTCCCTGAGGGTTTTTATCGGAAGGTCGCTTCCTTTAATACTTTCAATCAGATCCTGGCGAAGAGGATTAATAGCAATTCCCCTTTCTGTTATGATCACATCAATCAGTTCACCAGGGCCGCACAAAGTTGTGACTTCATCCACAATAACCGGTATACGGTCGCGAAACAAAGGTATTGGAAGAATAACATTACGGGCATGAAGGCAGTTTTGCCAGCCTCCGATACCATGAAGGAGGTAGCCATCTGAATGAGTAACGACGTTGCCATTGAAATTTAAGTCAACCTCAGTTGCCCCAAGGATCATAATATCCATCATACTGGTCAGGTTTCCCTTTGAATGATAATTATATGCATTGAACACTGAATAAGGAATATGGTTGGGATTATTCTCGACAGACTTTACTGAATCAAGATCAAATGCCTGTGCATCAAGGATAAATCCCATCTGGCCCTCCTCTAGCATCTTAACCATGTATTTCGTACTTCCTCCAAATCCAAATTTAGATTTCCATCCTTTGTTTTTCAATACCTGATGCACAAACACCGCAATTGCAAGGGATGTTCCGCCGGCCCCGGCCTGAATAGTCACTCCATCTTTCAAAATACCTGATTTTTCAAGAAATGAAGCAGTTAATTCTGCAATTAAAAGCCTGTCGGGGCTCCTGGTTATCAGCGTTGTACCGGATACAATTTTCTCAGGTATTCCGATTTTATCCACCACAACTACATAATCAACATAATTTCCTTCAATTTCCATGGGGAAACATGGAAAATCAACAAGATTATCAGTTACCACAATTACTTTACTTGCGTACAAATAATCAGCCTTTGCATAACCGAGAACACCGCAGGCTGAAGTACCACCGGTACCCTTTGCATTACCAAAAGAATCAGCTGTTGGTGCGGCAAGTACAGCAATGTCAATAATGACCTCACCGTCCTGAATGGCCTGAACCCTCCCTCCATGCGATCGAAGAACAGCAGTTCCCTTCATTCTGCCTTCAGAAACATATCGCCCCAGCGGACCGTTCATACTACCCTCTATCCTGTTTATTGTGCCATCATCAAGATATTTAATAACGGCATCATTGCAGGGAAAAGAGGCAGAAGGGAACCATATCAGATCCTTTACTCCCATCGCGGAAGCCAGTTCAAATACTTTATTGCTTACCAGGTCACCATCTCGCAGATGATGATGCGTTGAAATGGTCATTCCATCACTGAGGCCACATTTCCGGAGAGCTTCTTCAAGCGAACTGACGACCTTATTGCCATCATCGGGATAATCGGAACATGTTGGAATCGAAGGCGAATACTTTCTGCCTTCAGGTTTGTATTTACCAACTCCTTTAAAAGGTACCACCGGCTGACCATTGATCTCCAGAGGAACCATCCTGCCGGCTGCATTTATCACAGTTTTCGTTGGCATATTTTCGCTTTTAGTGCTTATTTCTCATCAGGCGGAATTTCATTTATCCAACCGGAGGATAAGAGGTTCAGACGAACAGCAAGGTCGATGTTTTTTTGTGCTCGTGCAACTACAGGCGGATCTATCATTTTTGATCCCAGAGCAACAACACCAAGCCCTTTTAGTTTTGCCTTTTCAAACGCGAGAATAATTTTTTTTGACTTTTCTATTTCAGTTCCATCCGGTGCAAATCCCTGCTTTATTACCGCAATCTGTCTTGGATGAATACAACCCATTCCTTCAAAGCCCAGAGATTTTGATATCACCACAGTTTGTTTCAGGGCTTCCATATCCGCAACATCTGAAAACACTGAATCAATAGGTTGAATGCCTGCTGCCTTAGCGGCAACTACAAGCCGTGTTCTCGCATAGAATGATTCACTACCCTCTATAGTCCTGGAAACACCCAGATCGGTAGTATAATCTTCCAAACCTATAGCTATAGCCACAACATTTTCCGACCCGCGGGCGATCATATAAGAATTCTCTATCCCCAGTGCACTTTCAATAATAGGCATCAGAAACACCTGATTTTTGGAATTGAACTTCTTCTTAATCCCTGCAATCTCTTCTTCGACCTGTTTAATATAATCTGCACTTTCACATTTTGGAAGGAGTACAAGATTAACATTTTGAGGAATGACAGAATGAAGATCTTCCAACCCTCTTTCGCCCTGATTTATTCTTACCATCCTTTCAGCACCGTAGAAATTTATCTGCCGTAATGCGTTCCTGACAAGAATTCTTGCTTCATCTTTCTTTTCCGGAGCGACCGAGTCTTCAAGATCAAGAATTATTCCATCGGCAGAATGGAGTCCTGCATTGATCATCAGTCCAGGTGTATTGCCCGGTAAATATAACCGCGAAAAACGAAACCTATCACGGGTTGTAGAATAACTATTTTCCTGAAGGAACCCTGGGAGATACTCAAGATCGATACTAATCAATTGTTTAACAGCCGATTCCATACGAGCGGCAATAACAAAGGGAAGAGCACCTGAGTCATTAATCTTTACAACAGCATGTTTAACTCCAAAAAAATCAAGTACTTCTGCAATAAGATTCTTTATAGATTCACCATACAATACTTTAACTTTAGAGATAAGCTCAATTATTATTCCCCCCTCTGACCTGATTTCTAAAACAATTTCACAATCAGATCTGACTTTTGGACCGGAATTACCTGCAACTGCAACGGGTTTTTTCATTTTGCCATACGGTTGGTAATGTGATACAAACCTAATGATTTTTTCAAACATGAACCGCATCAGCCGGTTAAGTGAGTTTTGTTTTCACAAAGTTCGATAAGAACACCGGAAGTTGCCTTTGGATGCAAAAAGGCAATATCTAGGCCTTCAGCGCCTTTTCGGGGTTTACAATCAATAAGTGTGATACCTAGTTTAGAAGCATGCATCAATTGTTCTTCAATTTTTTCAACAGAAAAGGCGATGTGATGTATTCCTTCTCCTTTCTTCTGAATGAATTTTCCAATAGGACCTTCAGGATCGGTTGATTCGAGAAGTTCAATTTTTGTTTGTCCGACCATAAAGAATGCCGTCCGGACTTTCTGATCGGGTACCTCTTCAATATTATAGCATGTCAGACCTAATACCTTTTCATAAAAGCTTATTGCATCCTCAAGGTTGATGACAGCAATCCCGATATGTTCAATATGTGATGGCTTCATTCGTATTAGAATAAATTATTTTGAGCATTGGTTAATAAAAGATTACTTTAAAATGGAAATTCTACCGGCGTCTTTATTTCGGACTTTACATTTTCAGGCTTTTTCGCGGCCACATGTACAGTATTCCCATCAACGAAAATTGATTTATAAGGAGCAGCCGGACAGGCAAATTCACAATGGCCACATCCAATACAGATATCTTCTGTAACTTCCGGAATAACCAGGTTTCCCTCATAAGGAATCATTTGGCAGGCTTTGGTTGGACAAGCTTCCGAGCATGCTCCACAGGCTGTTTTCTCTGTCTTAACTATACAATTATCTTTAATAAATTTTGCTTTCCCTATCTGGGTAAGTTTCTTAGCCTCGAGAAGCAGAGGATGTAATGCATTAGTAGGGCAAATCTCAGTGCATTTTGTGCAGTTATAGGTACAAAAGCTCTTATGGTAATCCATCACCGGTTGCAAGATACCTGCAATCCCATATTGTTTATATGCGGGTTGCAGGACACCATTAGGACAGGCATTTATACAGAGTGAACAAGCTATACAGTCTTTGTTAAAATCTGCAATCCCTACTCCACCGGGAGGACAGACAGGGCATGTCCTGTTCTCTTTTACTGTTGACTCTTTTTTAGGCTTTGGTGCGGTTTTATCCTGACCGTTTGAAACACGTGATAACCCAAAGAGGAGAAGAAGAGATCCGACTATCACTTTGCGTTTACTCTCATCAGTCTCATGAACCTTCTTTTTAAAGTTCACAATCCCGAATGAAATAGCATTATCCTGGCATGTATGTATACAATTGAAGCAACTGACACACCTCGTGATATCGACATCGTATTTAAGAAAATCAATACAGGAAGATTTACACCGTATTGCACATCTTCCACACCTGGTACAGGCAGTCTCATTAAATTTAATCCTGAAGAGGGAAATTTTTGAAATCAGACCAAGAAATGTTCCCACAGGGCAGAACATATTGCAGTAAAGACGTCCCTTGGTCAACGAGAGGGCACCAACAAGAATAAAGAAAGCTGCGGGTATAGTATATACAATCAATGGAAATCCTTTAACAGGAACATTACTAAGCGTATAGATGTCAAATTTACCAAGTATTCCGGCAAGAAAATTATTTATCATAATAATAACCGGCTTGGCAAAACAGGTCATAAACCTGGCAAAAATACTATAAGGGTCCAGAAGGGTAATCATATACACTCCCCACACTATAGTAACAATAAGTGTAGCTGCCAGAATTGTGTACCTTAATATAGTAAAGGGTCTCTTGAACCCATACCTTCTGAACTTTTTCTTGATCCGTCCTCCTATTCTGCTGTTAAGGTCCTGTCCGATACCAAGCGGACACAGAAAAGAACAGTATGTGCGACCAGTTATTAAAGTCAATAAAAGAATTACAAGAAAACCGCCTGATGCTAAAATTTTCAGATCATAAAACTTTAAAACAGAAGGGACAAACTGCAAAAACATTAAGGTGTTGATATAGTTTGCCGGAATTAATGATTTGAAATCAACAAAAACCAGGACAAAAAAGATAAAAACAAGTGTTGAAAAGACGATCCGGATTCTTCTAAGTATAGATGAACTCATCAGGAATTACATTTTAATTCTTTTAATATTGAGGGTGTCCAGGTTCATATTCCCAAGTCCCATTTTATGTGCTATGGGAATGTACTCGATCTTTTCAACTGCAACTCCCAGCATTTTGGCTGCAGCTGCATCTCCTGCTACCCAGTCGGTTGTAAGTATCTGTGACTTCATTGAAACGACATCTTCTTTTGATACTCCCTGGGGACCATGTTTTACCATAACAGTATAACAATCTATCACATTAAGTGCTGGTTTCTTCTCATAGAGGGCATAATCTGCAATACATTGATTCAGATTATTCGAATGCCAGTAGCCTCTGTCCCAAACAATACCCATGGTGTTTTTAAGACAGCATGTCATTCGTGTTGAATTATGATCTTTAAGAACCGGTACATTTATAAAAACATCTGTCTCAAGCAAAAGCTGATGGACCTTGGCTTTCTGAAGCTTTATTCCACCCGGAATTTCAATTTGCTGATAATAGCTCTCCGAGTTGGCCGGAACTACTTTCGCACCTGCAGATTTTGCAGCTTTCTCAATACCGGAATTACTATAACAATTAACCCAGTTATCACATGTGTGATCAAATACATAAACCTCTTTGGCTCCTGCTTTAAAACAATGTTCGATTATCCTTTTCACAAGAAATGGATTTGTATTGGCTCCAAGGTCTGGAATTACATCCCAACCAATATTAGGTTTAATCAGTACTTTTTGTCCTTTCTGAACAAATGTGCCCATTCCTCCCAGTTCCTGTATTCCCAGATCGAACATTGCATCAGGGTTACCACCCATTACAGCTACCATGTCATATTTTGCGGCTGATGGTGCTGATGACCAGAGTTTATCAAATCCACCCATTTTTAAAGCTGCACCGGCAGCGATACCTCCGCCAATTGATGTTTTAAAAAAATCCCTTCTTTTCATAATCTTAATAAACTGGTTAATTTAAACGATTCTTGGATAAGTGCCGAAAAATACAATTTTTTTTTCTTATTCCGTAAAGATTGTAAATAGTATATTAGCGGATCAAAATAAAGGCAGATGCATTTTATTGATTTTTTTTAACATTCTTCTGTTTTAATTGTTCCACATTATACTACTCTAAAAATATGAAAATTATCGGTTATGATTGTTTCTCAGGTATCAGTGGAGATATGAATCTCGGTGCTATGATCGATCTAGGTGTTGATAAAACATATCTCATTGATGAATTAAATAAACTTAACCTTCCCGGCTGGGAGCTCCTTGTACAGAAAGATCAGAGGCATGGTATTACCGGAACAAAAGTGACGGTAAAGCAGACCAGACACGAACATGCGCACCGGCACCTTTCAGATATCCAAAAGATTATTAACGACTCGACACTTGACAATAAAACCAAGGAATTAAGCGGGAAAATTTTCATGAAGATTGCCCAGGCTGAGGCAAAAGTACATGGAATCTCAATTGACCATATACATTTTCATGAGGTCGGAGCAGTTGACTCAATTATTGATGTAGTTGGTGCTGCAATATGTTTTAATGCTTTAAAGGTAGAGGCCGTACATGTATCTACGGTGGAACTCGGAGGTGGTTTTGTAAGATGCGATCACGGTAAACTACCTGTACCGGCACCGGCAACTGCTGAACTCATTAAAGGAATTCCTGTGAAAAAAGGTGGTGTCGACTTTGAAGCTACGACTCCGACAGGTGCTGCAATACTGGCTACACTTGGAACCAACTTTGACTCTGATCTGGCTATTAAAATTGAAAAAACAGCTTATGGAGTAGGCCAGAAAGAGCATCCGGATGTTCCCAATCTTCTCAGAGTATTCTTTGGTGAAACAATCGCGAATCAGGAATCAGGACATGATGCCCTTCAGATTGAGTGTAACATTGATGACATGAATCCTGAATTTTTCGACTATATCTCCGACAGGCTCTTTAAAGCAGGAGTTTCGGATGTTTTCTTTTCAAATATAATTATGAAAAAAGGCCGTCCCGGTATCTTACTTAATGTTATATGTGAAACAGAATTAGCCGATACCGTTAAAAATATCATTTTTAGCGAATCAACATCATTGGGAATCAGGACTTTCCCATTCAGGAAGGATACTCTTGTACGGAACTTCGAAACTATTCAGACCATTTATGGCGAATTAACTGTTAAACGATCATACTATAACGGGAAAGAAGTATCCTGTAAACCCGAATATGAAGAATGTAAACGTATAGCTGCTGAAAAACAGGTTCCGGTCAAGGAGGTCTACAATACTATTATGGCCTTGTTACTGAAAAGTAAATAGTAAATAGTAAGTAGTAAATTAGAAATTAGAAATTCATAATTCGAAATAATAAAATGAATATAAGAGACCAAAAATCATCAAAACTCGACTCAATACTAAAAAATCTCAATTCATTTGTGGTTGCTTTTTCAGGAGGAGTTGACAGTTCATTTCTTTTGCACCGGGCACATACAGTAAGAAAATCAGGCATAATTGCAATAACAATAAGAACACCATATATCCCCTCCCGCGAAATAGATGAAGCCATTGAATTCACACGCTCCTTTGGCATTAAACATAAAATAATAGATATTTCTTTCCCGGAAATGATAAGAAATAACCCTATTGACAGATGTTATCAGTGTAAGAAAACAATCTTCACAGATCTATTGAGCTTTGCAGAGGAAAACAGTTATCAATTTGTTATTGACGGAACAAATGCTGATGATACCGGTGATTTCAGACCAGGCATAGCAGCTCTGAAAGAACTGGGTATCAGGAGTCCTCTTCTCGAAGCAGGTCTTACAAAAAAAGATATACGGGAATTATCAAGGGAGGCAGATCTTGACATCTGGGACAAGCCTGCGATGGCATGCTTACTGACAAGAATTCCCTACGATACCAAGATTAATGAAGGAACACTCAGGTTGGTTGAAGAAGCTGAAAATATGTTATTTGAATTAGGTTATCCCGGAACAAGAGTCAGGTTACATGGTGATTTGGCCAGAATTGAGTGCATGCCCGGGTACATCGAAAAGATCATTCATAATCCTGACAAAGAACATATTATTTCCAACCTGAAAAAAATAGGATTCAGATACGTATCTTTGGACCTTGAAGGTTACAGGACAGGAAGTTTAAATCCTGAAAAAAGAGAAATATGAATGCAAAAGAAGTTGAAAAACTGCTCAAAGATGTTAAAAAAGGAGAGACAAGCATCGAAGAGGCTTTGGAAGTACTTAAAAATTTCCCATATACCGATCTTGGTTTTGCAAGAATAGATCATCACCGCGAAATGCGGACAGGATATCCTGAAATTATTTACTGTGCGGGTAAATCAGTCGAGCAGGTCAAAGAAATATTCAGAGTGATGTCAGAAAAGGAAAATAATGTCATTGGTACGAGGGCAAATAATGAAATGTACGAAGCTGTCCGGAGCATATCAACTGATGCTGTTTATTACCCTATGGCAAGGATTATTTCATTGCAAAAGAAAAAGCCGAAGATACCTGAAAGCAGAATTGCAATTATTACTGCTGGAACATCTGATATGCCGGTAGCGGAAGAGGCTGCCATTACAGCTGAGCTCCTTGGAAATAATGTCTTAAGAATTTATGATGCAGGCGTAGCAGGAATTCACCGGCTTGTAGACAAATTACCGGAAATCAGGAACTGCAGGGTAATTATAGTTATAGCAGGTATGGAAGGGGCTCTTGCAAGCGTTGTAGGTGGACTGGTTGATAAACCGGTAATTGCTGTTCCCACGAGCGTTGGGTATGGTGCTAATTTCGGAGGGATTTCTGCTCTGCTGGCTATGCTGACCAGTTGTTCAACTGGTGTCACGGTTGTGAATATTGATAATGGATTCGGGGCCGGTTTCGCTGCCAGTATGATTAACAAGATAGAGTGATCCTTTTTACAATGGCAGGGAAAATACTGGTTTCCACAGCTTACTTACCACCGGTGGAATATTTCTCGCTGATTTCACAAGCTGATGAAGTATTAGTCGAATTGGAGGAAAACTACCTGAAACAGTCTTACAGGAACAGATGTTATATACTCTCATCACATGGTCCACAGCTACTGTCGGTGCCGGTTTATCTTGGCAGTCAACACAAAACACCATTAAAAGAAATCAGAATCGACTACTCCAAACGGTGGCAACAGGTTCATTTGAGGGCTATAACTGCATCATATAACTCATCGCCCTATTTCCAATTTTATTTTGAAAATATTGAAAAGATAATTTCTAAGAAGATTGATTTTCTTATAGACCTGAACATGGAACTTACGGAGTCAGTTCTTAAAATGCTTAAATTGAATATTAAACTAACACATACTACTAATTTTGAACCCATCGGAGAAGCTGATAATGACTTCAGATACAAAATATCGCCGAAAGAAAAATCTCAATTCATTGTCAAAGAATACATGCAGGTTTTTGATACTTGTAATCGTTTAGATCAGCAGTTAAGCATTATTGACCTGATTTTCAATATGGGGCCGGAATTTATCGATTATCTATAAAAAAAGAGGCTATCTCAATTGAGAACGCCTCTTTCAAAGGAAGTCATCAAAGTATTAAATACCAAACTTGTATCCCAAAGTCAGTGTAAACATGTTTTTAACTGTGTTCAGATTGGCTGATGCAGCATCGATGTTATTACCCTGATAATCTGTACTTGAGGGGTATAAAAAATAGTTCTGTGAATAACTGAAATTAGTATAAGCAAAGTCTATTGAAAATTTTTGTTCTCTCAACCCTGCCCCGAAAGAGATTGAACTATAATCAAGATTTGAGTTTGCATCACCCGATTTAAATGGTTTGCCATAAAAACCATATCCTGTTCGCAGATAAAGATTGTTTAGCCGGAACTCACCTCCTACACGGAAGTTACTGGTTGTTTTCAGGGTGTTCTTTATTCCAAGGTTTTCTTCACTGTCATCACCGGTTTCAGAAACTCGGGCAGATCCATAGTCAATAAATTCATAATCAGCGCTGAGAAGGGCAAACTTTTTTATCTGTACTCCCACCCCTGCCAATAATCTGTAAGGAGTAGCCAGGGCGTAGTTAAACCTCGTTGGAGTATTAGAAGACTCGTATTGACCCCCATCTGTGAAGTGTGAGGTTATGTCGTTATAGTAATATTCATCGATCTTATACCATGTCGGGGAATGAAATGCCAGTCCAATACGGACAGCATCAACCGGTTTATAGATTGCCCCGAGTTTAAGGGTATACCCTGTTCCTTTATTTTCGAAATGATCAGTGTACGTAAAACTCTGGAATTGTGATGGTAATGCAACATCGGTCGACTCGAGATGTTCGTAATCACTTGTATATCTTAGCGTAGTGATTCCAAATGTAGCTCCAAAAAATATTTTATTTGAGTAATTACCACCAATAGAGAATGCATGCTCTCCTATATAGCCCTCATTTGTAACGAGGCGCCGTATTTTCTGACCGTATATCGATGGAGGATTATCTCCATAGTTAGAAAAGGCTGTTGCGTATGATTTACCACCTGATCCTGTAACCGTATCCATTATCCATGCATCAAAGGCAATTCCTTCAGCACCCTGAAGGTCTTTATAAAATGTCCCTCCATCTTTGTTTCCAAGTGCTGCCCAGTAGTCTGCCATTGAACTCGTATTACTTACTCCCTGAATTACTATACTTTGACTCAGGTTATCTGTTTTATTGAACGAATAACCCAGATTCAGTGTAATAAGTCCGGTTTCATTGTTGTTTGATATTAAGTTAGCCACAATTCCGATTTGACTAAGATTAAAATTGGAAAGATTGCCAGATGTAGAAACTCCATTGAAACCAGCTTTTGTTGTAATACTGAACAATTGTGGAGTAATTGTCAGTTCAGATGATCTGAAGACACCAAGTCCTGCAGGGTTTTGACTCAAAGAGGAGATATCTCCGCCAAGAGCTGTGAAAGCGCCACCCATTGACATAAACCTGGCAGTTCCTCCATAAAAGATCTGCGAATACCTCAGTACATCATCTACATTCTGGGCATTAACCACAGAGAACATAGATAATACTGCGAATATAAATAAACTTATCTTTTTCATGAGATTTCTGTTTTTTGTAAGACTATCCCTGCACTCCTTATTTAGAATGAACTTTTTTAACACTATTTTATTGTCTCAAACTATCTCCTTCCTGAAGAAGAACCACCACCACTTGATGAAGAACCTGAGGAAGAACCTGAAGAAGATCCTGAAGAGTAAGAACCTCTTGATGAAGAACCAGAAGATCCGCTGCTGTATGATGAGGAAGATCTGCTGCTTCCGGAAGAAGAACCTCCATTAGAACCTGATGAATAACTGCTTCTTGACGGAAGAGAATAGCTTCCTGAACTTCTGTAAGAATTTGATCTGGATTGACTGGCCGGAGAATAATACCCTGAAGGTGACTCACTTCTCCTTTGTACACTATTCCCTGAAGAATTGCTTCTGACATTATTGTAAGAATTCCGGTAACCCTGCCGCACAGAACCTGAGTTATTATACGTCCGGCTATTATTTGTTGCACCGCTATTCCGGTTGATACCGGAAGTTACGCCTTCAGAAACTCTGCTATTGTTATATGACGGCCTCGTACTCATCCTTGGATTATTATAACTGGGAGTATATGACCTGTTAACGTTATTATATGCCGGTTTTACATTTGCCGGGTTCCTCTGGATAGAAGTACTGGAACGGGTATACACTCCTTTGGCTTGATCCTGAACAGTTTTTCCGTTTACCTGATTAACTGCCTGTTGTGAATTTACGCCTGATGAAACAGTTCTCCTTTGCCCGGCAGCAATTGTCTGCGATCCGGAAGTTCTTCTACCAACTCTGGAAGTTCCAGCAGAAAGATAAGAAACTCTTCCTGAAGAGCCAATACCACCTACATTTCTATTCCACCTGGGTGAAAGATTGCTTGGCCTTTCCTGTCTCCCGTAAGAGCCTTTACTATCACGATACGACAAGGGACATCCCCCATAAAATCCACCACCGAAATAACCGCCACCATAATAACCACCATAATACCCTGGGTACATTCCATAATAGTCACCGTATAATCCTCCATAACCCATACCATAGCCCATACCATAACCCATACCATAACCATAATCCATACCATAACCCATGCCCATGCCATAACCCATGCCCATGCCCATGCCATAACCCATGCCCATACCCATACCATAGTCAAGATAGAATGGATCTCTCCAGTAAGGATCAAAATAGTTTCCGTAAAACATTCTTAACCTGTTGGAATATGGGTAATCACTATAATAATCGTATCCCTGGTTATTATTATACTCATTGTTATTTACCTGATTATCATAATCAACTGCATCTGAATACTGGTCTGAAACAAGAGTATCAGATGCATAAATATTATCATAATAGTCTTTATTCTTTAAGGTGCCTTCGGGAATCTGCTCATTTACAGCCGGATTGTTTTTAGCAACCGGTTTATCTGAAGGTAAATAATAAAGATCATCATATTCGGCGCCGGTATAAAGACTTGAGGTACAGGAGCCCAGGGTAAGAAGTGCAAGGATTAATATTTGAGATAATGTTTTCATTTTAAATTCCCCCTATTGTTTTCTAAGTAACACGCAAATATTGTACCAAAGAAACAAATTTAATTAACTAACTGTTATGATTCAATAAATATAATGCTTTTTCTTATAAAATAGGGACATGTCATGGTATGTCCCTATCCCATTTATCTTCGTCCCGATGATTTTCCCCTTGAAGAACCTGAGGATCTTGATCCACCATGTGATGAACTACTTCTTGTACCGGAGCCAGAGCTCATGGATCTGGAGGAAGAAGAATGTACCTGATTAACACTCATTGATCTGGACGAAGAAGAACGTAGGTGAGGAGCACTCATTGTTCTGGATGAATGTGTGGTTATACCAGTATTCGAACGGACATACCTCCCATAGTTAATACCCTTATTCATATTATTGCCGGAGCGATTATTATTCAAACCGGCATAAATGTTTCTTCTGGTTTCACCAGTATTAAGACCATTATCTGACCTGACTACGGGCCTGTTATTGTTAACTACATTCCTTGAATAGTTACCTGAAGAGATTCCCCTTCTCGACACATTATTATTATGAACAGAAGATTCAGGATTGTTTCCGGAATTCCTCCGCGACGGGTAACCGGAGGATGAATAGTTGTTCCGCCACCTGTTTCCGAAGTTAAAACTGAATATAAAAGGTGAGTACCAGCCATTGTAATAAAAAGGATCATAATCCCAGTAATAGTTGCTTCCAAAATAAGGATCGTATCCGTAATAATCTCCATAACCATAATCATAAACCGGAAAATTAAAAGAAAATCCCAACCCGAAACCTCTGCCGCCGTAAAGGCTCAATCCTAAGGAAAAGGGGTGATAATTGTACCAGTAAGAATCTGTAAAGACCGGAGAGTAATAATCGGACGCCGTATAAAACCTGTGAAACCTGTTGATCCTTGAGGTAAAGTAATAATCATCATCATTCCTGTAGTTTCTTGAATCATCCCTCTGGGCTTTTACTGTTAAAGTGAAAAGCAGCAGTATTGATAAAAGTCCGAGATAATATTTTGCTTTCATGATGAACCTTACTTTCTTTTTGAGTAATAACTGATCTTTTTATTTATTTTTACGCAATCTATTTCTTTAATATTAATGAAACAAATACCGTACCAAAAAAATGGCTAAGTTTTTAACTAACAGGGACGAGAATTATTCACAATGGTATAACGATCTGGTTATCAAGGCTGATCTGGCAGAAAATTCAGTTGTACGCGGGTGCATGGTCATTAAACCTTATGGGTATGCAATCTGGGAAAAGATACAGGCTGAACTCGACAGACTATTTAAAGCCACCGGGCATGTTAATGCATATTTCCCATTACTTATTCCAAAATCTTTTTTCAGCAAAGAGGCCGCACATGTGGAGGGATTCGCAAAAGAGTGCGCAGTTGTAACTCATTATCGTCTCAAGAATGATGAAAATGGGAAAGGAATTGTTGTTGATCCTGCAGCAAAGCTTGAGGAAGAATTGATTATTCGTCCTACATCAGAAACCATAATCTGGAACTCATATAAAAACTGGATCCACTCCTACAGGGATCTGCCAATTCTTATTAATCAATGGGCCAATGTAGTGAGATGGGAAATGCGGACAAGACTTTTTTTACGAACTACAGAATTTCTCTGGCAGGAGGGACACACAGCTCATGCAACACGTGAGGAAGCTGTAGAAGAGACTGAAAAGATGATCAATGTTTATGCAAGCTTCGCTGAAAATTCAATGGCGCTTCCTGTATTAAAGGGATATAAGACTGAAAATGAGCGGTTTGCCGGAGCACTCGACACATATACCATCGAAGCCCTTATGCAGGATGGAAAAGCTTTACAGGCTGGGACGAGCCATTTTCTTGGACAGAATTTCGCCAAGGCATTTGATGTTCAGTTTACCGACAAGACAGGAAAACTAGATTATGTATGGGCAACATCGTGGGGCGTCACAACCAGGCTTATTGGCGCTATAATTATGGGTCATGCCGATAATCATGGACTCGTTTTGCCTCCCAAACTTGCTCCGATACAGGTTGTAATAATACCTATTTATAAAAATATTGAACAGATAGGTGCTTTATCAGATGCTGCGGTAAAAATCAAAACAGGATTAGAAAAATTGGGGATCTCAGTTAAATATGATGAAAGAGATAATAATAAACCGGGATGGAAATTCGCTGATTATGAGTTGAAGGGAGTTCCTGTCCGTCTCTCGATCGGACCCCGCGACCTTGAAAACAAAACAATCGAAGTTGCCCGGAGGGATAACCTTACTAAGGAGACAATACCGATTGATAAAGTATATGAATATATCGCAAAACTGCTTGATGAGATCCAGACTAATATTTATAATAAGGCTCTAAATTTCAGAAAAGAAAATACTTTTTATGTCGATAAGTGGGAAGACTTTCTGAAAGTTCTCGATAATCAGGGTGGTTTTATTATGGCTCACTGGGATGGAACAGCCGAGACTGAAGAAAAAATTAAGGATGAGACCAAAGCCACAATCAGGTGTATTCCTTTTGACAGCCCTGATGAATCGGGCAAATGCATTTATTCAGGAAAACCGTCCAGCAGAAGGGTTCTTTTTGCAAGATCCTATTAATTAAATTCTTATTTTAGATGCCAATATCTCACTTAATTTTACGTTTACCATGACAGATCAGACTGATAAGAAAGTGGCAATAATAGGAACACTTAAAGAAAAATCGCTTCTGAAACAAAAAGTATTCGATAATACACTTGAGTCGTTTTGTATAGTCAAGGATGTTCTTAAAAATTTGTCAAAAGAGGTAAATACCAGTTTAAGCGGTATGGATTCAAGGATAAGACTTGAATATACCGACCGTAGTAATTTTGATGCTCAGATTAAGGTTGCCGGAGATATATTGCTTTTCAGTATGCACTCCAACATTTTTCAGTTCGACAGAGAACACCCAGCCTGGAAAACAGCATACATACAGAAAAACAAGTACAATGCATATTCAGGTATTATCAACATTTACAACTTTCTCAACGACTCATTCAAATATTCGCGGTTAGATGATCTGGGATACCTTATAGCCAGGATCTTCATTAATCATGAGAAACAGTATTTTGTTGAAGGGAAAAGGCAGATGGGAATGTTGTTCACAAATTATGGCAGTGAAGAGATCAGCAAGCAATCATTACAACTGATTATTTCAACTGCAATTCAATATGCACTTGAATTTGATCTGCTTGTGCCACCATATGATACAGTAAAAATCGCTACCGTAGGTCAGGCTGAAGCGAAAATTCAACACGCAAGGGTTATAACAGGAAAACGGCTTGGATTTCAGTTTAATTCTGATGATGTGCTGATCAGCAATCCTCAAGAAACCTGATGTGCAAAATTCTGAGAAAATACAGGAGTTGGTTAAGGTTATTCATTTTTATGGCCCTTCTATTATCTTGTAACATTGCATATCCTCAATTTCGTTCAGAAAACGACACCATAAAAAAAATTTCCCCCGACATTATTACTAAAATCAGAGACAATATTTCTCTTTTTTCAAAAAAAACATTGTTAAGCTTTCCTTCTTCAGAAGTCCCCGCCCTCATTCCGGTCAGAGATAAAAACCTTGTGTTCTTCGACACACTGAAAGCGAGAGCTTCAAAGAATCAGCTTACGCGAAGACTATATAATTTTATAGTTGTTCGTCCTGACACAATTTATAAGAAACAGTTCACAGGAACAAGTGATGCCAGCTATAGCGAATATTCAGGAAAAAAGATCAGAAAAATTGTTATACAAAGGCTTAATGTTTTCGGAGCCGATATTAATAATCCATCTTCATATAATCCGAAAAAGATTGAAAACCTTTTAAATAAGACCCATTTCAATACAAATGAAAATATTATCAGAAAAAACCTTCTTTTTTCAGAAGGTGAAAAGATATCTCCTTTGGTTCTCAGCGATAACGAGAGAATTTTACGACAACTTCCTTTCATAGTTGATGCCAGAATAATTGTAGTTCCGGTATCTGATCAGGAAGCCGATATTGTAGTTTACACAAGGGATGTTTATTCTCTTGGTGGCTCATATACTTATAACGGGCTCAAAAAGGGTTCCGTTTCCATTTTTGATAAAAATATCTTCGGAATGGGGCATGAATTTGGAATCGATATTCCTTTTGATAATACAGCTCCTGATTCGCCTGGATTTGGAGTACATTATCTCATGAACAATATCGCAAAATCTTTTATAAACCTTAACGTATACTACCTCAATGGACTGGGACAAAAAACATATGGATTTGACCTAAACCGAAAGCTGGTCAGTTCAAGTACAAAATATGCCGGAGGAATTTCTGTCCGGATGATGTACACTTCTGAAGATCTTGATACACTTCCGGTTCCTGCCCCTCTGAAATACAATTTACAGGATTACTGGCTGTCAAGGTCGTTCCTCATTAATAAGGAGTCAGTATCAAGAATCATTATTGGTGCACGCTATACTAATAATAATGTATTCGATCATCCCCTTATATCGCCTGAGTCTTTTTATAACCTGCAGAGATACAAGCTTTTCCTGGGATCAGCGGCTCTTTCAATACAAAAATACACCAAAACTAACCTCATCTATAGCTATGGCCGCACTGAGGATATTCCCTATGGAGCCTTATTCAAGATCACCACAGGAAGAGAATTTAATGAATTCAAGCAGAGAACATACATTGGTGGTGAAGTATCATTTAGCAAATCTATTAAAGCCCTTGGCTATTTTTATACATATGCCGGATTATCAACTTATGTAAATAAAGATCAAACCGAACAAGGACTCTTGTCTCTCGGGATGAATTATTTCTCAAACCTTATAAATCTTGGAAATTCCAAGATCCGTAACTTTGTTTATTTTCAATATACAAGAGGATTTGGAAGATATACAAATGAATTCCTGCAATTCACTACTGATAATGGATTCTCCGGGTTTAAAAATGACTCCATAAAAGGAACCCAAAGATTATCTGTAAGCCTTGAGTCTGTTTTGTTCAGCCCGATTAATCTGTATGGTTTCAGGTTTGCATTTTTCGGTTTTACTGATCTTGCCTTTCTTTCAGGTACAAATGAAATATTAGGAAGAGGTTATGCACTTTCAAGCATTGGACTGGGTATCAGGATAAGGAATGACAACATGGTATTTAATACTCTGCAGGTGAGGATCGGATATTTTCCAAACCCTCCGGGATATTCAACAATCTCCTCCATTATTGTTTCCGGAGAACAACTTTTACGGCCTGCTAATTTTGAACCAGGCCCTCCCGCTATTATACCATACCGGTAATGAACAAATTTCTATTTTTACATCTCAATGTACACTAATATGATTAATAAGTTTAAAAAGTTCATTTCTGAAAACAACCTTATAAAACCCGGGGACAAAATTCTGCTCGCGGTCAGTGGAGGCATTGATTCAATGGTAATGGCTCACCTGTTTCACCAACAGGATTATAAGACAGGTATTGCTCATTGCAATTTCTCCCTGAGAGCGAGTGAGTCAGATAAAGATGAGGATATGGTCCGTCAATATGCATCTGATCATAATATTCCATTCTATACCACCAGGTTTGAAACAAAATCATTAGCAAAAAAGAGCAAATTATCAGTTCAGATGGCCGCGAGGGAACTGAGATACAATTGGTTTGAAGAGATCAGAATGAAAAACGGATACGATTCAATAGCCGTTGCTCATAACCTTAACGATAATATTGAGACTCTTTTAATAAACCTCACAAGAGGAACAGGATTAACAGGAATGACAGGAATGAAACCTGTTAATAACAGGATTATAAGGCCGTTGCTTTTTGCCACCAGACAAGACATTTTAACTTTTTGTAACCAACACAAAATTATTTTTCGTGAAGACAGGTCAAATGCAGATACCAAATATACCAGGAATAAAATAAGACATCTGGTAATTCCGGTTCTCAAAGAGATCAATCCTTCCATTGAAATAACACTTAATGAAACTGCCGAAAGATTCTCCGGATTTAATGAAATTGTATCCGAATATATCTCACGATTAAAGGAAAGTATCTCAGAGGAAAAAGAACAATTCATCACATTTAATATCAGTCAGTTAAAAACATTTTTACATAATAAAGCCGTAATATTTGAATTGTTTAAGCCATATGGTATTACTAATGCCTTGTTAGTAGATCTGATGAAAGTAATCGAAGGTAAAACCGGTGGTCAGATCATTACCGATACACATAGAATAAT
>PLNF01000036.1 GCA_003141715.1 Bacteroidales bacterium | reverse complement strand
TAATAACAATTGGAACTAAATTCTTTTAAGTGATGAAAAGCCGATCCGTTCCGGGTCGGCTTTTTTCAGCTTCTCTTCTTACAGAGTGGATGTCCCGGCAAACAACATGTTGAAAGGAAATGTTGGTAGAATGTTATATTTAAAATAACCAGGTTAACAATGCGCTGCCCCGACAATATAGCTCGCAAAGGTACCCCGCAAGAGGAACATGTTGAGCACCAATGTCAGATGTTGGGGAATTAGGTTATACCGATAAGGTTAACATAGGTGAACTGCTGATAAATGCCCTCATGCGGAGATAGCGAACGTTATTGCAAAAGCCGGGCTTATTGACCACATTTCGCCGGCAAGATTACAATTTTCATACATAGCTAAACAACAAATACATAACTCCGGCTTTTGGTGGTCAATATTGTCCGGCCAACTATGGACAAGCCCACTGTTTTTTCCAATTGGCCCCAGAGTATATTAAATTTGATTTGCCAATAGAATGATCGAGACGAAAAAAAGCACTGTTTCGTCAATGAGGCCCCAGGTAGAGTTCCCATGGGTCTTCTTTTTTATTTGTAGCATGTGAGATGAAAAGAGTTGTATAAATGTTGTAGATATTGTAAAAATGCCACTCAGTGGCATTTAACGTATTTTAAACAATTCGCTTTTGCCGTCAAGCCGTCAACGCTGCTGGTTTAAAATACTAAAGCCACGCTTTCGCATGGCTTTTTGTTTTCATTTGCGGTGCGGACGGGACTCGAACCCGCGACCCACGGCGTGACAGGCCGTTATTCTAACCAACTGAACTACCGCACCAATCGCAAAACGAGTTGCAAAATTAACCTAATTTTTAACTTCGCAAAATTATTTTCGAAAATATTATCTGTTATTTTCTTGATGACTATTTTATGAAATAAGTTATAATATTCTATTATTCAGATGTATAATGGATTGAAGAAACTGAAATTCACACCACCGTAATTCCGGTGCTCAAAAAATAAATTATGACCTGTAAAACTTAAATCCCTGGGATGTTCAAGTATGAAAACCCCATCATCTTTAATTACTCCTGCCTGTGCGACAAGGTCAGGTAACTCTTCGAGCCAGGAAAGCTCATATGGAGGATCGGCAAAAACAATGTCGTACTTAACCGAACAAGTTTTTAAATAAGCCTTCACATCAATATGGATCGGCCTTACGTTTTTAAGGTTCAGCTCCTTTAATATTTTTTTGATTCCGGAAATATGATTCATATCTTTTTCAACAAGATGAACTGATGCAGCTCCTCGCGATGCAAATTCGTAACTTATGCTTCCTGTTCCGGAAAAGAGATCCAGGACATTGATAGATTCAAAATCAATTCTGTTATTGAGGATGTTAAATAAAGCCTCCCGGGCAAAGTCAGTGGTAGGCCTTGCCTTGAAATTTGGGGGGGGATTGATCCTTCTGCCTTTGTATCTGCCTCCTATTATTCTCAATTTGCAACGTTAAAAAGATTAATAAACCGATGAAGTTCAGTATCATTAAATACATAACTGAAAGTGAAGTTGCCTGAAGGTTTTGCAAATTTTATATTCCTTATGTATAATGAGAAACTGGATGACAGATCATCATACTTTTCTGTCAGACCACTGAAATTTATTGTCTCTTCCTGTTTAATATCCAGATTCTTAAAGGTGTTAAGTACATAATAGAGTATGTCTGAGATATTCCGATAAGCGAAAGAATTACAGAATTTTAATATGTTGTTGCTGAATACAATAAGATTGAAAAAATCCCTTTCAACATGAACATGAATGTAATTGCCGATAACACTTTTTCTGGTTAAGGAAGTATGGTCCAATAAGATTTTTAAATGATGATGCGGATAAACTCCGGGATAAAAACTATTCATTACCTCACTGATTGATTTTGATACTGAGAATAGAAGAAATGCATCAGGATCCTTAATCTTATCTGCCAAAACAATATTGTCCTCTTCAAGATTATGATTGAATGTGAAGTACTCGACCTTTTTACCCGGGTCATAGAGGGGTGCCGGTACAAGAGTAAACTTAGATGAAGGCATAATATATTTCACCTTCTTGTATCGTCTGGTCAGAAAATCATCGTTGCGTAACAACTCACTTATTTTATCGGCATTAAAATACTTATTCTCTTCAGCCCCGAATGACCTTATCATTATGAACTTGTTCCTTATTGAATCGAAAAGACAAAACGATAATCCATCGGGGCCTGCCTGAATTGATAACTCATAATTTTCTGTAGAGTTTATATCGAGTGTCTCGTCAAAAAGTTCAAGAAAAGGCATTTCTTATTGTTATCAAGATTGGGTATGTTTACAAACAAAAATAGGAAAAATATTCAAGCGGCAGTTTGTGATTCTGCTAAATGCTAATGCGAAATATAATTATATATAATAATCTGTGTAAGAATCTGGGGAATATACCTACTGATGATCAGTCAGATGCGTTGAAAAAACTCGCCGGATATATCTGCACTAACAATAATGACGTAATATTTCTGATGACCGGGTATGCCGGTACCGGAAAAACAAGTATTATAAGCTCTGTTGTAAAAACTCTCGATTTGTTAAGGATGCGATCGGTTCTTCTGTCACCGACAGGGAGAGCTGCAAAAGTTCTTGCATCATATTCCGGACGGCAGGCATTTACTATTCATAAGAAGATATACAGACAAAAATCCTCTAAAGACGGGCTTGGCAGCTTTTCACTGGATAGAAATCTTCATAAGGATACTTTTTTCATTGTCGATGAAGCATCAATGGTATCCAACAGTTCAGGAGATTCATCGTTGTTCGGCAGCGGCAGGCTTCTCGATGACCTGATTGAATATGTCTATTCGGGTACTGATTGCAAACTGATTCTTGTAGGTGATACCGCCCAGCTTCCCCCGGTAGGATCAATTCTTAGTCCGGCTCTCGATCCTGCCTCTCTTGGAGGATACGGATTCGGACTAATTTCCTGTGAGTTGAGACAGGTTGTACGGCAGAGCGAAACATCAGGAGTTCTCATGAATGCAACCCGTGTTCGTTTACAGGTGGCAGAAACCAACCTGGTTCATCCGTCAATTGATTGCATTAACTTCAAGGATACAATAAGAATAACCGGCGAAGAGCTGATTGATGAAATCTCTTCAGCATATGGCACATGCGGTATGGAGGGAACGATAATTGTTGTTAATTCAAATAAACAGGCAAACCGGTATAATCAGGGGATACGTAACAGGATCTTTTTCAGGGAGGAAGAGATAAGTCCGGGCGATATGGTTATGGTGGTGAAGAATAACTACTTTATTATTGATGAGGATGAGGATGGAGCAGGATTTATTGCAAACGGCGACATTGCCGAGGTGAAAAAAATCAGGAAATATGAGGAGAGATATGGTTTTCGTTTTGCCGATATGGTACTGAAGTTTCCCGACTATAATCTGGAAATTGAATCCAAAGTAATGATGGATGTCCTTCATCTTGATACACCCGCGTTACCGTCAGAGAAAAATAAAGAGCTGTATCAGAACGTTTTGGCTGATTATCTGAATATTAAAACCAGGAGAAAACAATTTGAAGCTGTGAGGAACAATCCTTATTTTAATGCTTTGCAAATTAAATTTGCATATGCCGTTACCTGTCATAAGGCGCAGGGCGGACAGTGGGAGAGGGTATTTATCGATCAGGGTATGTTCAACAGGAACGAAATCACTATCGATTACCTCCGATGGTTTTATACTGCATTAACCCGGTCGACGGATAAAGTTTACCTGGTGAATTTTGCGGAGGACTTTTTTTGTTCACGTTGATTCTTTAACTGTAATCTTTCTTCCCAGAAATAATTAATACACAAAAACCATGAAATCTTACAGGAAAGAACTTTGGTTCGAAATCCCTACCCGGAGGGCATTTGTAAATATTACGGGACAAGTGGAAAAATGCCTCTATGAAAGCGGAGTTCAGGAAGGTTTAATACTTATAAACGCCATGCACATTACAGCAAGCGTTTTTATTAATGATGATGAGTCGGGGTTACATCACGATTTTGAAGTTTGGTTAGAAAAACTTGCTCCCGAAAAACCTTATTCACAATATAAACATAATGGATTTGAAGATAATGCCGATGCTCATATCAAACGGACCGTAATGGGCAGGGAAGTAGTCGTTGCTGTGTCAGAGGGAAAACTTGATTTCGGGCCCTGGGAACAAATCTTCTACGGAGAGTTTGATGGCAAAAGAAGGAAGAGGGTACTAGTGAAGATTATAGGAGAATAAACTTTTTACCCCAAGGTCACTTATAAGGTGGCTCCCTGTCCGCTTCGCGGACTTCCCCCTAAAGGGGACTAATTCCGTCACATTAAGTAAAATATCCTAAAAAATTGAGAATTTACCCCCCTTTAGGGGGGCAGGGGGGCGTAATTATAGTAGTTTCATATCCTCTATAATGTCATTGATCCTCTTATCAAGGATCTTTTCGGTTTCTTCAAATTTATCTGAAGAAACCAGTTTGGTATTCACACTGAAATAGAACTTAATTTTAGGCTCGGTACCGGAAGGTCTAACTGAGATTTTTGATCCGTCAGCAAGAAAAAACTGGAGGACATCCGATTTAATCAGATTGATACTTGTTTTTGTTCCTTTTAGAATATCATGAGAAACCCGTGTTTCATAGTCATTAACCTTAACAACCCTGCTGTTGTTGATCTTTTCAGGAGGATTATTCCTGTATTCAGTCATCATGGCTATGATCTCATCAGCGCCCTCTTTCCCTTTTCTCACAATATTTATCAGCTTTTCCTTATAAAAACCATATTTTACATAGATATCAAGAAGCAGCTCAAAAACGGACATGCCATTACTTTTTGCCCATGCAGCTGCCTCTGCCGCGAGTGCACAGGACGCAACCGCATCTTTATCCCTCACGTAATCGCCTGGTAAGAATCCATAGCTCTCTTCTCCGCCGCCAATATATTTTTTAGTTCCTTCATTTTCCCTGATCAGCTCAGCAAAAAATTTGAATCCCGTTAAGACATTGAAATACTCAACATTATAACCTTCAGCTATCCTTTCGATGAGATCAGTGGTGACAATGGTTTTGATAATATACTCGTTACCCTTATATTTTTTTTTCTCTTTGAACTGAGAAAGGATATACCATACAAGTATTACGCCTGTCTGATTACCATTAAGCAGAATGAATTCCCCTTTTCTGTTTTTTACTGCAAGACCAAGCCTGTCAGCATCAGGATCTGTGGCCATCACCAGTTCGGCATTCGTTTCAACAGCTTTTTTAATAGCCAGTTTAAGTGCATCAGGTTCCTCAGGATTAGGTGATTTTACTGTAGGAAAGTTGCCATCTGTTATATCCTGCTCCGGTACACTGATTATGTTTTTGAAGCCGAACATTTTCAATGCGGGCGGGACCATAGTTATCCCGGTTCCGTGAATTGGAGTATAAACGATTGGAATATCGGAGAACTTATTTATGATCTCGGGATTAAGGCTCATTTTATGTACCTCATTAAGGAACATGTCATCAGTCTCTTTACCGATGATTTTTATTCTATCCTTTCTACCATTGAACTTTATTTCATTTACCGAAGTTATTTTACGTACTTCATTAATAATACCGTCATCATGAGGAGCTACGACCTGACCTCCGTCATTCCAGTATGCTTTGTACCCGTTATATTCTGGTGGGTTATGTGAAGCAGTAATAACGACACCGCTCTGGCATTTATAATGCCTGATTGCGAATGAGAGTTCCGGTGTAGGACGCAATGATTCAAAAAGATATACAACAAAACCGTTAGCAGAAAAAATGTTTGCAGTAGTTTCTGCAAAATATCGGCTGTTGTTGCGGCAATCATGAGCTATTGCTACTTTTACCCGCGAACTACCGCACTGTTTCCTTATATAATTTGACAAACCCTGGGTTGCCATCCCAAGTGTGTAGATATTCATCCTGTTTGTACCGGCACCCATGATGCCTCTCAGTCCGCCTGTGCCAAATTCAAGATCCTGGTAAAATGCATCAATCAGCTTTGTTTCGTCTTTTTCAAGCATTTCACCAACCTCTTTACGGGTCTCTTCGTTGAACTCTTTACTAAGCCAGCTTCCGGCTTTTGTTCTGATCTCAGCTAGTGATAACATAATTGTGATATTATTTTAACAGTTTCATACATTTTATAAGGCTGGTCCTCCAGTGTGGTATTGAAAGCCAGTAATTTTCCTTTATTTTACTTTTGTCCATTACAGAATATGCAGGTCTTTGCGCAGTTTGTTTGTAATCTTTTGTAGGAACCGGAAGCACTTGGCAGGTCAGGCCTGCTTCCTTAGTAATCTCACAGGCAAAATCGTACCAGGTGCAAACACCTTCGTTCGAATAATTATAAATGCCGGAATTCATTGCCATCTGATTCCTGATCACTCCTGAAATAATATTCATGATAGCTTCTGCCAGGTCGGCTGCGTAGGTAGGGGTTCCGGTCTGGTCAAAGACTACTTTTAAAGATTCTTTCTCAGCGGCAAGCCGGAGAATGGTTTTGACAAAATTATTTCCGAATGAAGAATATAACCATGATGTCCTTATGATCATTGATCCCTGGTGAAGCAGGGCATATTTTTCCCCGGCCAGTTTTGACCGGCCATAAGCTGACAATGGATTTACAGGATCACCCTCGTTGTACGGCACATTTGATTTTCCGTCATAAACATAATCGGATGATAAATGAATGAACCTGCATTCAGATCCCCTGATGACTTCTGTTATATTTTTAACAGCTGTTCCGTTTATAAGCAAAGCCTTATCGGGCTCACTTTCCGCTTTGTCTACAAGATTGTATGCTGCACAGTTAATTATCCAGTCAGGTTTCGACTTCTTAATGAATTCTGAAGTCTGTTCTTGGCTGGTTATATCGAGTGAATCAATATCAGTAAAAATAAAATCATATCCATAATAGTTTTTTGAGACAACCTTTAACTCGTTTCCAAGTTGGCCTTTCGCTCCTGTAATCAGAATTATTGCCATAAAAAATGCCTTCTTTTCTAAAAGTTAATTTCAGCCTCTTTCAAAAGTGGCTGAGCAAGGTCCTTTTCGCTGATAACAGGAATTGTTGAACCTAATTTCCAGTAAATATCAAGCGATGGATCACTAAGGTTAATTCCCCGTTCATACTGCGAGTTATAAACATTATCACATTTGTACTGGATAATCGCAATATCGCTGAGAACTGAAAATCCATGAGCAAAACCATGCGGTATCAATAGCTGATCTTTGTTTTCAGAGTCAAGTTCGATGCCAAACCATTTTCTAAAAGTCAGAGAGTCCTTGCGGATATCGAGAGCAACATCGAATATCTTTCCCATAACTACTCTGATAAGTTTTGCCTGAGGGAAGGGATTCAATTGATAATGTAATCCTCTGATTACACCCTTCACTGATTTTGATTCATTATCCTGCATCGGAGAGAAACTGATGCCTGAATCCTGAAAGGCAACTTGATTAAAACTTTCAAAAAAGTAGCCTCTTGTATCAGTATATATGGTGGGTTTGATAACTATAAGTCCTTTGAACCCTGTTTCAATGATTTTCATTTTCTAAACACTCTTACTTTAAACCTTGAGTCCCCTCTGAAAAGGGG
>PLNF01000034.1 GCA_003141715.1 Bacteroidales bacterium | reverse complement strand
AAGTCAGTTTTTTACTTTTGGGAAGACAAAGTTAATACATCTGAACTTCCTAACCAAAAATTATTGAGATATTTTTCCTTCCCTTTTTCTTTCCCTGCTTCCCTTCTACTAAAGCCGGAATACTATCTCTAATGCCCTTCAATCAACTCCTTGTCCTAAAGGGTTGCAAAGATATAAATTGATTTATTCCCGGCAAGCAAACCAATAAAAAAAACTCAAAATATTTCAAAATAATTTTGCCAGTATCTACTTACCTTATTATCTGCATGTTACTTGGACTCAATTTTTGAGAGAATTAAGATTGACAATCAACTTAAGCATTTGTTCATGGTACATACGGTTCTCCATAAAAGTAAGAGAATAGGTAAGCTCCAGATCTACAGTATGGCTCTGTAGAAATCTGATATAGAAATCTGAACGGTCAGAAGTTTTTGACCTGTATGTAGGATCGCCCCAGTAAAGTTTATTTCCAAGTTCGCTGTAATAATGCATCAAACCGTCGCCTTTGTAGAAAGTGTTGAATAGCCCAATCCATTTATATTCCACCCGCGTTTCCACAAGAAGTCCGTTTGATGCAATCCAGCCCGAATTATCAGCACGCGAACGTTCTAATCGATTTACCCACCCGGCATTTGCTTCTAGCTTACTGAAACAGGTTTTCCCCGATAAATCTATCCCGGCAGAGGTTAGGAACAGGAGATTATCATGCAGAGCCTCTTCAACAACAGGATCCATTTTCCCTGCATAATGAAACATGTAACCAAAATGCTGCAGATAGAAAATACCAGTCTTAAACTTCCCGCTAAAACCAATAAAAAATGTTTCGTTCACTGTTTTTGACTGACGTCCTGTCCAATCAAGCCAGACATTAAAATAATTATCGTCTTTCCTGTATTCGCAGAAAATGCCATTTATGTTTGGACGATAATATATGATAGAATCCTGGAAAAAGAGACGAGGGTAATTTTCTAATGCCCGGGAACGTGGAAATGCACCCATAATAAATCTAAGGGGTCCCCTGCTAGATTCATAATATGCAGTCGGGTAAAACTTATCTATTGCTTTTGGGCTTCCAAACTCATGCAGTAGATTCATGCCGATATTCACCTTATTAAGTGTATCCCAAACAACTCCAAATTCAGGGGCGACCTGAACTCCTGCCATTGTTTGCGGGATCTTAACAGCCGACCGTCCAAATTCAGTGTTGTCAAAAAAACTGAATAAATCGAGTCTCCAGTTCTTTTCCTGCGAGAATGCCTCAGAACTTATTAATAATAATGAAAAAAGAATCCAAGATGATGTTTTCATAGAAAAATTTTACCAGCTGTTCTTATCTTTTATTATATTTCGAGATTGTAATATCTTTAAATAAATATTAACGCCTTTCCCTCCGGATTAAAGCTAAGATAAATTCAAATAATCTTGTTGATATAGTTCCTATTAAATGAATTTCCTTATTTTCGCAATAATATGGATGAAGTTTCAAATATAGTTATTATACCTACATTTAAAGAGAGGGAAAATATTGAAGCAATTGTCAGATCAATTTCTTCCCTGGCAATTGCCTTCGATATTCTTATCATTGATGATAATTCTCCTGACGGTACTGCAGCTATTGTGAAGGATCTCCAGAAATCATTCCATAATCTCTACCTGGTTGAGAGACCGGGGAAACTAGGTTTAGGTACTGCATATCTCGCGGGGTTTAAATGGGCTCTCGAAAAGAACTATAGTTATGTTTATGAGATGGATGCAGACTTTTCGCACGATCCACGCGATCTGTTGAAACTGTACAAAGCATGTTCTGAGGATGGTGCTGACCTTGCCATCGGCTCAAGATATATCAGCGGTGTAAACGTTGTTAACTGGCCTCTCTCCCGTGTTCTTATGTCGTATGTAGCATCAATCTACGTAAGGATAATTACAGGCATGAAAATTATGGATACGACTGCCGGATTCAAGTGTTATAAAAAAGAAGTACTCAAGAATATACGACTCGACAAGGTCAAATCAGTTGGATATGGTTTCCAGATTGAGATGAAGTTCAAAACCTGGAAACTGGGATATAAAATCCTTGAAGTCCCGATTATCTTCACCGACAGAAAACTGGGAGCCTCAAAAATGTCTGGCGGAATCTTTAACGAGGCCTTATGGGGAGTCTTAAGAATGAAGATCAGAAGTATATTCGTAAAAAACCTCTGAAGTTGATTATACCTTTATATATAGAGGTGGGTATCTGGAAACCCCTCTCCCGCTAAAGCGGGATCTCCCCCAAGGGGGCGAAAACAAAGTGAAGTTTTAATGGAACTCTTCCCCCCCTGGGGGGAAATACAAAGGGGGTTTACTGATAGTCTGAAAATTGAATTTGTACCTTGCTATGAGCAGTATACTAATAAAAAATGCCACAATAATCAATGAGGGTAGAACATACCATGGCGACCTGCTTATTAAAGAGGAACTCATCAAATCAATAGGATCGGCTGATCAGATTAATATTCCGTCAGGAACAAAAATAATCGATGCAACAGGTTTATTGCTGATCCCGGGGGTAATTGACGATCAGGTTCATTTCAGAGAACCCGGATTAACGCATAAAGGCGATATTTTTAGTGAATCGAGGGCTGCTGTTGCCGGAGGTGTTACCTCTTTTATGGATATGCCCAACACCAATCCACAAACAGTAACTATCGATATTCTTAATGAAAAATACCGGATTGGTTCTGAAAGCGCATTCACTAATTACTCTTTTTACTTAGGAGCCACAAATACAAACCTCGATGAAGTCTTAAGAGTTAACCCCTCAGAAGTATGTGGAATAAAATTATTCATGGGGTCCTCAACAGGTAATATGCTTGTTGATAATGAACCTGCTTTAAGAGCCCTTTTTGCACAGACCTCAATGCCAATTACAGCCCATTGCGAAGACGAATCCATAATCAGGAAGAACAGTGAAATCTACCGGGAAAAATACGGGGAAGATGTTCCTGTTAAAATGCATTCAAAAATCCGAAGCCGGGAGGCCTGTTTCCGATCTTCATCACATGCTGTTAACCTTGCCAAAGAATATAATACAAGACTTCATATACTTCATCTTTCAACCGCCGATGAACTTAAGCTCTTCAAAAACGATTTGCCTTTAAATGAGAAAAGAATCACCGGTGAGGTTTGTGTTCATCATCTCTGGTTTGATGACTCATCATACGATGACCTTGGAACTCTTATAAAATGGAATCCGGCAATAAAAACAAGGTTTGACAGAGATGCTCTGATCAATGGTGTTAACAATAATCTTATCGATATTGTTGCGACCGATCATGCACCCCATACCTTAGCCGAAAAAGGGAACAGTTATTTTAAAGCACCTTCCGGAGGTCCGCTTATTCAGCACTCTCTGGTTGTTATGCTCGAACTCTGGCACAGAAAAATTTTCAGCCTCGAAAAAATCGTTGAGATGATGTGCCATAATCCGGCTATTCTGTTTAATATCAGGAACAGAGGCTTTATAAGGGAAGGATATCAGGCCGATCTTTGCCTTATCAATCCCTCCAGTCCCTGGAGTGTTTCAAAGGAAAACATCTTATATAAGTGCGGATGGTCGCCTTTTGAAGGGACAACTTTCAGGTCAAAAGTAGTTCAGACGATTGTGAATGGCACAATTGTTTATGACAATGGTGTCATTAATAACAATTACAGGGGACAACGACTGATGTTTGACAGATAAGACCCCCTTGGCGGGCGGGGAGAAAATTCTGCATGTAAGTGAAATTTCAATAAAGAAATGAGATTTTTCGCCCCTTTAGGGGAGATGTCGCGCAGCGACAGAGGGGTCTTCTCTCACCACAAACCTGACTGTACTTCTTGTCCTCTGCTCCAGCAGTATTTCACGGCCTCTTGTTACCAATTCTATGGCTTCAGGTGTGTAATGTCTTACAGTAAGCATTTCAATCTTATCGTTATAAACTGCTGCAAATTCTGTTTTGAGATCATTAATCAGGATATCGATCTTCGCCCTTTCATCGTCTACACAGACATCGATACTAACTGCACTTGCCTCCACAAGATTCACTTTTATGCCGTGTGTAATAAATGTATGAAAAATCCTGCTCAGATTATCACCCATCACAAATGAGAAGTCCTTTGGAAGAATTGAGATGAGTATCTGATCCTCTTTTCTTATAAATACCGGCATAATCTTTCTCAGAGTTGCATCAAACTTAATAACCGTCCCATTTTCTTCCGGGTTAAGAAATGATTGTACATACAATGGTATATTTTTGTTATGTAGTGGTTTAATGGTTTTCGGGTGAATTACTTTTGCTCCTGAGAAACTCATTTCAACAGCCTCTTTATAAGATATTTCATCAAGCTTGCGGGCATCCGGAAACCATTTAGGATCAGCATTAAGGATACCAGGAACATCTTTCCATACAACAACACATTCTGCATCAAGCATATTTGCAAGGATTGCCGCAGTATAATCTGATCCTTCCCTGCCAAGAGTAGTCGTGTGACCGACAGATGTTCCTCCTATAAAACCCTGTGTGACATAAATCCTCTCCTTTCTGAAGTTAAAAATGCTTTGTATTCTTTTGGTGCTTTCACTCCATAAAACATTTGCATCCCTGTACCTGTCGTCAGTCAGCAGGTTTTCCCTTATATCACACCACTCTACATACTGAAAGTTTTTTTTCAGGTATTCAGCAACTATAATTGTTGACCATATTTCCCCATATGACACGACCTGATCATATTCAAAATCGTATTCCCCTTTTAGTGAAGTCAATAAATAATCCCGAAGAAGAGCAAAAGAAACATCTATTTTCCCTTTTACTTCTGTGCCTTGTCCGAAAAGATCCATAACTACAGATAAGTGCCCGATATAAACTCCATCCAGAAGGGCATTATATTTATCCTCACCACTCAGCCAGGCTTTAAGAACTTTCTCAAGAGCATTTGTTGTTTTTCCAAAAGCAGAAACGACAATTACCAGATTATCTGACTCTTCTGTTACAATTGTCGCGAGATTTCTTATCCCTTCAGCATCTTTAACCGATGCTCCTCCGAACTTATAGACCTTCATTACTATTATAATTTATGCTAAAATTAGAATTTCTGCTTTAGAACACAATTTTAAGAATCATATTCTTTTTGATCAACAAATATTTTTTCAGTGAAATTTTGAACAGTTTGCCCGGTATTGACGTTTTCCCTTTGTGTTCCTTCGTGGTAAATGCTTTTTTTAACCACAAAGGGTCACAAAGTAAATCACAAAGTAACACAAAGGTTGACTATGGAAAATTATAAGATTACAACTCTCAACGATTTTATCATCCTAAAACAGAAGGATTTTCCATATGCAAAAGGTGAGCTCTCCAGCCTATTACATCATATTGGAACTGCCGCTAAAATGGTAAATAATAAAATTAATAAAGCCGGATTGGTAGATATAATAGGAAGCTCAGGAGAAGTGAATGTCCATGGTGAAAACCAGCAGAAACTTGATGTATATGCCGATAAAGTATTTATAGGTTCTCTCCTTTCAAGTGGAGAATGTTGTGGAGTTGCAACTGAGGCTGGTATACGAGTGTAATCCCATCGCATTCATCGCATCACAGGCGGGAGGGTTAGCTTCAAATGGCACTTATAGTATACTGGAAATAATTCCCACATCACTCCATCAGCGATCTCCTTTTTACATCGGATCCAAAAACATGGTAAAAAAGATCGAAAAATTTCTTAACTTATACCGCTGATGATTTCTTTCTGATTGTTGTTCTAGTGCCTCTGGATCATTATCTTTGCGAATCCAATCTGCATCATTAAACTCGCAGTTTTAAATATCCTAATGAAGGAGAACCAAATAACTGATCATTTTAACAACCATCCTGTCCTTCCCGGACTGATTGAAACAATTAATGCTGACAAGTCGGGGAAGATACTTATCGAAGGACTTTCAGGTTCATCAAGGGCAATGGTTCTATCGTTGGTTTTTCATAAAACTCAGACAACTCATGTTATAGTCATCCCTGAAAAAGAAGATGCGGCCTATTTTTATAACGATCTGATTTCTATCCTGGGGGAAGAATCTGTCTTCTTTTTTCCATCTACATATAAAAGATCAGTCCAATATGAGCAGACCGAACCTGCCAATATTGTCCTGCGTACTGAAGTTCTGAATCATCTGGCATCAGGAAAAAGGAAGGGGATTATTGTAACCTACCCTGAATCAGTCATGGAAAAGGTTGTCAGCAGAAAAAACCTGAAAAAGAACACCTTCACTATAAACAAAGGAGACAAGATCTCTCTTGAGTTTCTTGAAGAGATGCTTCATGAGTACAATTTCACAAGGACCGATTTTGTTTATGAACCAGGGCAATATTCGATAAGAGGAAGTATTGCTGATGTATTTTCTTACTCGGCCGATCTGCCCTACCGAATAGATTTTTTTGGCGAAGAAGTCGAAACAATCAGATCCTTTAATACAGATGATCAGCTTTCTGTGAGTATTCACAAGCAGATTTACATTATACCTAACATCCAGGATATTTCAATTGAAGAGATAAATGATTCGTTCACTGACTTTTTACCTCCATCTTCTTTAATATGGATTGAGGATGCGGAATATATTAAGGAAAAGATCAACAATATCTTCTTCCAGACCACTCAAAGAGAAGAATCGGGACAAATATCCGATAAGAAAGAGATTATTATGACCGGGAATCGTTTTCTGGATAATTGTAAACAATTCAGGATGCTTGAGTTTGGAAAAAATAGCCTGTTAGAACCAGATGCCAGATTTGAATTCCATACTGAACCTCAACCTGTTTTTAATAAAAATTTTGAATTGCTCACCGGAAAACTCCTCTCGAACAATGCTGATGGTTATGCCACTTACATCATCTCAGAAAGCGAATCACAGATTGAAAGGTTAAGGGATATCTTTGCAGAAATTAATCCTGAAGCGCATTTTAATTCTCTGTTGCTTAATCTGCACAGTGGATTTACCGATCATGACCTGAAGATTTCGGTATTTACCGACCACCAGATATTTGACAGGTATCATAAATTCAGGATAAGAGGGTATTTTACAAAGAAAGAGAGCATTTCTGTAAAGGAGCTTACGGGGCTTAATCCGGGAGACTATGTTGTTCATATCGATCATGGAATCGGGAAATTCGGAGGACTTGAAAAGATTGAGGTTAATGGTAAGATACAGGAGGCTATAAAGCTGGTTTACAGGGATAATGATATTCTTTATGTAGGAATTCACTCCCTATACAGGATATCAAAATATAAAGGGAAAGATAATTCCGAGCCAAAAATTTACAAGCTTGGATCAGGTGCATGGCAGAAACTAAAGCAGAATACTAAAACAAGAGTTAAGGATATTGCCAAAGATCTGATACTCCTCTACGCAAAAAGGATGGCCTCTCCGGGATACTCTTTTTCACCTGATTCCTATCTTCAACGCGAGCTTGAAGCCTCATTTATTTACGAAGATACACCAGATCAATTGACTGCCTCAACAGCTGTTAAAAAGGATATGGAGGCAACACACCCTATGGACCGCCTGGTTTGTGGGGATGTGGGTTTCGGCAAAACTGAGATAGCCATCAGAGCTGCATTCAAATCAGTTTCCGACAGTAAGCAAACTGCCGTACTTGTGCCAACTACTATTCTTGCCCTCCAGCATTACAAGACATTTACAGCGCGACTCAAGGGATTTCCCTGTAATGTTGAATATATCAGCCGTCATAAAAAAGCTGCAGATCAGAAAAAAATCCTCTCACAATTATCTGAAGGGAAAATAGATATTATAATAGGCACCCATAAGCTTGTAGGGCAGGATGTTAAATTTAAAGATCTGGGCCTCCTTGTAATAGATGAAGAACAGAGATTTGGTGTCTCAGTAAAAGAGAAGCTTAAGAAAATTAAAGCAAACGTTGATACTCTGACACTCACAGCAACTCCAATTCCACGTACATTGCAGTTCTCACTCATGGGAGCCCGTGACCTTTCCATTATAAACACGCCACCTCCAAACAGGATGCCTATTGTTACTGAATTACATGGCTTTAATGAAGAGATAATAAAAGAGGGTATTGAATACGAGGTTTCAAGAAATGGCCAGGTATTTTTTATTCATAACAGGGTTGAAAATATTAAGCTGATACAGGCACAGATTAACCGCATTTGTCCAAATGTAAAGACTGCAATTGTCCATGGTCAGATGGATGGTACTCATATCGAAAATGTGATGTACGATTTCATTCAGGGGGATTATGATGTATTGCTTGCTACCACAATTATCGAATCGGGACTGGACATACCCAATGCCAATACGATCTTCATTAACGATGCTCATCACTTTGGACTATCAGAACTGCATCAGTTAAGGGGCAGAGTCGGGCGCTCGAATAAAAAGGCTTTTTGTTACCTGATGGCACCACCGATGAGTACCCTCACACACGAAGCCAGACGAAGGCTCAAAGCAATAGAAGAATTTTCGGAGCTTGGAAGTGGATTTAATATTGCCATGCAGGATCTTGATATCAGAGGATCGGGAAACCTGCTCGGAGGAGAACAGAGCGGATTTATTGCCGATGTAGGATTTGAAACATACCAGCGTATACTAAATGAAGCCCTGATCGAATTAAGAGATACTGAATTCAGAGAATCCTCGACATCTGAAGAAAAGGTGGCAGTATACAAAAAATCAGATAATGAAAAACAGTATATATCTGATTTTCAAATTGATACTGATTTAGAAATTATGTTTCCCGATGAATATATCTCAAATATCTCGGAGAGAATACGGTTATACAAAGAGCTGAATGAGATTGATTCAGAAGAAGCATTAAGTTCTTTTGAGAAGAGGCTTATTGACAGATTTGGTAATATACCGCAGCCTGCACAGGCACTTCTCGATATTGTAAGAATTAAATGGATTGCAATAAAAATCGGAATCGAAAAAATACTATTGAAAAACGACCTGCTCATTGCTTATTTTATTTCTGATCCAAATTCGCAGTTTTACTATAGTTCACTTTTTGTTTCAATAATGAATTATGTCAACAGGAAGCAAAAGCAGATGAATATGAAACAAAAAGCTTCAAAGCTTAGCCTCACCATAAATGATGTAAGATCAGTAAAAACAGCAATAAGGGTGCTGAATGAGATACTGGAGTCGCATGTTGCAGACCCCAAAATCCCTTAATCTGTTACCCCCCATCCCCCCCAAGGGGGGGGCTAAAAAAAGCGTTTTCAAAGTCCCCCCCTGGGGGGATTTAGGGGGTAAAGCGGAGTGGAGGTTAAAGCTTTAGACACTTTTTACTATTTTTGCATTATGAATCTTATAGTTGACATAGGAAATACAAGTACAAAACTGGCTGTGTTTGAGGGTAAGAAAAAACTATCCCAATCACGTATAAATGAGCTTAGTTGTGAGGAACTTGAACAGGAACTGCGCGGCATAAAAGCACAAAAGGCTATTATATCATCTGTGAAAAAGATTCCGCTGATAATATCTGAACTGTTTTTTTCGAATATCCCGTATGTACATGTTCTTTCACATAAATCGAGGCTTCCATTCAAAATAGAATATGATACTCCTGAGACACTTGGATCCGACCGGATAGCAGCTGTTGCCGGCGCTTTCAATCTGTTCCCCGGAACGGAAGTCCTCATTATTGATGCCGGAACTGCCTTAACATTTGATTTCCTTTCGGCCAATATCTACAAAGGCGGCAATATTTCACCGGGGTTAACAATGAGATTCAAAGCTTTAAACAAATTTACCGACAGGTTACCACTTGTTTCGCCAACTGAGAGTTTCACATTCCCGGGGCAAAATACCACTGATGCAATAATGGCCGGAGTGATTACGGGGGTTGCATATGAAATAAATGAGTATATTCGCACGTTTGAGAATAAACATACTGATTTCAATATATTACTTACAGGTGGGGACAGTGAATTTCTTAAAGACAAAATCAAATATCACATCACATATATGCCTGATATTGTGATTGATGGTTTAAATTATATTCTGGAGTACAATGCAAAATAAGCAAATAATTGCCATTTTTATCTCTCTGTTGTCTATGGCCTACACGGCCAGCGGTCAAAAAAATATTGATTCCCCTTATTCAAGGTTCAATCTTGGGACACTGGAACCCGAAGGATCATTCAGAAGCCTTGGTATGGGGAGTGTTGGAACAGCTATAAGAGATAACAGTTCGATATATTTTACAAATCCGGCATCATACAGCAGCCTCGATACAATCTCTTTTATTTTTGATTTTGGTCTTGATTACGGCAGCAATTTTATCTCTGATGGCATATCAAAATTTTCATCTAATGATATGAACTTTCATCATCTCATAATAGGCTTCCCTCTGGCGAAAAGATGGGGTTTTGCAGCAGGTATCGTACCAGTGAGTTCTGGTTATTATCAAATAACGCAAACAGTTACTTCATCTGATCCGGGATATGATCCAAATACTGGAGAATACAACGCAAATCATGATGGTGATGGAGGAATTACTAAATTCTTCGTTGGTTCTGGTATTCAGATTGGTAAAAACTTTTCTATCGGAGGCAATTTGTCTTTTCTGTCAGGACAAATAAAAAGAGACAATTCGTTTGTATTTTCAGACTTCAATAATGTCTTTAATAATAATAGTGAAGAGAAACTAATATTAGGTGGTATTAACTTTGATTACGGGATACAATATACGGCCTCATTTAAAAATAATTACTTTCTTAATATTGGTGCATCAATGACTTCCGGTAATAATTACAATACAAAATATAGCCAGCTGTCAGTGAAGTATACGGCATACAGTGTAATTGATACAATTTCATACGTTGCTAATAACTCTACTAAAACTTTTATTCCGGCTACCTACAGGTTTGGAATTTCATTCGGGAAGAAAAACAAATTCACGACCGGATTAGATTACGTTACAACAAAGTGGTCAACCTCAAAAATACCGGGTGCTGACGGCTATGCTGCTGATACAAGAGAACTTCGCTTCGGAGCGGAATATATCCCTGATAAATTTTCAAACTATAGTTACATAAGCAGAGTAGAGTATCGTCTTGGTGCGCATATTGGTGATAATTATTTAATTATCAACGGGGAACAACTTAAAGAATATGGAGCGAGCATCGGATTTGGTTTGCCATTGCCTACCTTACAGGGAAATCCCTACTCAAAGATGAATCTGTATATTGATTATACAAAGAAATACGCATCACCCGCAAATAATCTCCACACTGAAGGACTTCTTACAATGGGAGTTAGTCTTAATCTGTATGATTTCTGGTTTCTTAAACGGAAGTACAATTAGAAGTTTTGCAGGTTAATAATTAATCTGATAATTAAGAATATCACCTGCCTGTTATGAAAAGCCTGTCATCAAAGTTCAGAATTTATTCAGCGATTACAGCGCTTATTGTTCTAAGCATGATTCCCCTGTCATGCGAAAATAAAATACCTGTTATTCCAAAGTCAGATCTCCTGACACTTCCTTCACTTACTGTAAGGGACTTCAAAACCGTTCTGTCTGACTCCGGACGAATACAGCTTATAATGGCTTCCCCCCTTGTTGAAAAATATGATAAAGCTGATCCACAATATGCTGAATTCAAGTCTGGAATAAGAGTGGTTCTTTTTAATAACCAGAAGGATTCTGTAATAGTGACGTCAAAATACGCGAAGTGCACCAATAATAATCTATGGGAGCTTAGAAACAGTGTTGTAGTGATTAATGAGAATAATGAAAAGCTTGAAACTGAAGTGTTATTCTGGAATCAGGAAAAAGATCATATTTACACTGACAGATTTGTGAAAATGACCAGCGAAGATGAGGTAAGTCAGGGAATTGGTTTCGAATCAGATTCTCATCTTACCAAAAGAAGGATCTTTAAGGTGACTGCGATAATATATCTTAAGGATGAGAAATAGTTCGTTGGAGGAAAAAGAGCTAACTTTGATGTATGAACGTAATCCTGATAATACTTCTCGCGATAATTCTGTCCGCGTTCTTTTCCGGTATGGAAATTGCGTTTGTTGCTTCAAACAGACTCCGGATTGAACTTGACAGGAAACAGGGTGTATTCGGATCAAGAATAATTAAACTTTTCACAGATAACCCTGGCCAGTATATAGCCACAATGCTTATTGGCAATAATTTTTCACTAGTTATTTATGGCTTGGTTTTCTCCAAAATCCTTGGAAGTTTACTTACTCCAATACTGGGCTCAGATCTTTTGGTCCTTATATTAAATACCTTACTTTCCACTGCCATTATCCTGCTGGTAGCAGAGTTTCTTCCAAAAACGATTTTCATAATTTCTCCAAATTTTTTTCTTAAGTTTTTAAGCATCCCCACACTGATTTTCTTTCTCCTTTTTTACCCGATAAGCAAATTTACCCTTGCAGCTTCAAACCTGTTCATCAGGATTTTTTTTAAAATTAATCCTGGAGAAAAAAAACAGGAGGATCTAGTTTTCAGCAAGGTTGATCTCGACCATTTTGTCAATCTGAGCAATCAGAGTAAAGAGGAGTCGGAACCGGACCATAACAATATCAGGATTTTCCAGAATGCTCTTGATTTTTCAAACGTAAAGCTAAGGGAGTGCATGGTTCCGAGGACTGAAATTGAAGCAGTTGAATCCGGAAGTTCTGTCGAGCAATTGAAAGAGAAATTTGTCGAAACACGGCTATCCAGGATACTGATTTATCAGGATACAATTGACAATATTATAGGATATTTTGAATTGAAGGATATCTTTAGAAACCCTTCTGAGATAAGGTCCATGATACGAAAACTGGCAATAGTTCCGGAAACAATGCCGGCAAATAAGCTCCTGAAGTTATTCGTCGAAGAGAAGAAGAACATTGCACTTGTAGTTGACGAGTTCGGAGGAACATCAGGAATGGTAACAATAGAGGATGTACTTGAAGAGATTGTAGGAGACATCGAAGACGAACACGATACAACTGATCTCATTGAAAAGAATGTCGGATACAAAGAATATATACTATCAGGTCGTTTCGAGATTGACTACCTTAATGAAAAATACCATCTCAATTTGCCGGAGGAAGATGATTATGAAACGCTTGCCGGAATGATCCTCTTTTATCACGGCAGCATCCCCGGTAATAATGATGTAATAAGAATCGGCAATTTGGTTATCAAGGTACTGAAGGCCTCAACTACAAGGCTTGAGCTTGTTAATCTGAAGATTGAGTAGGTGTTCTTACCTTATCCTTAATTGCCTGCGACATCTGGTACTTTATCACCTCAATTGTAGAAGTTTGTCTGAATGTTTCACCTTTTGAATTTATTCCGTTTAAGATAATCAGATATTTTCCTGGAGTATCTGATACAGTAAATGATATCTTCGTAGAGTTATCTTTGTTCAGTTTAAGTTGTGGCTCCCAATAGAGAGTGTTTCTTGTGTCAGGGTAGTGTATGGGAAGCGGATAAATTCCTGGATAATGACTACTATCAGCAAGGAAACCATAATTAATAAAAACTCCTGATGATGGCAAATCTATTCCTCCAAAATCACCATGTTTGGTTATAATGTTAATAATACCTCCATAAGTCTGGTCTCCTTTCACATAGAGCATGTTAACTACTTCGATCCGGGAAATGTTTATTGGGGAAATTGCCAGCACTTTGGACGGGTCGTCAATAGCCACAAGATCTACAAGTGTAAGCGGGTCGAAATCAATTAGTCCGGACTGGGTTCCCAATACTCTGAAATATTTTTTGCCTTGATGTTTTCTGACTTTTACTAAAGTTACAAGTTCATTAAAATACTCTTCAAGTGTAGGAAGCTGAATATAATTATCAATATAAAGAATTTCATTTGGTTTGCCGTAGAACGCCTGATCCTGACCTTGATAATTCAGTACATCGGAAATTGAATCTTTATTGAAATATGATCCAAGTTGTAAATTAACTGACATTTTAAAGGCGACTTCTCGTTCTTGTTTGGTCAATGTAAAATTATTAGAAAGTATGTGAACAGGTAAAGTACAATAATCATTATCAACCAAAATTTTTGGAGTTGAGGTGCTGATATTCTCCGCACTAAGAAATAAGTCCCTTGATCCAGTATAATCCGGCAGGGAAAAGAAAAACCGGCCAGCAGTATCCGTTTGCATAGCCATAAAGTCCCTGCCCTTGCCTATGATAGATAAATTGATACGTATGAGGGGCAAAATATTTCCAGTTGCACTATCTGTAAGTTTTCCGGTAATCGAGAGACCTCGGGTTTCGGGATAATAGAATACTCTTTTCTCAAATTGTATATTTTCAGAAAGTCTCACCTTGTTTGCGGAGATTGAAAATTCCGGAACAACAGCCAGGCTTAATCCCTTCCATGAGGATTGGTTTGTTTCAATTCCCTCTACTGATATATGCACCGTATCTCGGGTGACATATTGAGATTTGTCAGGTGAGATAAGGAATGAGTCTCTGGTTTTTTCTGGATTTTCTTCACCAGAGAGGCCTTCAGATAAATAATTATTATCCGTTATGGCCCGAACTTCATTCCTTTTAGGATTTACTATTTTTATGCCGGTATAATGATAATAAAGTGGGCCGCTATTGCGCATGAATTTGGTATAAGCCCTTAGATAATAAATGCCTGTTATAATATCCTTCGGTATGGTAAGATATCCAAAAGCTGAAGAGTTTTTAATGAGGTACTTATTACCGGCAATTTTGTTGCCGTCTGGCGCTATAAGCTCACAGTATAAAACACGGCTCATTTCGACTTGATTCGTTTCAACTTCAGATTGAAGGAAAGCCGAAAAGAGTATCTGTTCTCCTGTAATGTAGAGAGTACGGTCAGAAAATAAAACTACTTTTTCGCCTGTTATTTTGGATTGGCTTTGCTGGCCATTTAAAATTAAAAAGCCTGTAAAATGCAAAAACACCATAAAATATATTTGAAGAGTAATTTTGTTCATATTAGTTTGGCCAAAAATCCGGTTTTATATTAGTCCCTCCCAATGACATGCAATCCACGCAGTATTGACTGAGTTGGACATTGAAGAAATTAAATTTGTTCCCTGCCAGAAAAGCAGGGTATTCTGACGGGTCGATTGAATGAAGCCCGCCAACTCTAAGAGTATCTGGTGTACAATAAGTGGTAAAATCTAAAGTAAGGTTTTGCACATTCCTGATAAATATACGTTTCGATTTAAGAGATGATGCACTGAAAAAACCAAGTACCACCTGATCCGGATTAGTGTTGTTATGAAGATTCCCTCTTATCGACAGGGGTTGCTTTTCGTATAATCCCCCCTGTTCGCCACTGTTAATGCGTAACTGATCCCAATAGGAGTAAGCAGCTTCACTCATAGCAAATTGATTTATGAGCAGGCTATAGCCATACATCAGTCTGGAAGTGTGATTGTCCACAAAATGAATGGGTAACATGTTGTATTTATTTTCAACAAGACCTAAAGTGGACAGAGTATAGATATTTCTTACCGGTTCAGTAGACCAGCATACTATTCTGGAGAAATCAGGTGGGGAAATATGATGTACAGTTCCATCATAGTACCACTCTTTAGGATAAGGCGCGTGATGTTCCCAGGTTTCAATGGCTTCCCATCTGAAAAAATGACTGTTTATATTTCCACAATCCAGATCTATATAAAACTGTATCCCGTTTGTAACCTGGCCCTGGAGATCTGTCCGAATCTCCTTCCTGATGTAATAAACGGAATCTACAACAGGGCATTCGCTCATCCGGTCAAAATCTGATTCTATATTAATGCCGTCAGATGTCAGTATCACAACCTTAAAGGAAGTGCCCGGAGTAAGATAGTTTTTATCGATCTGCACCTGGTAGACGCCCGCAGAAGATTCCTGCATCAAAAATTCGTTTCCTTTATCATCAAGAATGCGAACGTAACAGTTTGAAACCGGAATATATTGCGGATTGCCTACAGAAGAAGCTTTAGAGATCGAAACTGTCTGATAATCACTGTTGTCGGTGACCTGACCCGAAACCACAAATTTATTAATATCCTTGCTGTTGATGTGAGGTTCATAAGGCGTTATACATGAGGGAAGCATGATTGCCAGTATCAGGAATTTTATTACGATTTTAGTCTGCAGCATAGTTCCCAAGTTTAAAGAGCCAGGTTACTGTGAAAATTGGAACGCCTATCACTGAATACATGTAGCTTTTTATTTTACCATTTTCTGAATTATAATATACTGAGTATGGATTCATGCGCCCTGCAGCATTGTATAGGTTCAGTATCAGGGAGCTATGCAAAAGTTTATTCTTTTTAAGGTTGCCTTCAAGCATCAGGGAAAAATCTGCCCGGAGATAGTCGGGAATACGGTAAGCATTGCGTTTTGAATAATCAAGATATGGTGTGCCATTAACATAGTAAACTGATTCTGGATATGTTATTGGTTTGCCGGTTTGGTACGTCAGGATAGATGAGAATATAACCCGTCTTGTGAGATAATAGTTAAGAACTGCATTTAATGAATGAGGAATATCATAATTAGACGGGAAAACCTCCCCATTATTTATTTTGTCCCACGAATGCTCTCCATTGACCTGAATCAGAGACCTGGAATATGTGTATGAAAGCCATCCTTCCAGTTTACGTCCGCTTCGTTTAATGTAAATCTCAATTCCATAAGCTTTTTGGTTTCCCTGTAATACTGAAGTTTCCACCAAAGGATTTTTCAGAAAATCAGCCCCGTCTTTAAATTCCGGGTTATTATAAGTACGCTTATAAAAAATTTCTGCCGATGTTTCCAATCCTTTTTTTGGAAGACTTCGGAATACACCAAGTGAAATCTGATCACTTTTTGACGGAAGCAAATGATAATCGGCAAGCTTCCATTGTGTATTCGGTGCCACACTTATATTGGGGTTAAGCATGAAAACATTTTGATGCATCTGATTGAATGATAGCTTAACAGATCCATCATTATCCGTTTCAAATTTTACTGCCAGCCTTAAATCAGGTTCATGGTACCAGCGGACGGCGTGGTTTTTACCAAAAGACAGAGTATCATCAATATATCGTAAGTCCATTGGTTCCCCCGGACTATATATATAGGTTGTTACTGGTCCAATTGGAGCGTACAATGTATAGCGTAAGCCAAGATTTAGATTCAGCCATGGTTTTATATCATAAGAGTCTGAAATAAATAATGAACTTTCAAT
>PLNF01000115.1 GCA_003141715.1 Bacteroidales bacterium | reverse complement strand
GGCAAGATATTTATTATACTTGTCGCTCTTTTAGCAGTGCTGGCCTATATGGGTGTTCAAAATCCTTTTGTCCCTGTTGCATTTCTTACTGGTGGTTGTTTCTCCGGGTTATGCGGTTATCTTGGGATGCGCACTGCTACCTTTGCTTCGAACAGAACAGCGTGGGCCGCTTCAAAATCTCTAAACAAAGCCTTGCAGGTAGCTTTAAGAAGCGGAGCTGTTATGGGACTTGTTGTTGTAGGATTCGGGCTACTTGATATTTCACTCTGGTTCCTCTTCCTTAACGGTGTCATTTTTACTCCTGAACATATGGTTACAGGGCTCAAGTTTATTGGCCTTACTTTTGTTCCGATCGGGATAGATGAACATCAGAAGCTGATAGAGATCACTGCAACGATGATCACTTTTGGAATGGGTGCTTCTACACAGGCCTTGTTTGCACGTGTTGGAGGAGGGATCTTTACAAAAGCTGCAGATGTTGGCGCGGATCTGGTCGGTAAAATTGAAGCCGGCATTCCTGAGGATGACCCCCGTAATCCGGCTACAATTGCTGATAATGTTGGCGATAATGTTGGTGATGTGGCCGGTATGGGCGCCGACCTATATGAATCTTATGCCGGATCAATTCTTGCAACTGCGGCACTTGGAGCGGCTCTTCCTTCATTAGCAGGTGCTGATCAGATGAAAGCCATTGTTGCTCCTATGCTTGTTTCGGGAATTGGCATATTGTTATCAATAGCTGGTGTTTACATGGTAAGAACCAAAGAATCAGCTACTCCGAAAGCCCTTCTGAATGGGTTACTCCTTGGAACAGGTGGCAGTTCATTCTTGTTACTTATTGTCCTTGCAGTCATGGCTTATGCCGGATGGATTACCTGGGGTGTTTTTGGTGCAGTTGTTTCAGGTCTTGTTGCCGGTGTAATTATTGGTCAGTCGACAGAATATTTTACTTCAGATGGATACAAACCAGTTCAGGGAATTGCAAAACAATCTCAAACAGGGCCGGCGACTGTTATTATTGAAGGTATAGCTATAGGGATGTTCTCAACCTGGGTACCTGTTCTGGTAATAGTTGCAGGTATTATTGCTGCTTATGGTTTTGCAGGCGGATTCCACAATTTTGCATTCGGTGTTTATGGTATCGGTTTTGCAGCAGTTGGAATGTTATCTACTTTAGGCATCACTCTGGCTACAGATACATTTGGTCCGATCGCAGACAATGCCGGAGGTAACGCAGAGATGTGTAACCTTCCAAAAGAGGTGAGAGAAAAGACCGATGCATTGGACGGGCTTGGAAATACAACCGCTGCCACCGGTAAGGGTTTTGCAATCGGTTCGGCTGCTCTTACAGCTCTTGCGCTTATTGCTGCTTATATGGAAGAGGTTAAAATGTGGCTTGGCAGAATGGCCGACAAAAGTCCCGATGGTTTTAAACAAATCGGAGAAACACTATTCTATAAGAGCCATGCTCCTTCAATCCTTCATGAAGGACAGAAGGCGGTCGATTTAGGTCATGCAACAATTCGTGATTTTGTCTCAGCTTATGATCTTTCAATGTTTAACCCTATTCTTCTAGCAGGGCTTTTCATTGGCGCAATGATGACATTCGTCTTTTGTGCAATGGCTATTAAAGCTGTCGGAAGAAATGCCGGTAGAATGGTCGATGAAGTAAGACGACAGTTCCGTGAAATTCCAGGTATCATGGAAGGCACTGGGAAACCAGAATATGCAAAATGTGTTGAAATTGCAACTGCAGGTGCCCAGAAAGAAATGGTAGTTCCTGCATTGATGGCTATTATTGTTCCGGTTTTAACCGGTATCGTATTTGGTGTCCCGGGAGTCGTTGGACTTCTGGCAGGAGGTATGACTACCGGTTTTGCACTTGCAAGTATGCTTAATAATGCAGGAGGTGCATGGGATAATGCGAAAAAATTTATTGAAAGAGGCAATTATGGCGGGAAGAAAAGTGAATGTCATAAAGCAAGTGTGGTAGGTGATACCGTTGGTGATCCGTTCAAAGATACTGCCGGCCCGGCAATGAATATCCTGATTAAATTAATGTCGATGGTAGCTGTGGTTATGGCTGGCGTGACTGTCGCATGGAGTCTCTTTTAGTCAATAAAAATAATTGATGATATTGTAGGGACTTGCCAAGGCAAGTCCCTTTTTTATTATTTTTGAAAAAACATTTCCAATGATAATACCCGGGCTTTCCGATATTCAGGCTGCACATTCAAGGATTAAGTCATTTGTTCATCATACTCCGGTTATGAAGTCCCGGCAATTAAATGAACTTTTCAACTGTGAGTTGTTTTTTAAATGTGAAAACTTTCAAAAAGTTGGTGCATTTAAGTTCAGAGGTGCTACTAATGCTGTCCTCTCAATGTCGTCCGGGGAAAAGCTCAGAGGTGTTGTTACACACTCATCAGGGAATCACGCCGCAGCTCTTGCGCTGGCTGCCCGAATGAATGGAATAAAGGCGAATATCGTGATGCCCGAAAATGCACCGATTGTAAAGAAAAACGCCGTAGCAGGTTATGGAGCTGAAATCACATTCTGTAAATCCACTCTGCAGGCCCGCGAAGATGCAACCCGCCTGATAATGGAAAAAACCGGTGCCACACTTATTCATCCGTATGATAATTTCAATGTTATATGCGGACAGGGGACTGCCGCACTGGAACTTCTTCAGGAAAAGGGCGACCTTGAAATAATTATTGCGCCAATAGGTGGGGGAGGCCTGTTGAGCGGCACTTCAGTCTGTGTGAAAGGTATTAATAAAAATATTCAGGTTATTGGTGCAGAACCGCTTAATGCAAATGATGCATTTATCTCATTCACCACGGGGATACTCACCCCTTCAGTTAATCCGGTAACATGTGCTGACGGTCTTCTGACATCTCTGAGTGAACTTACTTTTTCAGTTATCAGGAAGAACGTAGATAAAATTCTGACTGTAAAAGAAGATTCCATAATTGAATGTATGCTTCTCGTCTGGGAGAGAATGAAAATAATCATTGAGCCATCATCAGCAACAGTTTTGGCTGTCGTAAAAGAAAACCCCGGTTTATTTAGTAGTAAAAAGATAGGCTTGATTATCTCAGGTGGAAATGTGGATTTCAGAAAGCTCCCGTTTTAGTTTTTCTTTTTGAAATATGCTATGATTGGATAATGATCGGAATATTTTACTTTAATTATCTCGAAATAGCTATTTATAAGAGCGTCATCATACAATATGTAGTCTATCCTGTTTGGAGGGTAGTTCCCTTTATATGTAAATCCTGCACCATATCCTGAATTGACGAAAGAATCTTTAAGCCCTTTGCGTATTTTTCTGTAAGAATAAGATACCGGCGTGTCATTAAAGTCCCCGAGTACAATTACTGGATATGGTGACTTATTAATATTATCTTTTACGACCTGTGCCTGGAGGGCTCTCTTTACAAATCCTTTTTTCAGACTGACTGATAAACTTTTTACCTCATTCATAGTCTCTTTATCGTCAGAGGCTGTCAGCTCCTCAATAAATGAACGCTCCATTCTCCTCAACCTGAAGGACTGAAGATGATTATTATAAATCCTGAAAGTATCATTCTGTATTAGTACATCTGTATATATTGAAAGGCTCGAGGAACCGGGATGAACTATTTCACCTTTCCTGATAATTGGAAACTTGCTGAAAGTCACAATTCCATAGAACCTGTTTTTGCCGCTTCCAATAAGTTTCATATGAGAACAATATTTTCCACCCAGAGCATCTATCATTAACGCCTCTTCCACTGCAGGATAACCTGATAGGAAAAACTCCTGAAGACAAATAATATCAGGTTTTTGAGTTTTTATAAACTCTATTACTTTTTTTTCGGAAGTGATTCCACGATTATTTTCAAAATAATTAAACAGGCGCACGTTGTAACTTAATACCTTAAATGTGTTGGTTTTATCTCCGGATGGTCTGGTAAGTTTTATATAATTCGAGAAATGATGAAATCCGATTGCAATTACAACGACTGATATAAGAGCCTCGAATCTTAATAACATTGCCCAGATAATTACCAGTATAATATTGATTAGCAGGAGGTAGGGGTAAGCAAGGCCAAAAAAAGCAGGAAGAGCAAAGTCTCCCGGACTGATAGCTACTGCCAGGTATGATAAAAGAAGTGAAAATGCAAAGACTGCGTTTACAGCTAAAAGAATTTTATAAAGGATCTTTCTCAATTACAATAATTTGTGATTACAAATTTACCGGTATTCAATGGAAATACTGTTGCAGAATTCTGTTTTTTGACAAGGGTGGGGAAAGGTTGTACAAATGGATAAATTTATGGGATCAATTTTTTTTCTGGCTCTCTTTAAAAAGAGTTTCCTTTTCCTCTTTTGTCAGACTATCATATCCTCCTTTGGATATCTTATCCAATATATGGTTGATCCTCTTCTGGTGCTCTGCTTTAATTTTGTTATATTCATATTCAGCGGTAGCTTTTTTATGAGTGACTTTGAGTTTTTTCCTTGGTTTAAAAATTGTTACAAAAAAATCTATTATCCTGTTGAATCCCTTTCCGATATCACGTCCGTGTCTCAGGTTTATTATATAAAAATAACCAAAAAAAGCTCCACCTATATGCGCAAGTTTCCCTCCGGAATTTACAGAAAAGCCCATTATTGATGTAAGGATAAATATTGCCAGTGCCATGTACTTTATCTTTATCCTTCCAAATAATAAGAGCTGAACAGTATAATCGGGTACATAAGTGGCAATTGCAATTACAATAGCCATAACAGATGCTGAAGCTCCGATTGCAACAGAGTCAGCTACAATACCTGTAAATGCCGGGAAAATATTAAAGGATAGAATATAAACCAATGCCCCGCTTATTCCGCCAAGCAGATATACAGCCACAAGTTTTCTCTCGTCGAGATATTCCAGGAAGATCCTGCCAAACCAGTATAACCATAACATATTGAACAGAATATGCCAGATGTCTTTATGCGTGAACATGTATGTAATTAATGTCCATGGCCTTAACAGTAAGGCATTAAAAGAAGCTGGAACAGAAAAAAGATCGAGAGCTTTTCCGGAGATTTCCAGGTCGTTAAGCAGAAAACCAACACCAGCAACAATTGTTATCAGAACAAATACTGCAATATTGATATAGATTAGCCTGGTAAGGTTACTTCCATTTCTGAAAATTAATTTTATTTCGTCCCAGATTCCCATCAATATAAAGTATTTGTTGTTTTTCTCCAGTACCTGATGAGGATATAACCGAATAACATACCTCCCAGGTGAGCAGCATGTGCAATATTGCTTCCCGGTTGTGTTATCGCAAGAACTAATTCGAGGGCGCCGTATCCCAGAACCAGGTATTTGGCTCTTATTGGCATCGGAGGAATAAGAAGTATTAACTGAGTATTCGGGAAAAGAACACCGAATGCAAGCAGAACCCCAAATATTGCACCGGAAGCGCCGACAGTAGGTGTATTAAGCAATATTTGAAGGCTTTGCATATCAGGATCTGTAAATACCTTTCCCTGGTGAAAATATGCCGTTCCTTCATTAAGTACAACCTGGAGGTTTTCAGGTGTGAGGCTCTGAATCAGGTGATGGTATTGGAAAAAGATCACTGATTCATGAGTAAGAGCTGCTCCCAGTCCACAAACCATATAGAATATGAAGAACCGCTTTGGACCCCATACATTTTCAAGAATCGGTCCGAATATAAACAGGGCATACATGTTGAAGAAAATATGCATGAAACCACCATGCATAAACATATGAGTTACAATCTGCAAAGGCTTGAACTGTTCTGATTTTGGGAAATATAGTCCGAGTAAACCGTTGAGATCAACACCTAAAACGCTTCTCGCTGCATAATATGCTAAAAGCATTAATACATTGATCATTATGATATTCTTCACTACCGGGGGTAATCCCAGAATGCCTCTGCCGTATCCGTTCATCTATCAGTTTTTATAATATTTTTTAATTTACTCCCCTTTGGGAAGGGGTAAATAAATTGATTTACAAGCGTTGATGCAAACAGTTAATATCATAAACCGTTTTATTTAAATCTTTTATCAATTTCCTCAAGGGTAATAATATTGATGACAGGTTTGCCTTTAGGCGAATAATTTGGCGCCTGGCACGCAAAAAGTGTGTCAAAAAGATCTTCCATTTCACCCTGGCTCAGCACTTTCCCATATTGGATGGCAGATGCACAAGCCATACCCGCGGCGATTTTTTCTTTTGCACTTGCAGACGGTTCAGCCTGTGTATTTTTATAATCCTCAAGCAAAATCTCCAGCATCTCAAGAGGATCGGAAGAATTACTGTCTGCAGGCCTGCCGTTGATTGTGATTTTATTTTTACCTGAATAATGGATACTGAACCCCAGTAATTCCAGATCTCCTTCGATTTCTTTCAGAATAAAATAATCGGCAGGGTTTAACTCTGCTGTCACAGGGAACATATCTACCTGACTTATAGCCCGGTTATTGCTGAGACATTCGAGAAATCTTTCGTAAAGGACTCTTTCATGAGCCCTCTTCTGGTCAATAAGCATGAGACCCGATTTGACAGGGCAGACAAAATATTTATTTTTTATCTGGAAGAACTTCCTTTGCGATTCCTTTATTTTTTCGAATTGTTCCGGATTATCATTTTCTTTTTCAAGAGTTGTGTAGAGTTTTTCCCAGTTTGCAGTGTTCTCTCTCTCGAACCGTTCAACGAATCCCGACCTTTCATTAGATCTCTCTTCTCCGTCAAATGGATTGAATTGTGTATTGATCTCGATCGTAGGTTGTTCAGGTAAGTTGTTCGATGACCTCATCACCGGGATATCTATAAGAGCTTCGTTTTCAAAATCGAGTGAAGGAACTATATTGAACCGGCCGAGAGCTTCCCGCACCGATGCCATAAGTATCTGCCATATTGATCTTTCGTCCTCAAATTTTATCTCAGTTTTTGTAGGATGAATATTTATGTCGATAGATGCCGGATCAGCCTCCATGAATATGAAGTATGAAGGGATTGCTTCAACAGGTAGGATATTCTGATAAGCTTCAACAACTGCTTTATGGAAGTATGGATGTTTCATGAAACGGTTATTCACAAAAAAGAATTGTTCACCGTATGTCCGTCTTGCATTCTCCGGTTTCCCGATAAATCCTTTTATGTCGATGAGGCTTGTTTTTGTCTCAAGGGTAATCAGGTCCTGGTTTATTTGTTTTCCGAAAACACCGATTATACGTTGTCTTGGATTGGCAGCGATAAGATTGTATATCTCACTGTCGTTGTGATGAAGAGAGAATCTTATATCGGGGTGAGCTAATACGATCTTCTGGAATTCATTGACAATATGTCTGATTTCAGTGTTATCTGATTTAAGGAATTTCCGGCGTGCCGGTATATTGAAAAAAAGATTTTTAACTGAAAAACTTGAACCGACAGGACAGCTGCAGGGTTCCTGAGTTTCAACTTTTGAACCGCTTACCACTACCAATATGCCGATATCACTTTCTTCACGTCGTGTCTTAAGCTCAACCATTGCAACCGCGGCAATGGAGGCAAGAGCTTCTCCCCTGAATCCTTTCGTTGTAATTGCAAAGAGATCCTGAGCAGTTGTAATTTTTGATGTGGCGTGCCTTTCAAAAGATAGCCTGGCATCGGTCTCAGACATTCCCGAACCGTCGTCGATTACCTGAATTAGTGTTTTCCCCGAGTCTTTTATTATTACCCTGATGTTTTTTCCTCCTGCATCAACAGAGTTCTCAATCAGCTCCTTAACAACAGAGGCAGGCCTTTGTATTACTTCTCCTGCAGCTATCTGATTGGCTACCGAATCGGGTAAAAGTTTTATTACATCAGGCATCAATTAAAATATTATAATAGATATAGCTAACATTTAATTTGAGGACAAGTTCATAAAATGAGTTGTGTATCCCTTATAAATCAATCCTGCAAATATATAAATAATTGGTACATAACCTTTCAGAATAGGCAAGGGGAACCTATATGATAACTTTAATGGTTATTAGATTTCAGATTATTATCTTTGATAAAAAAATCTGGGAAAATGAAAAGCCTGCCTATCTGTTTAATTGTCATTTTTTTAATTGTTAATTCCGGTTGTTCGCATAAATCGGCAGATAATGATATTAAAGTAATGACATTGAATGTAAGATATGATAATCCGGAGGATAGTATCTATTCCTGGCCAAAAAGAGCATCCCAGGTTTGTGATTTTATATTAAACGAAAAACCCGATATTCTTAGCATGCAGGAAGTATTGTGGCATCAGTACCAGGTTCTTGAATCAATTCTTATGGATTATTCCTCAGTTGGAGCAGGGTGCAGCGACGGGGCCAGGGAAGGGGAGATGAACCCTGTTTTTTTCAGGAAAGAAAAGTTTGATATGGTCAGGAATATCACTTTCTGGCTCTCCGATTATCCTGAGGTAGCAGGTTCAAGGGGATGGGGAGCTTCTCTCCCGCGGATTGTAACATGGATGGAGCTGGTCAATAAGAATAGCCATAAACATTTTTTCTTTTTCAATACGCATTTTGCACATGATTCCGATTCTTCAAGGTTAATGAGTTCAAATATACTTCTTAAAGAAGTTAATAAAATAGCTGATGGATTCCCCTTTATAATTTCCGGTGATTTTAATATGCCCCCGACCAGCACCGGTTATTCAATATTAACAGGACCCGATGAAAGTGTACCTCTGTTAAAAGATTCTTACGTAATAACTGAAAAGAAACCCTCGGGTCCGGTTTATACATTCAATGGGTTTTCTGATAAAGCAAAAACAGCCAGAGTAGACTATATTTTCGTAAGAAACGGCATGAGAGTACTCGAATACAAAACTGTAATCAAAAAGGAACACGGGGTCTTTATCTCAGATCACTGGCCGGTGGAAGCAGTTGTATCTATTGAATAGTTTATGCCGTTTTTCTGTATCTGCGTACTGCCAGGGTTGTAAAACCAATTGCAATTACCACCAGAGAATACAGTTCCCTGCTAATATCGTGAATTGTAGATCCTTTAAGCATAACCATCCTGTTTATCCGCATAAGGTAGGCAACCGGGTTGATCAGATTGAAATCCTGGGCCCACATTGGCATGCTCTCATATGGTGTGAAGATACCGCTCATCAGGATAAATATGATCATACAGAAAAATGCAATAAACATAAACTGCTGTTGTGTGCTGGAGAATGTTGAAATAAAAAGCGCAAGTCCAAGTATAGCTATAAGAAAAATGGAAGCACATGCGAAGAGGAGAATAATACTTCCGACAAACGGGATATTGAAGACAAGCTTACCAATTATCAGTCCAATAGAAAGATCAATCAGACCGATAAGAAGAAATGGAACCATTTTGGCTATGATTAATTGGTACTTCCTTACAGGGGTTACGTTCAATTGTTCAATCGTGCCCATCTCTTTCTCCCTGACCATGTTAAGTCCGGCAAGAAGGAATCCTACGACTGTCACAAGGAGTGTTAAGACTCCGGGAAGCATATAGTGATTATAATTAAGCATTTCATTGTACCAGAACCTGTTTGTAATCATTATCTGCGGAACAGATGTAACAGGAACTGAAATAATGTTTTCATTCAGGATATTAATATTATAATCGCGGATTACACCATTCAGGTAGGCCCATGAGAGTTGAGCGGTCGATGCATTTATTGCATCTACCGAGGCCATCAATTTTCCTGTTTTTCCTGTTCCGAGATTTTTTCCAAAGCCGGATGGTATATTAAGTATCAGATCAAATTTATTTTTGTGCAGAAGGTTATTTGCCTCATTCTCCGAAAAAGTTGAAAATGTTACTTTGAAAAAGGTGGATCCTTCAAGTTTACTGGCCAGACCTCTCGATTCAGAGGTCAGATCGTTGTCAATAATACAGAGTCGTACATTCTTGATCTCAAATGTAACTGCAGGAACTAATAGCAGCATTTGAGCAATTGGTACTGCAAACATAGCCCTGGAGATGAACTTGTTACGGAAGATCTGAAGAAATTCTTTTCGTATCAGATATAATATGGTTCTCATCTTTTTGTATCAGTTTTTAACTTTTTCTTTTCATCCAATCGGTGTGCGGAGTGCGGTAAATGGTATTCGGTTTTTTAATTTGTCCTTGTCTCCAATTCTCCCCTTCTCCTCTTTTCCCTTCATTCTTATTCAAGTCTGATTTTAAATTTTCTGACACTCATCACTATGAAAAGGATTGTCATGGAAATAAGTACAAGTGTTTCTTTCCAGACATACAGGAATCCTGTACCTTTTATCATTATACTTTTAATTATTGTTATAAAATATCTTGGTGGTAACATATAACTTATTAAATCATAGGCTTTATCCATGTTTTCTATTGGGTAAATGAAACCAGAAAGAAGGATTGTAGGAAGCATCATACCAACCAGTGAGATGAAGATTGCCTGCTGCATGCTGTTCGATACGGTTGAAATAAGTATTCCTACCGATAGACTTAACATAATGTATAACATTGATTCTGCGAGTAGTAAAATAATGCTTCCTTTTACCGAAAGCCCGAAAACCAGCCATGAAAGAACAAGGATGAGGATCACATTAATGAAGGAAAGCAGGAAGTACGGTACTACCTTCCCCAAGATTATCTGTATCGGTCGAAGAGGAGATACCAGCAGTACCTCCATAGTACCCAACTCTTTTTCCCGGGTAATTGTAACAGAGGTCATGAGAGCACAAATAAGTATGAGTATCATTGTTATTACACCAGGTACAAACATGTGCTGACTCTTTAGTTCCGGATTATAGAACATTTTAACCTCAGGCTGGATGAGCATCGGATTATTGGCCTTGAATCCTGAAATATCAGTGTTGAAGTCAGATACTATTGCCATAGTATAATTTGTTATAAGGGTGGCAGTATTTGGTTCTGACCCGTCGGCTATTAAACTCATGCTGGCTTTTCCTTCGTTTTGCAGTTTTTTACCAAAATTCTTTTCAAAAATTATTACCTCTTTGGTCTTGCCCTTCCTGAAAATATCCTCAATCTCACTGTAACTTGTAAGATTCTCCGTCCTTTTGAAAAATCCTGAAGAAATAATCTTATCTGTCAGTTTCTGTGTTGTTTCATCTTTCGATAAATCAAGAAATGCTACTCCGGCATTCTTTACATCTGTACTTATTGCAAAACCGAAGATAAGTATCTGTGCAACAGGTATTCCGAATATGATAAAAAGAGTTCTGTAATCCCTGAAAATATGCAGGAACTCTTTTTTTACAAAACCCAGGAATCGTTTCATCTTTTAATTATTAACTGGCCGTGCTATCTTAATAAATACCTCCTCAACAGTACCCGCATTATAGAGTTTCTTCAGGTTTTCGGGCGTGTCAAGGGCAACAATCTTACCCTCACTCATAATTGAGATTCTGTCACAGTATTCAGCTTCATCCATGTAATGTGTTGTTACAAAAACGGTGATACCCCTTGCAGCAGTTTCATATATCATTTCCCAGAATTGTCTTCGGGTAATTGGGTCGACACCTCCTGTCGGTTCATCGAGAAAAACAATTTTAGGTTCGTGAAAAACAGCTATTGAAAATGCAAGTTTCTGACGTAAACCAAGCGGTAAAGCAGCAATTAACTTATCACCATATTCTCGGAAATTCAGCTTTTCAAGAAGGTTGTCAGTTCTTTCTTTGATCAGAGACTTGCTCAATCCATAAATTCCACCATAGAGCATAATATTTTCCTTAACAGTCAGATCTTCGTATAATGAGAATTTCTGACTCATATAGCCGATCTGTTTTTTTATCTCTTCCGGGTTTTTAGATGCATTGATTCCGGCAACAAAAACTTCTCCTGATGTCGGGGATGAAAGCCCCGATAAGATTCTGATAGCAGTTGTTTTACCTGCCCCGTTAGCGCCAAGAAATCCGAATATCTCACCCCCGAAAACCTCAAAACTGAGATTGTCGTTGGCAACAAAACTACCAAACTTCTTTACCAGATTCTTAACGTAGATTACCTTTTCGTTCATCTGTTTAACGTTATGTTGTTATGTCGTTATGCTGTTGCGCCTTTCTCCATCAGTTCAAGGAATCTGTCTTCAATACCCGCTTCTGTCTCCCCAGCTGTTACATTTGATAGCCCTTCTTCGCTGAGAAATCTGAACAATGATTCATCGATACGGTCATCTGAGAAAGTGACATGTACTGAATCTCCAAACGGATAGGCTGTTACTGTCCCGGGGTATTTTCTTAATGCGATTATAAGTTTATACTTTTCAGATGCCTTTATCATAAAGAGCTTCCTACTGAAACCGTCCCGGATCTTTTGTGGAGGTGCAACAGAAAGGATCAATCCGTTCTGGATAAGCGCTACCCTGTCGCAACGCATTGCTTCATCCATATAGGGTGTTGAAACGATTATAGTAATATTATGTTGGCGGAGCTTGGCCAGCATAGCCCAGAATTCGTATCTCGAAACTGCATCGACACCCGTAGTGGGTTCATCAAGTATCAGAAGCTTTGGTTTATGGATCAGTGCACATGAAAGCGCCAGCTTCTGTTTCATGCCACCTGAAAGTTTACCTGTCAGCCTCTTTTTAAAAGGCTCTATATGTGAATAGATGTCAGAAATAAGATCATAGTTTTCCTTTACAGTGGTTCCAAACACAGTTGCATAAAAATTCAGATTTTCCTCAACGGTGAGATCCTGGTAAAGGCTGAACCTCCCCGGCATATATCCAATATTTCTACGGAGTTCCTTAAAACCGGTTATACAATCCTGTCCCAATACTTTCATTTCCCCGTTATCAGGACGAAGAAGCGTTGCAATAATTCTGAAAAGTGTCGTTTTGCCGGCCCCGTCGGGACCAATGAGACCAAATATCTCCGATTCATCTACCGAGAAGGTGATATCATTCAGAGCTTTTGTCGACCCGAATGCTTTGCTGATATCCGTTGATTCAATAACTTTTTGCATTTGCTTTTCAGGATCAGAATTTTGCTTCCCCGGGCATCCCTGACTTAATTGATCCGTCATTTTTCACTTCTATATCAACCGCATATACCAGTATTACCCGCTCTTCTTTTGTTTGGATTATCTTCGGAGTAAACTCAGCTTTGTCGGAGATATAGCTAATTATTCCCGGGAATGATGTATAACCTTTTTTCCCGTTGTCAATTCTGACTGTACATTGCTTTCCGATTTTAACTGTTCCGAGTTGTGCTCCGCTTACATATACTTTTAATTTCATAACCGACAGGTCCGCAATCTTAACAAGTGGTTTGCCTGCAGCTGTTATCTCTCCTGCTTCTGAATACTTTTCGATGATTGTCCCTTTCAGAGGACTTTTTACGTAACACCTTTTTATCTGATCATTCAGTATGGCTTTTTTCGATTCAGATACAGACAGTTCTGCTGCCACGGAGGCTTTTTGAGTATTATTTGCCATGATCTGTTTTTGTAAAACAGCAACCTGTCCTGTCAGATCGTCATATTGTTTTTGGGTTGCGGCATCGTCCTTAAGCATTTTTCCGAATCTTGAGATATTCACATTAATATTTTCTATCTGCTGATTAAGGATGTCGTTCTGAGCATTGATTGAACTGATGGTTGTTTTGACACTCTTCATACTTGCATCTATCTCATCTGACTGAAGATGTAGAATTGTGGTGTCAATCAGGGCAATTATTCCGTTCTTATCAACCTGAGTGCCCTCAGCAGGATCAAGCTGAAGGATTCGCCCGTTTGTTTCAGCGGAGATAATGACTTCAGTTGCCTCAAAATTCCCGAATGCGTCAGCCTTATCGGTTTTGTTTTTACAGCCGGCCAGAAACATGGCGGCAATTATTATTAATGATGTGGTTTTCATATTGTTAAAATATATTGTTAATCAATGAATTATTCTATTTCTTTTCCGCTTATATTCAGATATTCAATCCTCGCCATTGAAAGATTTACTTTATGGATTTCAGAGTTTATCAGAGCCTGACGTTCCGAGTTAAGTTCGTTCAGGTATTCAGTTGCTGTGATAGTACCATTTTGATATTGCGATTCAGCTGAGGCAGTAATTCTTTTCCTCAGGGCAATAAGTTCATTATCCCTCTCAATCAACGCTTTAAGGCTTAAGATTTCAGCATTTTTTGATGTAAGAAGCCTGTTAAGATTATCTGTCAGATCATTTTTCCTGTTTTCAATAATGCTTTGTTGAAATGAGATTATTTGTTTCTCATTTTTGGCTTTGTTCCAGTCGAATATATTCCATTTTATACTGGCCCCGAGAACATAGTAGGGAGCAAACTCATTTTTAAAAAAGTTGCTTCCCGGGGGATTGCCGTATCCAAGAGAGGCAAATCCTATTGCTTTAGGCATTCTGTTGCTTTCTATAACTTTCAATCCGGCACCAAGTTGTTCTTTTCTCAGATCGAGTAGCTGTAATTCGGGACGTGATAGTTCATTGGAGAGTTCCACTACCTGAGAAGGAAGAATAAATACAGTTGAAGCGTCAATATCTTTACCTGTCAGATTTGATAAAACTTTTATAAAAGATGCTCTTCTGATCTCATTTTCAGCCAGTTGCTGTTCAATATTAATCTTCTCCGAGGTGAGGACATCCACATCTGATTTTATAATCACTCCGTTATTAACAGCAGATTGCATTGATGAGATCCGCTTTTTAATAATTTCAAGATAATTATTCAGAAGCTCTTTCTGTCGGTCGAGGAGCAAAAGGTTGAAATAATAGTTGTTTATCTCTCCACGAAGTTTGTAGAGATCTGTCTCGGTCTGCTTCTGATTTACGCTCAGGTCAGCTTTTTCAAGTGCCCTGGCGCCTTTTATCGCCCCTCCGTCATAAATAACCTGGTTAATATCCAGGGTGATTTTATATTGTTCATTAGGGAGAGGCTTTATGGCATTTGCGATGCCCGGTATTGGCAGGGAGCCAAGAACACTGCTCAGATCTATCACAGAAGAATTATAGAGTAAGCTTCCGTTTGCATCGAGCGTTGGCAGCCATCCCTTTACCAGGTTTTCATCATTAAGTCTTGAAATACCCGAGTAGCCGGTTTTTTCACCTGCAAGAGCGTTGGCTGTCATGGCTTGGTCATAGCACTCTCTCAGAGTCAGTATCTTCTGGCCATGAAGTGCAAACGGTCCAAAAAACAGTACTATGAGAAATATCAATTCTTTTCTTTTCATTTATATAGATTTTATATTTTTTTTATTTTAGCACTCCAAACTCTAGGCATTTTAGGCACTTATTACTTTGTTATAGCTTTTATAACAAAATCCGCAGCGAACTCTTTTCTCAATTCTATATATTTATCGAAATCGACTCCTAAGTTTTCAAATATTACTTCAAGAATTCCTTTTGCTGCAAACGGGAAAACACTCAACGATGCTATGGTTGTCATAATCTGAGGCAATGTTTCCTCAGTTATATTATACTTATATAATTCGTCTTTGTGTTGGTCTAGGATTGTGAGCCACAGATTTCTGAATTCTATGTTTTTAATGAGCTTCTGTATCCTTTGCGGATTATGATTTATTTCGTTTAAAATAAACCCCGGCAGCTTTGGGTTGTGTTGCATGAAGGTTATATGCTCCCTGAAAAAGAACTTGATTTTCTCTTCAAGAGAAAGATCTTTTTCAAAAATGGGAGTGAATTTCATGAACATTTTTTGAGCCAGTTTTGTGAAGACAGCTTCAAATAGATGATCTTTTGTTCTGAAATAATAATGAAGCAATGCTTTATTTATACCTGCACGATCAGCTATTGTCTGCATTCTGGCACCTGTCAGTCCTTCTTCTTCGAAAACTATTTCTGCAGCTTCGAAGATCCTCTCCTCTGTCAGTTTTTCATTCTCGCTCATATTTAACCTGTTGGTTTAACTATAAAGTTTAACTATAAAGTTTAACCGAATGGTCAAAAATAGGACAACGTTTTCAAATGAGCAAATATTATTAGAAATATTTTTGTTCAGAAAAGTTAATTTGCTTAAATTTAACGATATATGGTCTCGCTGACCAGAATATTAATTTCATGAAAAAACGAAAGCTAATCAGATTGGCAGGGTTTGATTATACCAGCGACCGTTCCCTACCATCAACGCAAACAAATCCCAAAATAAAACCGTTACCGGAATTAATAGGGGCATATAAAACAACGGTATCAAAACGTATTAATATGATAGGGGATGTGACATTTCATTGGCAAAAATCATATCATGAACATATTATCAGAAATATCAGGGCCATGGCCAGAATAATAAATTATATGACTATCGGGTATCAATAATAAAAAGTTAATATTTAATTTTTGTTAATTTTATAATGTTAATAATCAATTACTTTCATTGTATTCTATATAACCCCCTTTCCCGTTTCCCCCTACCGTTTATACACTTCTCGTTATTGTCGAGATATATAAATTATTAATCTTATATTAAACNNGAAGATGACTCACACAAAAATCTGAATTTAGCACTGAAACATAATAACCAATTAGATTGCAATTGGGGCTCTGAAAGAGCCAGATATGAATAACCCCCGGCGCCAGCCGGGGGTGGGACAGCAACAAACCTTTAGCAGCTCTGACTTCTCGCATAAAATCCGCTGGTGCAATTGACGGATGCATATCCGTAAGAATATGAAGATGATTTTCAACACCATTTATACGATACAGGTGACTGTTTTTATGTTTTACTATACCTGTAATGTAGGCATATAGCTCATTGACATCATCCTGTTTAATAGTAGGCAGACTGTCCTTGGTTCTGAAAACAAGGTGATACAGATGTTGACGATAACTTGACATTTTGCGAATTAATAATTTAGTAAAGCAGCGAGATAGTACTAAGATACAAAAACATCTGATTATTACCAACTATATTACGCCCCTTCAGGGCTATTGATCATGGTATTGGCCTACCCCTTGTAAACGGTAAATAACAATG
>PLNF01000145.1 GCA_003141715.1 Bacteroidales bacterium | reverse complement strand
GGTATATCCCAGTGAATCACAAACCTTACTTCAGATTTGTCGATACCCATTCCGAAAGCATTCGTAGCAATAATTACCCGGGTCTCTCCTATTGTCCACGAAGTTTGTTTCTTGTCACGAAGATCATCCGTTAATCCGGCATGATAGAAATCAGCACTTATTCCATTGGCTACAAGAAATTCAGCAACCTCTTTGCATCGTTTTCTGCTTCTGACATAGACTATACCGCTTCCTTTTGTTTTTTGCAGTGTTTTGACGAGGTAGGTACCTTTCTCTTCAACTTTCCGTACGAGGTAGGAAATATTTTTCCTGTCGAAACTGGTTCTGAGGACATTCTTCTCCCTGAAGGACAGCTTCTTCATGATATCATCAATTACCTGGGGAGTAGCTGATGCAGTAAGGGCCAGGAATGGAACCTTTTTGGAAATATGATCTCTCAGTGAAGCAATTTTCAGATATGATGGTCTGAAATCATATCCCCATTGCGAAATACAATGTGCTTCGTCTATTGCTACCAGGGAAAGGTTAAGCCTTGTTACCTTTGCCTGGAAAACCCTTGTCGAAATTCTTTCGGGAGAGATGTACAGGAACTTATAATCACCAAAGATGCAATTTTCGAGTGCGTTATCTATCTCTTCGCCAGACATCCCGGAATGTATAGCTATGGATTTTATTTCCAGATCATTAAGACGATTTACCTGGTCTTTCATCAGGGCAATCAGGGGAGTTATGACCAGGCAGATTCCCTCCTGCGCCAGCGCAGGCACCTGAAAAGTGATGGACTTTCCTCCACCCGTCGGCATAAGTCCAAGAGTATCCCTTCCTTTGGCAATAGATATTATAATATCTTCCTGCAATGGTTTAAAGGATGTATATCCCCAGTATTTAGTTAAAATCTGTCTGTATGATTCAATATTCATTCCGGATTGCACTATCTGCAAATGTAATAAATCTTTTTTGCCACAAAGACGCCAAGACACCAGGGTATTCAATATTGATCCGCATTCTTGGTGAAACTTCGTGCCTTTGTGCCTTGGTGGCTTATTTTGGATTTCAAATATCTGGTTAGAGTATGGATTATTGACTGTTAAATGAACGAGATGTTTTATGAGTTCTGTTTTTTTTCGTAATTTGCGCCATTAAAAACTTAAAATCTCATCTGATGTCATTTTTAAAAGATAAGATACTTTATGAAGGATTAACATTTGATGATGTCCTTCTGGTTCCCTCATATTCTGAGGTACTTCCGAGGGAAGTTGATCTCAGCTCCATGTTCACAAGAAACATCCGTATTAATACGCCTGTTGTTTCGGCAGCCATGGACTCAGTTACAGAAGATGAACTGGCAATTGCCATTTCAAGGGAAGGCGGTATCGGAGTGATCCATAAAAATATGACTATTGAAAAACAGGCTGCCCAGATAAAAAGGGTCAAGAGGGCTGAAAATGTCATGATTTTTGATCCAATAACCATAAATCTCGATGCTACAGTTGGCGAAGCAATGAATTTAATGGGTGAATATAAGATAGGAGGTATCCCTGTAATTGATAAAAACGGTATTCTCAAAGGTATTGTTACAAACAGGGACCTTAGGTTTGAAAACAATCGCGCCCGTAAAATAACCGAAGTTATGACAACCAGTCTGATCACAACAAACCATCAGACTAACCTTGAAGCTGCGGCAAGGATACTTCAGAAACATAAGATTGAAAAGCTTCCCATGATTGATGAAGCAGGAAAACTTATAGGGTTGATTACCTACAAAGACATTACAAAAACAAAAGACCGTCCAAATTCATGCAAGGATGACAAAGGAAGGCTCAGAGTTGCAGGAGCAGTAGGGGTTGCTTCTGACACACTTGAAAGGGTTGAAGCGCTGATTAATGCGAGTGTCGATGCAATTTCAATTGATACTTCTCATGCTCATACAAAAAGTGTCATAAATATTTTGAAGGAAATTAAAAGGAACTATCCGGGAATTGATGTTGTTGTAGGGAATATCGTCACATCCGAGGCAGCTAAAAAACTTGTTAATGAAGGTGCTGATGCAGTAAAAGTAGGAATCGGACCAGGTTCAATATGTACCACCCGGGTAATTGCAGGTGTAGGTATTCCACAGCTAACTGCAGTTTATAATGTTGCCAAAGCAATAGAAGGCTCCGGAATTCCGGTAATAGCCGATGGAGGTATCAGATATTCGGGCGATATCATAAAAGCAATAGCGGCAGGCGCCGATTCAGTTATGATAGGATCACTCTTCGCCGGGGTTGAAGAATCTCCAGGGGAGACTATTATTTTTAACGGCCGTAAGTTCAAAGCATACAGAGGTATGGGATCTATTGAGGCCATGCAACAGGGTTCAAAGGATCGCTATTTTCAGGATATGGAAGATGATATTCAAAAACTTGTTCCGGAAGGAATCGCTGCAAGGGTGCCATATAAAGGTACTTTGGCTGAAGTAATATACCAGATGACCGGAGGTTTAAGAGCAGGTATGGGATACCTTGGAGCTAAAAACATCAATGTTCTTAAGAAGGATGGTAAATTTGTAAGGATCACTAACTCAGGTATTATAGAAAGTCACCCACATGATGTTTCCATAACAAGGGAAGAACCTAATTATAGCAGAAAATCATTTGAATAACCGGTATCAGAA
>PLNF01000119.1 GCA_003141715.1 Bacteroidales bacterium | reverse complement strand
GCATCCGTGCCTGCTGCTGAGGTTCTGGCAACAGTATTATTAGGTGAGACTGTTATCACAACTGGCACATTAAAAGTACATCCCAGAGCATCCTTAATTATTACTGTATAGCTCCCTGCACTAAGTGAATTAAAGGTATTGAAAGGTGGTGAAAACCAATTTGCACCGCCATTAATTGAATATAGATAAGGGGCCAATCCACTGCCAGCTGTTGCTACTACTGTTACAGAACCGTCACCACTTCCGGTACAGCTTTCATTGGTTTGACTTGTGATAGAACCCGCTACATTATAAATATTAACCATCAAGCTTGTTGAACCGATGCAACCAGATGCAGAAGTAACATCCACAGCTACACTACCAGGAGAAGTTGTATTCCAAAGCACTGTTACAAAATTACTTGAAGGAGTTCCCCCGACAACAATGGTTCCGTTGGTCACTGTCCAAGCATAACTACTATAAGCTGGAGGTGAAAGAGTATATGTAACTGTACTTCCTGCGCAAACACTTACTACCGGGGCAATAAAACCTGGAGAAGGAGTCGGATGTATAGAAACCGAATCAACTGTAGATGAACCACAGGAGTTTCCATTAATATCAGGTTTTGTTACATTTGCTGTCACTACTCCTTGTGTAGCTCCCAAATTCCATTTGACATCTACTGTATTCGTATTAATAGGTGTCTGAAATACTCCATTTGCCACATTCCAGATATAAGTTGCAGCAGCATCAAAAGCAACGGTGTAAGTTTTAGTCTCTCCTTCACATGCATTTGAATAAAGGAGTGTAACATTATTAAATGTCACACTTCCCTGGTTTAAAACCATTTCTGAAGAATCCTTGCAACCATTTCCATCAGTAACAAGCAAACGAATATGGTATGTACCATTTGGCATTGTGCTATTAAAGAATGGAAAAGCAGTTGAACTTGTCTTTGTAAAATGTAAGAAAGGAGGGATAGCATCCATGTACATAAACGGATAGGCTGTACTTTCTAAGCAATGCCAGAAATATGTATAGGTACCACTACCACCTGCAACTGTTGATGAAAAGAGTGCAAAAGGAGGTGCCACATCACAGGTGCTCAATGATATATTGGTAATTTTAAGACTGCTTGTAACATTTACGCTTGAAATACATGTTGAAGAATTCCCAGTGTTATCAAAAACGGTTAAAGTAACGGGAACAATTCCCTGATCAGCACATGTGAAGCTGGATTTACTAATTGACATTGATGCTATTCCGCAGTTATCACTGCTTCCGTTATCAATATCTGCAGCTACAATTGAAGCATTACCAGTTGCATCAAGAACAACAGTAATATTTTTGCAAATAGCTATTGGCGGAATGACATCAAGAACTGTAACGTTAATGCTTGATACTGAATTGTTTCCAGCCTGATCAGTTGCAGTGATCGTAACGGCTGTTACACCGGTGCCTATTATTGTACCAGCTGCCGGGAGCTGGGTTATCGTAATATTGGCAGGAATTGAGCAATTATCCGTTGCTGTGGCAGCAATAAGAGGCATAATTGCATGGCAGCTTGCATCTGCATTTAAGGTCGGAGGAGCCGGTAAAGTAATTATCGGACTGGTATTATCAGTAACCGTTACATTAAAAGTGCATATAAGGCTTGTATTACCTGAAGCATCAGTTGCTGTATAAGTTACAGGTGTTGTACCTGAAGGGAAAGTAGAACCCGGCAGATGAGATTTTGTCCAGATGAGACTCCCTGCCGATGTACAGTTGTCAATTGCGGTAGGCTCAGTCCATATTACAACTGCAGAACACAAACCCGGATCATTATTTACAAAAATATTTGCAGGACAATTTGATATTATCGGAGGTAAGATATCACTAATTGTCACATTATAATCAGGAGTTGTGAATGTACATCCGGCTAAAGGATAGGTTTCAGTGACTCTGACTGTACCAGTACCAATAGAGCCCCAATTTACCACAATGCTGCTTCCTGTTGAAGATCCATTTATAACTCCGCCGGATACAACCCAGTTATATGTGTCTCCCGGGTTATTTGTTGTACTGTAGATAATGCCAGTTGAAAACGGACAGACAGTGTTACTACCAATTATGGATGGAGCAGGCAATGAGTTTACAGTAACTGCTATTGATCTAGGAGCGCTTGTTCCACAGGAATTTGTTGCAGTTACATTTAATGTGCCGCTTGTAGCTGACGTGCTGAAATCTATTGTAACAGAATTTCCGGTTCCATGTATTGTCTGGCCCGAACCACCAGTATAGCTCCAGTTGTAAGTATAGCCGGCAACATTCGGGACTGTGTAAATATACCCTCCGGAGCCCTGACATACCTGGGTTGGAGCAGATATGAAATTCGATGGCATTGCAGCCACAACAGGAAATGAAATTGTTACATCATCCGATGAAGTACAGGTTGCATTGCTGATAGTCCAGCGTAATGTATAGGTTTGACCAAGAACACCCGTAAAGACAGTGTTAAACTGTGAGCTATTTACAAATGTACCTCCCGGACCACTGACAATTGTCCATAAGCCTGAGTAAGGTGCAGGATTATTGCCAGCAAGAATTAATCCGGATACTCCACAGAGTGATTGATCTAACCCGGCATTTGATGCCATTGGTGATGCATATGCATTAACCACTGTCCCATCTACTACTCCGACATTACCTCCGTTATTATAAGTGAAACCTGTTAATTTGTAGGCTCCTGGAACGGGAGTTGGCAAAGAATAGGGTAATGATGTTACATTAATTGTTGGCTGTGGAGTGCCATTAATTGTATAATCAAGAGTATAATTAAGATTAATCAGGATAAATGAAGCAAAATTCACAGGAATTCCTACTGCACCGCACACCGGACCTAAAGGAGCTAATGATGCTCTTGCTATTGTCGGAGAAACACTTGCAGTAGTATAGTTCTTGGGTGTAGTGGAGAGATTAACATCGTTGACAGTAGCTACATCTCCGTTATTATTATTGCCTGAGGCAATTGATGCCAATTCAGTCCATGAAGTGCCATTGTATTCTGCAACCCTCATATCAGGCATACCATTTAATGTCATAAGAGGTGTCAGATCACTCAAAGGATCCCATCCTATTTTGACTTTTGCTGTCGCTCCGATTGTAGTGCTGACGCTCCAATATTCCTTACTATTAGATACTTGCAAAGGTGGAGTTAAGAAAGTCGCAGTTGGATTAGGTGTAAAATATTCGGCGGTCCAGAATAAAGTGCTTCCGGCTGTTGAGGTGAGGGTAAAATTATGACCTTTAGTAGTTCCATTTCCTATCGGATAAATAAAATTACCTCCATTAATTATATTCTTAATCAGTGGTCCGTTAACAAAAGAGTTAGCACTTCCACCAGTTGGGAAAACCGCTGCGGATGAAGTACTTAATAAAGTAAGGCTGTTGGCACTAGTTGTATTAATGATACCACTGGTGAGCAATAATTCATTATTAACTTCAACGAGTCCATTGATATTCAAACCGGCAGGGTTATTAATCTCAAGATTATTAAACTTGTTGGCTCCTATGAAGTCACCAGTAGGACCGCCAAGGTTCTGAATAAGTGTACCCGCAAAAGTAACTGTTGATGACGGAGAGGCGCCAATTCCACTGATGAAGGCACCGGTATTATAACGTTCCATTGTGCCAAGGATCGTCAGCTTTTTATTATTCACACTATTGTCAAGAGTAGCACCGTCAATAATAAGTCTTTTGCATATTGTCAGATCCTTATTCGGAAGTATCCGCGTCCCTGTTCCTGAAATATACATATTAGGTAAACTGCTGAACTGGGTTGCAATGATCGTATAACTACCCGTACCTCCATATTCAATTGTTCCGTTTCCTGAACAATCAATAAAGGTGTCATAATTACCAGCCGGCAGATTACCATTTTCCAAATAAATTGTCCCATTACCGTCCACATTTCCAAGGCTATGTCCGAAGGTTGGTGAAACTATTCTCAGTTCTTTGTTAATTGTTGTGTTTAATGCAAATACGTTGTTAATATTAGTTGTAACAACATGATCAATTATGACATTACTTCCATTTGGTCCTCCTGCAGGACAAGGAGGAGATGAACCAACCGGAGTCCAAATTGTCTGATCTGACCAAAAACCATCACTATTTGTCTGGTATGTAGGAACTTCACCGGGGAAGGCAGCGTAAATACCTGCAGTATAATCGCCGCTTAGATTACTGCTTCCGGAATAATTGAAAGTGATCTGATGACTGGTTTCATTTACATTATCAGTTCCTGGTCCAACGGGTGCTTTATACCAGTAGTTACCCGGAAGTGCAAGTTCTGCAGCAACATAATTACTTTCATTACCATTTACGTCGCCGGGCAGATATTGCAATACGACACTCCCATCAAATCCTGAAATTCCCGAACTTTCAATCTTCCAATAGTATTTCAGAACATTAGAAGGATCCAAAACGCTTGGATGATTATTGTTAATAGGATTAACATTTATATAACCAATGGCTCCATTTGCCGTAATCGTAAAAGTAGCAGGTGTATATTTCCCGGCAACCCCTACAGGGAAAGTAAATGATTGCGCAGAAGCAGTAAAAAACTTCCTGAGTCCAAAGCTGCTTGTTACACCATCAGACATAATCATTTTGGTTATACCAGGTACCCCAATGATACTACTGAATTGGCTTAGTGTAAGAAGATTTGAGTTAATATTGAAGATACCCTGGGTAAGTACAAGGTCATTTTGAAGCATGATATCATTGTTCAGTTTAGCTCCTGAACTATTGTTGATCTCAAGCTTTCCATAAAATCCTGTTCCGGAAATCTGCTGCTGAGTCGTACCAGATAAACTTATGCCGCCAGTTGTATTGTCGTCGGTATAAGAACTGTTGTTTACAAGGTTCCCTGAAAGGGTTAATTTCTTGTTGCCAAGGGTCAGCGTTCCGCTTCCTATCAACAAATCCTTGTTAACTGAAAAATTATTATTTACAGTAAGAGAACTCCCTGAGGATACATTAAGATTATAAAAATTAGTTATCGAGCTTCCGGTAATTAGCTGTACTCCACCGTTAAATGTTGTTGTATTGGTGCCAAAATTATAGGTGCCGCTGTTATCTAAGTTACCTTTTATGGAAACATTAATATTATTTGAGTTGAATATGCTCTGTGCATTACTCAGTGTCAGAGTTCCATTAAGTACCAACGGACTTACAATAAGACCCAGATTAGCATTCAAACCCACACCGGCAGATCCTGTAACTGTAAGGTTGTTTAACGGTATATTTGCATCTAATGAATAGTTTTGAAGAGTATTTGGAATTACGTTGGTAAATATTATTGTACCGCCTGTTACCGAAGAACTTGCAGGTCTCAGATACAAATCTCCAAATGTAGTACCTCCTCCACGCACGATGGTAAGTGTACCGCCTGACATATTGAATACACTACTCGAATTTAATACCTCTAATTTAGCATAACCCGGTACTGCAGCGTTGCCGTTTATTGTAACTGCACCACCACTTTGGTTATAAGTTAGAATTCCATTTGTGGTTGAAGTATTTCTGCGAACCTGGCCATTAACTACAAGATTTCCACCCTGTATTTCGATGTCAGATGCCCCACCTCCTGAATACTCTATATCATTATTGGTAGCCGGAGCAGCAATCGGACCTACATAAATATTTCCATTGACCAATGTGAGTACTCCGCTCAGAAGGAGATCGCCACTATTGTTGGCAGCATTACCAATAAGTATGTTCTTGTTATTAGAGTTTGTATAATTAACTCCAAACCCTGCAGTTGAAGGAATTGTAAAAGGTGTAGTTGTTGAAACAGTAAAATCTGAATTAGGGTTAGTTCGCGTAAAATTGAACGTACCGTTTTGCAATGTTAACCAGTTATCGACCGGTGTATTTAGTGTACCTCCGATGCTGCAGTTAAGTGTAGTCGCTTTTGAAGTCCCCTTATTAATGGTCAACTGTCCAAATGTTGTTGACGGAGAACCAATTGTATTCGTAATACTTGCTGACGTAGGACCAAAGAAAGTCACAGGAATATTTGTAAATCTGCATTGTGCAACTGTTCCGGCAGGAGGATTTGCTAATCCGTTTGCATTGTTAATCAAGCTGCCTCCAATAGATAAGCGCTGGTTGGCAGCGCCACCTGGATCATCACTAATTGTGGCAAGTGTGGCTACTATTACATTCCCATTTACAACAATATTCTGGGCGATTGCACCATTCGCATACCATTCAAGGGCACCACCTTGAATATCTAAATTCCCATTTATTGTAATTGTTTTTGCAACAAGAGCAGTTGGAGCATTTGGATATGGAGTATTCCATGACGGGCAGAACCACGAATCTGCATTCTGGCCCCGAGTGATCAGGTTCCCATAAATTGCCAAATCATTATTCGGGAAAATAATATTCGACCCTCCAAGTGGAGAAAGAATTAAATTACCATATGAATAGACACCATTGGGTAACCAATAAGTAGTATTGCTTGCCGCGTTTGTTGAGTAGAGTTCCGTTGTACCCAGATTTACATTATAATCTGAAAAGTCTCCAAGGGGGAAGGTAAATGTACTTCCTGAAGTCCAGGATGTTGTCAGCCTGAAATTTCCATTGCCTCCCGGACTATTCAGAACCAAACCAAAACTCGATGCAGGATTATACCCTATATCAAGAGCGGATCCTTTTTCAATCCTTAAACTTGCGCAACTCCTGACATCTGTGTTAGCTGCTGTATTATTTGTTGCAAGATATACGGAATCCTTAGCTCCGATGATTACAATATCGCTAACTCCCGGAACTGATGCTGCAGGAGCACCTGTGTGTTGTAATACCGGGTCGGTGGACCAGGTATTAACGCTGCTCCAAAGTCCGCTACCAGGACCAGCTCCATTTATTCTGCTGTAATAGATTGTAGGTGTACCAAATGGATTGATTGGATTATTATCACCTGCAGTGTAGTCGCCATCGATGAAAGTAACATTTTTAAGGAAGGTACCAGCGCCGGGTTGCCCTATAATTTTGCCAATTATATCAATATCGGCAGTCGTACCGTTTGTCCATGTACTTGTAGAGACATTAAAACGCGCAGCAACATATTCATTTTCTGTTATTCCCGGACCCGTTACAACGTTTGCCGGAGAGTATGTATATCCATGACTGACTGTGGCGCTTCCTAACGTGAAACCGGAAGATTTTACGCGCCAGAAATAGGTAAGGCTTCTTCCTGGTACTGTAACATTGGGATGTTCATAATTTACAGGTATCACCGTGATAGAACCATACGTTGTCGGCGCAGCGCTAAGCCCTAGTGAACCCGGTGTGTAATTAACTACTCCAACAGGAAAATTAAAAGCAGCTGGAGATGAGTACACTTTTGTAAGACCTCCATCACCGGCGTTTCCGGCAGATTTAATGTACCTTAATGCTCCACCATTTACAATAGAGGCTGTTGAGTTAAGCTTTAAATTATTTGTATTAATATTAAAAAGCTTATCCTGTGAAAAGGTAAGCAACCCATTAAGGGTTATATTTGCTACCAGGGAAACCGGGGCTGCGGCAGCATTCGTATTATTCAGTTCAAGGTTTCCGAAAATACCATTTCCGTCAATCGTCTGGGTTAATGTTCCGTTCAAAGACACTTTACCAGCGCCGGCATGAATTCCTGAGTTGAAAACGTTGCCTGCTATATTAATCGCATTGCCATTATCATTCAAAGTACCTAAAACCAGACTGAAATCACTTGCAACATTTATGATAGATTGTGTTCCGGCAAAGTTCAGAGCAACCCCTGCTGTTTTGTTAATAGTAAGCTTATTAAGCGAAAGTAGTGCTGCAAGATTAACTGTGAATGTCTGATTTCCGGTTCCATTAAAGATAGTGGTGTTGGTTCCCGGAGTATAGGAGGTTCCAGCCGCAATAAAAAAATCTCCACTGACTGTAACATTTAAATTATTCGCTGAAAAATCTCCTGAAGTAAGAGTAAGGTTATTTAGTACAACTAATGGAGATGTATTTAATTGAACAACTGAAAGACTACTTGCACGATTAATAAGTAAATTCATTAAAGGTGCACTTGAATTTATATAATAATTCCCTGCATCTGCTAAAGCTGTACCTGTTGTAGGTCTTATTTCTAAAGTGCCGCCTGTAACATTTATATTTGATAAAGATGATTTCACATCAATAGCTTTCTGTTCTGCACCGGCTACTCCACATACATCGTAAATTTGTATAGTGCCCCCCGACATAGAAAAAATATTGGTTGGTTGTTCAAGGTTAAATGAGCCAAAGGCAGAATTGGTACCATTTACTGCCCTTGATGTATTTAAGGATGCAACCGAAACATCTGTGAGATTGGCAACGGTTAAATAAGTTACCGGTGTACGCTGGAACCGGCCACGGAGAATAAATAATCCTCCCGTCTGTGTATAAGATGCAAAACCTGTTGAGGAAAGAAGCTGCTTGGCGTCAACAGTTCCCCCATTAATAATGAGTTGTCCGGAGGCAATATTTGAAGTGATTAATCCCCCAGACTCTCTGGTTGAAAGATAACCGTTATTTATTTGCAGTTTACCATATATATCCAGGGCACTGAATCCACCCATCGTAACTCCGATTGTTGCATTGTTGGGAGCTGCAACAGTATATGCCACATTTATTTCCCTGTAATCATCAGCACTTGAAAGTACAACCACATCGACACCATCAACTATCAAAGCCCCGTTCGAGGGGATGTAGTAATCGCAATTAGCAAGAGTCCCTTCAGAAAGTGAAGGTATAATTAACGTACCTTTTAAATCAAGAGTACCTGTACGAATCCACAAAGCTTTTCTGAGATTTGGATTGCTTAAACCAGCTACTTCAGGAGCTGTTACGTTTGCTCCAAATAACTTGAAGTTTGCGTAATTCGTTGAATTAATCGTCAGCTTGTATGTCTGGTCAATTCCTTTATCGAGGATCAGGTTATAAAAGTTAGTAACCCCATTACAGGTTATTGTATTATCGCTTGCTCCCTGGAAATATACTGAAGCAGCACCTGAAGTCGGCCCGGCTGCAACCGGAGGAAAAGCATTGTAAATAGGATATGGAAGGTTTGTGAACTTTACAGTACCATTATTAGTAAGATCACCTTTGATAATTACCGTATGGAAATAAGTATAATAATTTATGAAAGGCGCAGCACCACCAGCAGTTACAATTCCGATTGCAGGGTTTGTGGGGCCATTTCCAACGGTAAAAAATGCACCATTATCAACAGTTACATTCCCGTTTATGGTAAGAATAAGTTTAGCAACGGCTACGTTGTTATTGATTTGAAATGTTCCGCTCTTGATGTATAAATCCCCATTTAATGTTATGTTGCTTAATTGTGTTGCTACAAAACCAGAGGTATTAATTGTTAAATTATTATATGTGGTTTGTGCAGCAGGTAAGGTAAAATTAGCCGTATTGTTGTACTCGGTAGTTCCTCCACCGGCATTAATAAATGTATTGATTACGGAAGCGGGGAAATTTGCAGAAGCAAGCCTGATGGTTCCTTGTCCGCGAAGGGCATATATCGAATTAGTAAACCTGTAAATTGTCTGATCAAGGAAGCCACCAGCATTAATTGTAATGTCAAGTGTTTTGGTGGCAATATCGGCTGATAAAGATACATTACGACCTGTAAGAATCACAACCTTATCATTATCTGCGGGTATGGTGGTGCCAATTTGAAGTGTTCCACTGGGGTCAGATGTCCATGTAACCGGATTATTCCAATCACCATTCTCGTAGGAATAATATGTACCCAGGATGCTTGCTCCTATACTAAAATAAGGGCCAGGGTTAAGAACAGTTGGGGAAATTATAGAAGATGTATTACTTGAACCTCCAATAGCAGAATAATTTCCGGCTACAGCAGCAGACATGCCTATTGTTTTTGAAAAATCAAGACCACTTTCAAATAATTCTACTTTGGCACTTGTAAAATTACCGCTGTTTAAATTTATCAAAGACCAATAGCGTGGATCAACGATACCAATTGTCGTTCCATCACCTGTTAATGCTCCTGTTGCGCTTTCTGACGCTCTAAGAACCGGACCGGTAACTCCGGTATTTACATCCCTGAGGTTAATCGCTTTATAAACTCCCCCATCTCCTATCGGAAACAAATAATTATTTCCTGATCCAACCAAATTCGGAGATAAAGTTCTTTCCACACCACCACCGGGAGTGACATTTAGAAAAGTCCCGGGGGACCATACCAGAGCTGTAACAGGATTTGGGTTAGTAATTTTCAGGATATTGGTTCCGGCCTGAACAATACCGCTTGTAAGAGTCAAAACTCCGCCGGCTGCAAGTGTAATGTTACTATTCATAGTAACACCATTTGCATTATTTATTGTAAGATTAGTCAAATTTGTAACATTGCCCGGAATAAAAACTCCGGCAGAGGACCCGCCAAAAGATAAATTTGATGCAGCAATAGTTATTAAGTTAACGGGTGTTCCGGCAATTGCAGGTCCATTCAATGTGAGTAACCTTGGACCAACAGTAAAAGTACCGGCATTAAGAGTAAGAGTCCCATTCAGTGATAAATCTGCCCCTAATGTTATATTCCTGCTTGTATTGAAATCATTTAATCCGTTTGCTATTACATTTAATGTAATATTTGCACCTGTTCCGATTGTAAGGTTAGAAGTTACTCCTCCGGTTAATGAACCAGCGGCATAGCTGAGAGTTCCGGCATTGGAAAGTGTAAGTGTATTTGCTGCAATTGATAATGCTCCTGAAGAGAGGGTAAGTGTTCCGCCAACAGTAACATTACCACACATTGTCACAAGTGCTCTGTTAATAGTAAGATTATTCAAAGTCACTCCCGATAAACTCGCTGCACCGGCGTTACCAACTACAATATTGGAAGTAGGGCCTCCCACAAGGGTTCCACAATTTATTTGTCCATTAAGTGTCAGAGTATTTGCCCCGATTGATAAACCGGCACCTGTGGGATTGAATATTCCACTGAGAGTTGGAGAACTTTCCAAAGCAACAATACTGGTATTGGTTATTGAAAGTCCATTCAATAAAACAACACTGGAAGGAATTAAAACTCCTGCTGTTGTACCTCCAAATACAAGACTGGATGCTGCTGTTGTTATCAGATTTGCAGGTGTTCCGGCAATTGTTGGTCCGTTTAATGTGAGGGTATTTCCTGCAACAGAAAAAGTACCTGCGGTAAGAGTAAGAGTCCCATTTAAAGATAACCCGGCTCCCAATATTATATTCCTGCTTGTACTGAAATTATTTAATCCACCTGCTATTGCATTCAATGTTATATCTGCTCCTGTTCCGATTGTAAGGTTAGAGGTCACGCCTCCGGTTAATGAACCAAGTCCATAACTGAGAGTCCCGGCATTGGACAGTGTAAGTGTATTTGCTGCAATTGATAATGCTCCTGAAGTGAGAGTAAGAGTTCCGCCCACAGTAACACTACCACACATTGTAACTGCCCTGTTAATCGTAAGATTATTTAATGTCACCCCAGATAAATTAGCTGCTCCGGCACCACCAATTATAATATTGGAAGTTGGACCGCCCACAAGAGTTCCACAATTTATTACGCCATTAAGTGTTAATGTGTTTGCCCCAATAGATAAACCGGCACCAGTAGGGTTGAATATTCCGCTTACTGTAAGCGAGCTTTGTAAATTAACAATACTGGTATTGGTTATTGAAAGGCCACTTATTGCGACAACACTGGTTGGTATTAATACTCCTGATGTTGTTCCGCCAAACACAAGACTGGATGCTGCTGTTGTTACTAAATTTGTTGGCGTTCCGGCAATGGTTGGCCCGTTTAATGTGAGGGTATTTCCTCCGACAGTAAAAGTACCTGCGGTAAGAGTAAGAGTCCCATTTAAAGATAACCCGGCTCCCAATATTATATTCCTGCTTGTACTGAAATTATTTAATCCACCTGCTATTGCATTCAATGTTATATCTGCTCCTGTTCCGATTGTAAGGTTAGACGTCACGCCTCCGGTTAATGAACCAGCTCCATAACTAAGATTTGCTGCATCAGGCAGAGTAAGTGTATTTGCTGCAATTGATAATGCGCCGGCCGTTAATGTTAATGTACCTGCAACATTCAGGTCTCCTCCTAAAGTAACTGTATTATTAGCACCTGTTTTATTAATAGTAAAATTATTTAACCCTCCTATAATTCCTGGTAAAATCATAACAGGAGTTGCGTTTCCTGTAATTACAATATTTGAAGCAGGACTGCCTGTAATTGTACCATTAGTTCCTGCTGTTGCGTTATTAAGGAATAACGTATTCCCGTTAATTACCAAAGCGCAGCCTGCAGTATTGAATGTCGCTGTTCCGCCAACTGAAATATCTCCCTGCATGGTTTTGTTACCACTCCCTGAAATAGTCAGATTCCGATAGTTGGGGCTGGCAAAAACAGTCTGATCTCCTGCCAGGTTATAATTAATGACGCTAGCCACTGCGGCGGTAGTAAGGGTACCAATAGAATTATTTACCCCTCCAAGGTTTAATATATGGGCAACAGCTCCACCGCTCATATCTATTGTTCCGGCACCACTTAAATTTCCTGTAACACTAACCGTTCTTAGTACATTGCCAAAGCTGAAAGTTCCAAGAGATACTGATAAGTCATTGTTTATTGTAACATTGCCCTGTATTGTTCGGACCTGGTTGCTGGTTTGGGTTATAAGTTTATAATATGTCCCGGCGAATATCTGTTGTGCAACTGCTCCACTATAAATAACCGTACCGGAACCTGCTGTAAAAGTTGTGATTGCATTATTCGGGCCGTTTAGAGTTAAGACATGAGCCAATGCTCCCCCGCTCATATCAATGGTTCCAACACCACTAAGATTTCCGGTAACAACAACATTCCTGGCAGCAACATTTCCAAAACTGAAAGTACCGGCTGCGACTGAAAGGTTGTTATTTACGGTAACATCACCCTGCAAAGTCTTTATACCACTTCCTGATATAGTTAAATTGTTATATGTAGTACTATTTACTTGTTGCGCTACACCATTATAATTTACAGTACTTGTTCCACATGCAAATGCACCGTTATTGGTAAAGTTCCCTCCAATATTTAGTATACCTGTTGTAAATGATAGTGCATTAGTACCAGTAAAATTTCCTGTCAGATTTATTGTAAAAGTTGATGCTGTTATACTGCCAACTGATATATCAAGGTTACCAGCAACGGCTAAATTGGCTCCCAGTGGTAAAGCATATGAGCTTGAATAGTTAAAATTACCAAAGTTTTGACCTAAACCTCCTGGAGTTATTGCCGTTAACCCGGTAATATTGCAGTTTGAGGTTGCATTCCAGGTTGCTGTAGGAATTATACCACCATCCCGATTATGTACATAAGCTGAGTTAGCTGCGAAAGTAAGAGTAGCTGCACCGGTTACGGTTCCAGCGTTTGAAATTGTACCATTTACAGTGATTGTTCCGACATTTGCAGTAAAAGTCCCGGTTCCGGCTATTGTTAAAGTCTGTAAAGGATTGATAGTAATTGTATTGGCTGCAGTATTTGCCAGTGTACCTGAAATGGTTGTAGCCGTTGTGATTGTCTGAAACGTAATACTTACTGCAGTGGCTGCAGTTCCCGCGCCTAAAGTAAGGGTACGACCGCCAATAATATTTAAGGCCACTGTCGCACTGATATTATTGATAGTAATTACTGAAGCTCCTGTCCCTGTCAATGTAACATTGGCAGTTCCACCGATACTTAAAGAGTTCAGGCTGATTGAAGGAACGTTGGATATAATTCCTGCAGCAGTTAAGTTGATAATCACATCATCACCAGCGGCAGGTACCGTTCCTCCCGACCAGTTTGCGGGAGTGGCCCAGGATCCAAGTCCTGCAAGTTGCCATGTTTTTATGGCACCAAATGACAAATTACTTAAAAAAGTCAAAAATATTAAAACAAATGCTCCTTTTTGCAATAAGTTCCGCATTATGCCTTTGGACTTTTTCATTTCCTTGCAACTGTCAGGTTTTACTAAATCCGCAACAATAGGAAGGTTAATTAAACCCAAAAGTAATTCAATAATAGGATTTTTACGTATCATACAGGTCAGATTCAAATGTTTTTATCCAAATATAATCTACTAGATATCAAACAAATACGACTCATCAGGTTATAGCCCTCCCTTAAAAGTCACAGGTTTAGTTAATCAATTTCTTACAAAAGCGAATGTAATCATTTTTTATTCACATGTATAATACTAATTATAAAGTGTTTTCAACATATTAACAAGACTTATTACATTACCCGTAACTTGTTTAATAATCTCTGTAAGATGACACTATATGTCAGCAGGTAGGTTGCATGATGATACTACTATTGATATGATATTAGCCATTTTTTTGACTAAACCGAATATTATTCGTTTAAACGCCCTAAATAGTTTGACAAATCCTGATTTCTATAATAGTGATTCCCTTCCAATTTCTTAAAGTTACCATATACTATCAAGAATATCTGAAATATTTATTTTTATATAATGTTTGCAGAAAAGAAAATGTAATCTATATTTGCACTCTCTTTTCGGGGGGTTTAGCTCAGCTGGTTCAGAGCATCTGCCTTACAAGCAGAGGGTCGGGGGTTCGAATCCCTCAACCCCCACAACACAAAAACCGGTCACGAAAGTGACTGGTTTTTATTTTTGGTGGACGTTCCAGTCTTATCTGGATAAGGACATCAAAAACAGAGAGCGTTTTATACAGGCAAATAAGGAATTGTAAAAACAAACAAAGTTCCTTTTCCGGGTTCTGATTCAACCCCGAGGGTACCTCCCAGCAGTTCGACATATCCTTTACATATCGAAAGACCTAAGCCGGTACCGGTGTATTGTCTGGATACTGCGCTGTCGACCTGGTAAAACCTGTCGAATATCCGGGAATGATACTCGGGCGGTATACCAATTCCGGTGTCTTTTACAAAGAATTCAAGAAACTTATCTTTCAAAACACAACCAAAATCAATCCGGCCATACTTTGTGAACTTAACGGCATTGTTTATTAAGTTTGAAAGTATCTGAACAAGTTTGGTATTGTCTGATTTTATAGATGAATTTTCATCAGGAAGTGTCGCTTTAAGATTTATAGAAACATTATTCTTTTTCGCGTTAATACTGAACTGTTCATTCAGTCTTTTCATCATCGAATTGAGATTAATTTCAGTAAGATTAACCTTAGCCTGGCCACTCTCAACATTGGCAATATCAACAATATCATTTATTATTGAAAGAAGCTGACTCCCGCTCTGAAAAATGATATCAACATACTGATGCCGGTCTTCTTCCGTCAGATCAGGTTCATTCAGAAGTGTCGAAAACCCTATGATTGCATTCATAGGAGTACGAATCTCATGTGAAACATTATGCAGAAATGCGGTCTTTAACCTGTCGCTCTCCTCTGCTTTTTCTTTAGCTGCAATAAGTTCATCTGTAGCTTTTTTCCGCGAAGTGATATCCTCAATCATCACAAGAAAAAACTGAACTTCATTTTTTTTATTACGGATTAAGCTCACTGTTGTTAATCCCCAGATAATAGAACCACCATTTCGGATATACCTCTTTTCAGTATGATATATAGGGATCTCTCCTGCAATCAGCTTCAGGAGTGAAATTTCATCATTACTTACATAGTCGGGATGTGTAAAATTTCTGAATGTAAATAACTTTAGCTCTTCTTCCTGGTAACCAATGAAATGGCAGAAGGATTGATTTGCCCTGATAATTTCAAAATCTTTGCCGGCCATAAGCATCGAAAAAGGACTTTCCTCAAATATTTTCCTGAATTTGTCTTCACTCTCTTTAAGCGTGTTTTCAACATTTTTGCGTTCGGTTATATCCCGGCCAATTGATTGATAGTATTTTGATCCTTCAATGATTACTAACCTGGAACTGATTTCAACAGGGAAAGTGGTATTATCCTTCCGTTTGTGAACAGTTTCAAAAGTGGCAGACTCATTTTCCTCAATATTATTAAGGTTTCTCTGAAGTTGTGATAAGGATTCATGGGTAAGTATTTTATCCAGTTTCATACCTATAAACTCATCGCGGGAATACTGATAGGACTCTAATGCACGATCGTTAGTCTCCACAATAGTCAAATCCTTGTCTATCAGAAAGATAATATCATTAGCAAATTTTAAAATATAGTCGAAATGTTTGACCAGGGCAAGACGGTCAAGTTCAGTCTCGTACTTCTCACGATAATATATGACTCGTTGATTCCTGATAATAAATCCCAGAAACGAACCAGAAGTTAAGATGATAAGGATAATTATGAGCACTATCATTTTCACATGGTAAGTCAATGCAGATAATATCTCAACACGATCCATTTTGGCAACCATATACCATTGGGTTCCAGGAATTTTATTCATTGCAGCCACAACGGGAACATTCCTGTAATCAATTCCATCAATAGTTCCGGTAATCCCCTCGACAGCCATTGCTGCCGGCAACTTCTCTGTTGAAACAGGTTTTTTAAGTGTCAGTTCACTGTTTTTGAGGTGCCTGAGTTCGTTCAGATAAACTATTTCATCGCCCTCTCTCCTTAATAAAAGTGTCTCAGCACTTTTACTTGGAGTCGGCCATGATTGTATTAGAGGATATAAAACTTTTTGAGGATCAACACGCAGAGCAAGTAAACCAAGAACCATTGTATCATTCTTACTGCGATCGATCAAAGGGATAACCAGATCGAGATGAACAAAATTGATCAGATTAGCCTTGTGCATATCTGTAAGTACAATCCTACGCTCTTTAATAATTCCGGGTAATAATGGTTTCAGATGATCGCCAATTAAAGTATCCTCTCCGGGGTAGGCCAGGCTGACATTCCCGTTATTTTCGACAAGAAGAGCATTTTTATAATCAAAGTTTTCCGTAAGCGATTTCAGACTCTGGAGAATATCCTTTCGTAATGGCAAATTGGAGGGGTTTTTCAGATATTCCGAGAATTTTTTTACTAACAGAAGATTTTCTCCCAGGAATTTTCCATCACCTATCCTTTCAAGCCGCCACTGAGTAATCTGTCTGATCTTAAGGTAGGAAATTGCTGAAAGCTCAAGTTGTTTTTCAGTCAAAAGGCTTTTTTTCTGATAGTTATAATAAATGAAACCAATTATAATTGAACTGATTATGATGATAAAGAAAAGAACCAATAACGGCAGGGAGGCAGGCGGCTTTTGTCTTTGTGGTATCATTCTTCTTCAATTTTAATGAAAACAGAAGCAAGAATTGATACCAGAAGAATTGAAACGATTATTCCCAGAGATATGACTATATGTATCTCAAAATGGAAAAATGAGGCAAGCATTTTCAATCCGACAAAGGTAAGAACAAAGGCCAGTCCGACTTTCAGGAAACGGAAATACCCGATAATTCCGGCAATAGCAAAATAAAGTGACCGTAAACCCAGTATTGCAAAAATGTTAGAGGTATAAACGATGAATGTGCTTTTACTTATTGCAAGAATAGCAGGGATGCTGTCAACTGCAAATATAAGGTCAGAAGATTCTATGATCAGGAGAACTAAGAATAAAGGCGTGGCATACAACTTCCTGTTCTGGGTAATAAATAATTTATCTCCGTGCAGTGATTTTGTAACTGGAAGAAATCGCCTGAAAAATCTGACGACAGCATTCTTTTCAGGATCGACTTCAGTCTCTTTTTGAAATAACATACGGATTCCGGTATAAACAAGAAACCCTCCAAAAATGATAACAATCCAATGAAACCGGTTAATAAGAGCAACTCCTGTAAAGATAAAAACACCCCTCATTATAAGCGCACCAAGTATTCCCCAGAACAAAATTTTATGCTGATATTGATTATTAACGGTAAAATATGAAAATATAAGAATGAATACAAAAATATTGTCAACACTAAGTGAGTATTCAATTACGTAACCTGTCAGGAACTCCAGAGCTTTTATATGACCGAAATCTTTATCCAGATAGATAAATAAATCAAATAACAGAGCAAGTGCTATCCACACACAACTCCATATAATTGCTTCTTTTACAGGTATCTTATGTGTATGTTTATGAAAAACACCCAGGTCAAGTGCAAGCATTACGAATACGAAAACATGGAATCCGATCCAGAAATAAATGCTTGTTCCCATTAATTTGACATTAGCCTGCAAACTTATAAAAATATTTCTTTAATTCGTTGTTGATAATCCATACAGCTAATGTGTAAAAGTTTAGCAGGTTCATCTGGCTTTTACAGGCAGGAAACACTTTATGGGAACAGCATATTTCTTATCAATATCCGGGATGCCATCACCATTAGTATCTTTCATTGAGCCAAGAAACTCGATCAGCGCAAGCCACTCCTTTCCCTCCTGTACCCCATCACGGCTTTCATCCATATCTATGACCATGGTTCCCAGATCTTTTACTTTATTTCCCGCTTCATCTTTTGGAACTACATTTATCAGACCAAAGCTCATTTTTTTGATGATACCAATGAATTCAAGCATATACGAATCAGCAGTTATTGAATAGAGAGATTTGTTTTTCTTCGAATAATCGACATTTACCATAATTCCATCACTATGGACTATTTCAATTTTTTTAATTTTCTTAAATAAACCTCCTTCAGGATCATAGTCAACTCTCAGACCTGAATAATAACAATAATCCTCAGGTTTCGATTTGGCAGCAACCTGTAATATTTCAAGAATACTCTTCAACTCCCTGCCTGTTACATATAATCTTGAAAGCGCGTAACCCGGAAAATCATCATTACCCGATCCAAGCGGCATCACCCTGAAAATATCAGGTGCCGTCTGTATTCCTGGTAAAATTTTGTCGAATATCATGCCCGCAGCAACCATGCTGATATCCGTACCTTTACTATTGTGAATATTTACATAATAACGTATTGCATCGGCAATAAGAGGTCCGATATTGCTATTTACATAATCTCCAACGTCATTACCTTCGAGTATAAAATCTGTCTCAGCTGCCGGTTTATTATAATCCATCCCTAGAGGTTTAAGGATTTCATTACTTATTCTTACTTTTTGTTCATCAATGAGTTTATTTATATTACTATCACCCATTATTTTATCATCAACAGGAATAAGCTTATAATCATCAACCCTCAATTTCCCGCTCGAATATATTAATGAAAGACGGCCGACAAACTGACCGAATTCCCCTGTCTGAACTATGGGAATACCATTTACCATAATTGGCTGATCTAGTTTGGTATGTGTATGTCCTCCAATGATAAGATCGATACCTTTGACTGCCTTCGCAAGTTCAACATCTTCTCCACCCCATTCTCCATTCTTTTCTTTTGTAACACCGGAATGTGAAAGGCAAATTATAATATCGCATTTATCGTTTTGAAGTTCTTTTACCATTTTCTTTGAAAAAGAGACTTGTTTTGCAAAAGTTACCGGCTTTGCCTTAGGAGCAACTCGGACAGCATCTTTTCCTAAGATTGAAAAAATGCCGATTTTAATACCATCCTTAGTCAGAATCAGCTTCCTGCCAATAATATTATCGGAGAAAAGTTTTTCAAGTGCATCATCCTTTTTATCTTTTTTATCAAAAATGGCATTACTTGCGAGTAATGAAGGAATTTCACCATTTAACCGCGATGTATTGATAACTGAAGCCAGCCATTCTGGTCCGAATTCATATTCATGATTTCCAAGGGCAATAGCATCGTATCCCATTGTTTTCATTAACCTGAGCTGAAAACCGGTTTCTTTCTCAAGACTGGGAAAAAGTGTTCCCATCAGAAAATCGCCGGCATCTAAAACCAGTGTTGTTCCTGTGTTATTTTCTTTTTCAGCCTTAATAATGGCAGCAATCCTGGCAAAGCCTCCGACTGTTTTGTCATCGTTCACTGTAAGAGGAGAATAGGCCGATTCAGGGGCGTATCCGATGAGACGCGAATGAAGATCATTTGTATGCAAAATGGTAATCTTCTTTTCTGTTTGACCGTTAAGTGTAATAACTGCAACGAACCAGATAATAAAGACTATAGTTTTTTTCATAGATCAGAAGAATGAGTATTCACAAATTTAAACAATAAATCCTATAAGATTGTCGGGTTGCCGTGACTTAGACAACCTCCGCTACCACAAAAGTGCTGCCTCCTATAAAAATCAGATCTGATTCTTTCGCATTATTTCTGGCGCACCTAAGAGCTGTTCCAACGTCAGTAAAGCTCTGTCCGGCAAGTCCGTATTTCGCAGCTTCTAATCTGAGATTTTCTTCATTAAGTGCCCTCGGAACTGAAGCTTTTGTAAAATAATAAAGCGCATCAGCAGGGAAAAGAGGTAAAACTGATCCCAGATCTTTATCATTAACAAAACCCAGGATTATATGTAAAGCCGATTTTGGAATCCTTTGTATCTGATTCAACACATACTCCAGACCCTCTTTGTTGTGCCCTGTATCACAAATAGTTAATGGGGCCGTGCTTAATATCTGCCATCGCCCCTGCAGACCGGTGTTTATTACTACTTTCCTGATACCTTCAGTAATATTCTCCTCCGAAACCTTAAAAATATTTTTTAACAAATTAAAAGCAGTGAAAACCGCCTGAAGGTTTTTTGACTGGCAATCTCCTCCAAGCAATGTTTTACCTTCGAACTGATGATTTGTTGATAATTCAGTCATCAAATATCTTCTTTCACTGCTCAGATTCTCATTTTGTTTGAGATCGCATGAGAAAATTTTATCAGCAAATAAGATCGGAGAATCACATTCTTTCGCTTTTTTAATAAAAACATTTCCTGTTTCAGGTTGTGTTTCGCTTACTAAAACCGGGATACTCTTCTTTATGATTCCTGACTTTTCAACAGCAATCTTCTCCAGCGTATTTCCAAGCATATCCATATGATCATGGCCAATGTTTGTAATTACCGATAAGACCGGGTTTATAATATTTGTGGAATCGAGTCTTCCTCCCATACCAACCTCAATAACTGCAACATCTACATTGCATTCAGCAAAGTAATTAAAAGCCATAGCCACGGTCATTTCAAAAAAAGAGGGTTTTAAAGACTCAATAATATTCTTGTGCTTTTCAACAAATGTTACAACATCATTCTCAGAAATCATCTCACCGTTAATTTTTGTTCTCTCCCTGAAATCTTTCAGGTGAGGCGAAGTATATAAACCGGTTTTATAACCTGCCTCCTGTAAAACAGAAGCAATCATATGTGCAACAGACCCTTTGCCATTTGTTCCGGCAACATGAATTGTACGGTATTTAAGGTGAGGTTTGTTGAAATAATTGTCAAGCAGAATTGTATTTTTCAGGTCACTCCTGTAGGCAGCTTTTCCTATCCTGTGATAGGCTGGAAGCTGACTGAAAAGAAACTCGAGAGTTTGGGAGTACGTCATTAAGTTCAATGTTTAGCGTTTAGCTATCCGGGTTCATTATTTTCATAACTTTAAGTACTCTAGACATTCCAAACTTTAGGCACTTAATTCTACAAAATAACAAACTTAACAGTTACATTACAATTTCTACCTTAAAATAGTTATTTTTGCAGGTACGATCATGTCAGTTTATTAAGATGTAAACTACTGATATTAAATCATTAACGATGAGAAAGAAACACAACAAGAAACTCTTTATTATTGATACCAACGTTTTACTTCACGATTATAAATGTATTTACAATTTTGAAGAGAATGATATTATTATTCCTATTGTTGTTCTGGAGGAGCTTGATAAGTTCAAAAGGGGAAATGATCTGATCAACTTTCATGCACGTGAGTTTACACGGGAGCTCGACAAACTTTCAGGTGACATGCTGTTGACTGCCAATATTCCCCTTGGAGAAAACCTTGGGAATATGCATATTGAAACAGGCAAAGACTTCTCAGAAAAGGTAAATCAATCTTTTCCTGAAAGGACAGCTGATCACAGAATCCTTGCAATTGCCGAGTATGTGTGCAGTACCAACAAAGATAAAACAGTGGTGCTGATTACAAAAGACATTAATCTCAGGATGAAGGCAAAATCGCTGGGGATAATTGCACAGGACTACGAAAACGACAAGGTTGCCAATATTGATGATCTCTACAAAGGGATCAGGATACTCGAGGGGGTCAATCAGGAATCAATAAGCAAGCTTTATGAAGTTCCGGAAGGGGTCAGTTCAGGAGAATTCAATCTAGAACCAAATCTTACCGGTCATCAGTTTTTTATTATGAAAAATAATGGGTCAAGCGCTCTCGCTCATTATAACCCTGTTAATAAAACCCTCAGCAGGGTAATAAAACAAACAACATACGGTATTGATCCAAGGAATGCCGAACAGACATTCGCGATCGAAGCTCTGTCAAATCCTGATATTCAGCTTGTATCGTTAACCGGAAAAGCAGGAACAGGAAAAACGCTTCTTGCTCTTGCAGCTGCTTTACAGCAACACAAGAGATACAAACAGATATTTCTTGCCCGTCCGATTGTTCCACTGGCAAATCGCGATCTTGGTTTTTTGCCCGGGGATGTTAAAGAAAAGATGGACCCATACATGCAGCCTCTATATGATAATCTCACAGTCATCAAACATAAATTCAGTCACCAGAGTCCTGAATTTCTGCGCATCAATGATATGATGAAAGAAGATAAACTGGTAATAACTCCCCTTGCATACATAAGAGGCCGGAGTCTTTCAAGTATCTTCTTTATAGTTGATGAAGCACAGAATCTTACACCCCACGAGATAAAAACGATTATTACCAGGGCCGGAGAAGGAACCAAGATGGTTTTTACCGGCGATATTGAACAGATAGATTCACCTTACCTCGATACTGCATCAAACGGTTTAAGTTATCTGTCAGATAAAATGAAGAACCAGGATATTTTTGCTCATGTAAACCTGGTAAAAGGAGAACGCAGTTTCCTGGCTGAACTGGCCAGCAAGCTGTTGTAAGATAAATGTAAAAAAGTAAAAGGTAAAAGTGGCAGGATAATTTAGAGAATGTGAACCTTTGCGGTTTCGTGGCAATATATGCAATGAGCGTAATAAAGAAAAAAGTAGCTTTCCATACTCTTGGCTGTAAACTCAATTATGCCGAGACATCAACTATTTCAAGATCATTTCCTGAAGAGAAATTTGAAAGAGTTCCTGCAAACTCAAAAGCTGATATTTACATAATCAATACCTGTTCAGTCACTGATGCAGCAGACAAAAAATGCAGGCAGGCAATAAAGAAATTCATAAATCTCTCGCCCGGGGCATTTATTGCAGTTATTGGCTGTTATGCACAGCTGAAACCGCAGGAAATATCTTCCATACCGGGGGTAGATCTTGTACTTGGTACTAATGAGAAGTTCGACATAGTCGATTATATAACCGGTTTAAATAAGAAACAAAAAACAGAAATTCATTCCTGCGATCTTAATTCAACCGATAGCTTTAACCCCTCATTTTCACTGGGCGGCAGAACACGGTCATTCCTCAAAGTTCAGGACGGATGTGATTACGGGTGTTCATATTGCACAATCCCTCTTGCACGTGGACAAAGCAGGAATGCTGAAATCTCCGCAATAATGCGCGAGGCAGAGCACATTGCCGGAAAAGGTGTAAAAGAGATTGTCATAACTGGTGTCAATATTGGTGATTTTGGAAAATCGACCGGAGATTCATTTACCGGGCTGCTCAAAGAGCTGGTTAAGGTACCGGGCATTGAAAGGTTCAGAATATCTTCAATTGAACCCAACCTGTTGACTGATGAGCTTATTGAGCTGACAGTAAAAAATGAAAAGATCCTTCCTCATTTCCATATACCTCTGCAAAGCGGATGTAATAAAATCCTTGGTCTTATGAGAAGAAGATATACAAGGGATATCTTCGCTTCCAGAATAAAAATGGTTATGGAGAAGCTGACTTTAGCCGGAATAGGAGCTGATGTTATAGTTGGTTTCCCCGGAGAATCAGTTTCTGATTTTGAGGATACGTATTCCTTCCTTGAGGATATTCCTCTCTCTTACCTTCATGTTTTCACTTTTTCCGAAAGACCCGATACAGTCGCGGAAAAACTTCCCGGGAAAGTATTATACAAGGATAAAGAGAAAAGGAGTAAAAGTCTGATTGAACTATCTCAAAAGAAAAACCTTATATTTAATAAATTGAATACTGGTCAGGTGACAAATGTTTTGTTTGAGAGTACGCGAAATGAAGGATTAATAACAGGCTTTACATCTAATTATATCAGGGTGGAACATCCGTGGGAATCCAGACTTGCCGGACAGATAAAAAAAGTCAGGCTGAACAAGATATCTCAATCAGGAAGAATGAGTATTGAATTAATTGAATAACCCATGATTGATCTTAAATATGTATCTACGGAACTTGAAAAAGCCGCCCGTGAAACAAGTGCTTTTATTCTTAAGGAATCTAAGGAATTCGATATCAACAGGACAGAAAAAAAAGGATTGAATGATTTTGTCAGTTATGTTGATAAGGGCTCCGAAAAAATGCTTGTTGAAAAATTGAGCCTCCTGCTGCCTGAAGCCGGATTTATTACTGAAGAAGGAACATCAAAAAAAATCGGTTTGAGATACTGCTGGGTAATTGATCCTCTCGATGGCACAACCAATTTCCTGCATGGTTTTCATCCTTACGCTATCAGTATTGCATTAAAGGAACACGATGAAGTTATTGCAGGGATTGTTTACGAAGTCGGTGGAAATGAATCGTTTACTGCCTGGAAAGGCGGAGGGGCATGGCTTAATGGTTCGAAGATCCATGCATCGAAAGCCTTAAAGTTGGCTGACAGTCTTGTAGCCACAGGATTTCCATACAGCGATTTCAAATTACTCGATTCTTATATGAAATGTCTTACCCATTTCTGTAAACATACCCACGGCATAAGGAGACTCGGCTCAGCTGCAATTGATCTTGCTTACGTTGCCTGTGGCAGATTCGATGCATTCTATGAATATGGACTTCATGAATGGGATATTGCGGCAGGGATGCTGTTGGTCAGAGAAGCCGGTGGAAGGGTAAGCGATTTTTCAGGCAATGAGAAAAACCTTACAGGAGAAGAATTTATAGCTGCGAATGGTTTTGTTTTTGCTGAAATCCTGGAAATAGTAAGTAAATTTATGAAAAATTAAACTCTTTTTTTAGATGGCCGCTATCGGATACTACCTCTTTTACGGATTAAACTGGATTTTAACCCTCTTGCCATTACCGGTTCTTTATATATTTTCTGACTTTCTCTATCTGGTGCTTTATTACGTCGTTTCATACCGCAGGAATGTTGTTGCAATCAATCTTAAAAACTCATTCCCTGAAAAAACTGATAAGGAACTTAAAAGCATAGAAAAAAAATTCTATAGACATTTGGCAGATCTTATTATTGAGACTTTCAAGGCTACTCACATGACCAAAGCCAACCAGAAAAAACGATTCACATACAGCAACCTCGAAATTATCGACAAACTCAGGGAGGAGAAAAGAGACATAATTGCTATAGTAGGTCATTATAATAATTGGGAATGGCCCACATTGCTTCCATACTATCTGAAATACAAAACCATCATTATCTATAAACCTTTGCAAAATAAGTATTTCAACAATTTTGTTAATAATCATAGATCAGAGTACGGCATGGTTCTTACTCCTACATCTCAGGTAATAAGGGAAATAATAAACTATAGAAAGAATGACGTGAATACGCTTTCGGTTTTCATTTCCGATCAGATTCCTGCAAAGGGAGATATTAAATTCTGGACAACTTTTTTGAATCAGGATACGGCAGTGTTTACGGGTGCCGGGAAGATCGCGTCAAAGTACGATATGGCAATAGTTTTTTTCCATGTTCAGAAAGTAAAACGGGGTCATTACAATCTTGATATAGAACTTCTTTATGACCATACGGCAGGAATTTCTGAAGAGGTAATAACAGAAACGCATGTCAGGAGACTCGAAGAGATCATCAGAGAGAAACCCGAATACTGGATTTGGAGTCACCGCCGCTGGAAGCACAAAAAGCCGGTTGAAAATGGCTAAAACAGCAATAGTAATATTAAACTGGAATGGCCTTGGCTTTCTTAAAATGTTCCTTGGTATAGTCCTTAAATATTCCATAGACAACGAGACAATAGTTTGTGTGGCAGATAATGGATCATCAGACGGGTCAACGGAATGGGTTGCTGAAAACTTCAGTGAGGTAAAACTTATAAAACTGGATAAAAACTATGGGTTCGCCGGGGGATATAATCTCGCTATTAATCAGCTTAATGCCAAATACTTCGTTTTGTTAAATTCTGATATTGAAGTTACTGAAAACTGGCTTCATACGCTTGTCAGCTTTATGGATAACCATCCCGATGTCGCGTCCTGCCAGCCAAAAATACTTTCATATTATCAGAAAGATCATTTCGAGCATGCCGGTGCAGCCGGATGTTTTATCGACAAGTACGGTTATCCATTCTGCCGTGGCCGAATCATAAATAAAATTGAAAAAGATACTGGGCAGTATGATTCTCAGATTGACGTTTTCTGGTCAAGCGGAGCATGTATGATTGTACAGAGTGAGGCGTGGAAAAAATGCGGTGGTTTCGATGCCGATTTCTTTGCTCATATGGAAGAGATCGATCTGTGCTGGCGTTTTCATAAAGCCGGATATCGCGTCTGCTTTTTGCCTGATTCGGTGATTTATCATATTGGTGGCGGCACACTTTCTTATAGTTCCCCTGTAAAAACATATCTTAACTTCAGAAACAGCCTGTTTCTTCTTTATAAAAACCTGCCAGACAATAAATTATTTACTGTTTTATTCATCAGAAGAATGTTAGACGGACTGGCTGCAATTTATTTTCTTATGAAAGGCAGTCTCAGAAGTGTCAGGGCCGTATGGAAAGCTCATATGGATTACTACAAAGCAATAGATGGACTCAGAGAAAAGAGAAAAGCCGTTAAAAAATTAGAAATGAAACACACTCAGGAATCTTTATTGAACAAGAGTATCGTTTTTGAGTTTTATGTTAAGGGCAATAAAACTTATAAGAGCCTGATATCGTAAACCAGAACTAAAATGAAGAAATATCAAATGATAGTATTTTTTTCCATAGTACTCACAATTTACGCGCTTGTAAATATTTATTTATTCTATAAAGGGTACCATTCAATCCCCTGTTTGCAAAATAACAAGTTCCTCTATGCAATTACATTTTTTTTGCTTGCTGTACTTTTTATTATTTCAAAGATCCTTGAATCAAAACATTCATCGGTTATTACTGATTTCCTGAATATTGTGGGAGGATTCTGGCTTGCATTTATGCTTTATGGTTTCTTATTTTTTCTTCTGTCTGATATCATTTTACTGATCCTGAGAATTCCCGGTATTATTAAAGGTGATAACATCTTTCTTTACAGGAAATGGTCATTTATTATTATAGCTTCAGCATCTTCCCTTTTAATAATCGGAGGTTTTATTAATGCAATAATCCCGGTTGCCAGGGAATACAATATCACAATAAACAAACCGGCAGGATCTGTAAAAACATTACGCATCGCAGCAGTTTCTGATATTCATCTCGGGAGTATCATAAGAAAAAGAAGTCTGAAAAAGATGTCAGGTATGATAAAAGACATGAAACCAGATCTTGTCTTGCTGCTTGGAGATATAGTTGATGGGGAAATTGGTCCGGTATTAAGAGGCGATCTACTGCAGTATTTTACCTGTCCAAAGTGCGCTGACGGACTGTATGCAATTACCGGTAACCACGAATTTATTGGTGGAGCTAATCGTACTATTCCGTACATTGAAAGCAAAGGTATAAGAGTCTTAAAAGATGAAATGGTAACTCTTGAGGGTGGAATTCAACTTATCGGGAGAATCGACCGTGATTCATACCGTTTTTACAGAAAAGAACGATTGCCATTGGGTGAACTAATGAAACAGGCAGATACCACAAAACCTGTCATTCTGCTTGACCATCAGCCATTCCATCTTGATGAAACCGCGAAGTATGGAATTGATCTTCAACTTTCGGGACATACTCATAACGGGCAGATGTGGCCTCTTAATTATGTTACCAAAATGATTTACGAATTAAGCTATGGCTACCTGAAAAAAAGGAACACGAATTTTATAGTCTCATCAGGCTACGGTTTGTGGGGACCAAGAGTCAGGTCGGGCAGCAGATCTGAAGTGTTGCTGATAAACCTAACATTTACAGGAAATTAACACCCCCTGCCGCATTCGCGGCTGTCCCCCAGAAGGGGGACTAAAAACGTTGTATTATAGAATTTATCTAGACTAGAGGAGATCATAGATCTTTTCAAGACCCATGCCCCTTGAACCTTTAATAAGAATTGTGTTTCCCTTTAACGTATCACCTTTAAGGAATTCCATAAGTTTATCTACATTATCAAATGCTTTAAAGCCTGATTTCGAAGATATTTTATGAAATACCGGACCAACAAGAAGAACCTTTTCCGCAATGTGAGACTGAAGCACTTTCAATACTTTAAGATGTTCCTCTTCGCTCTTATCGCCAAGTTCAAGCATATCGCCAAGGATAATAATTTTACGGTCAGCCTTTATTGCCGAAAAAGAGTCCAGGGCTAAGCACATACTTGTGGGATTGGCATTATAAGAATCACATAAAAGGGTATTGCTTTTTGTGGTCTTTATCTGTGATCTGTTATTGGCCGGCTGGTATTGTTCAACAGCCTCAATAATATCTTTCATCTCAACCCCAAGGAACAGACCGGTAGCTACTGCTGCTCTGACATTTTCGAGATTATAGCTGCCAAACAGGTTAGTATTTATAATATAGGTATGATGAAGGTAGGTTATTGATATCCTGAGAGCAAGATCAGACGGAACCAGGTCAACCAAGAGATCAATACCTGTAGGATCAGAAAAGGGGACTGCCCTGTTTATGATCCTGAAAATTTTTTCAGTCAGCAGGGAATCTTTGTCGTTATACAGTGCGATTCCGTTTACCTTACGGAGATGCTCATATAGTTCTGTTTTTGCCCTGGCAACACCATCTGCCGATCCAAATCCTTCAATATGGGCAGTGCCGATATTTGTAATTATTCCATAATCAGGTTTTGCAATAAGACATAAAGTTCTGATCTCACCAATATGACTTGCTCCCATTTCTATAATCAACATTTCTGTATCAGCAGGTGCTGACAGAATTGTAAGAGGAACTCCGATATGATTATTCAGGTTTCCCTTTGTAAAATGAACTTTAAACTTTTTTGAAAGGATGGCAGCAAGCAGTTCTTTGGTAGTTGTCTTGCCATTTGACCCGGTTATGGCAAGTACCGGAACTTTCAACTCCTTCCTGAAGTTAGAGGCCAGAGCCTGCAGTTCAAATAGACAGTCATCTACAAGTATCGTGTTTTCAGTTTCAAACAGAGGATCATCTATAACGGCACACGAAGCACCCCGGGCAAGAGCCTCGGAAGCAAATTTATTTCCGTTATAATTGTCACCCCAGAGTGCAAAAAAAATCTGGCCTTTCCCCACTGTACGGGAATCAGTCGATACGCCCTTTGATTCTTTAAAAAGGTTATATAGTTGTTCAGTTTTCATACTCGTAAAAAAATGCCTCACTATGATCGCATAATGAGGCTAATATTGTCATAGAACCAGATTCTATAAACCGGAAGGACTTCCAACCCTGATCATTGCACACCTGAAGCCGATATCATCGCGACTGCTTTCCTGATCGAGGAATCTTCTTGTGGATGGATTAAGCCAATAGGCTCTGTCTCTCCATGAACCGCCTTTATATACACGGGCATTATCATTAATGAGAGTTACAAAATCACTGCTTCCGGCAGTGTTATCCTGGGCATACATCCTGAGAGAGCCTTTTTTCCCATCCTCAACTGTAAAATCAGTTCCTCCTCCTCCGGGTATCGCTGATTGAAGGTCCCCATCCCTATAGTTCCTGTAATCGCCTTTCTGATAATTATATCTGTTTGCCACATCAGCATCTTTAACGGTATCTATATATAAACGTCCGAGTTTATCTTTAGCTACAACCGAGCCATTGACATCGCGCTTCAGATCAGTAAAGACATTCCCTCTGAAAGGATTAAAACCATCAACATCTTCCGATGTAAGCGGACGGTAAACATCCTGTACCCATTCATTAACATTTCCGGCCATACAATAAAGCCCGTAATCGTTTGGCCAGTATGATTTCACATCAACTGTAATACTTCCGTTATCGTTCAGGCTTCCGGCTACTCCCATCATGTCACCTCTTCCGCGTACAAAGTTTGCCATCATCTGACCTCTGTTCTTTTTTGATGCATTTCTGACGTTATGACCATCCCAGGGATAAATTCTTCTTTCATAAATCCTCTCTTCAAATGTATTGCCTCTGAGTGCATAAGCAGCAAATTCCCATTCAGCTTCTGTTGGCAGTCTGTAACTGGGAAGCAGCACCCCATCTTCAAAGTTTGTCCGGCGTTCTTTCTGATTCGGATCAAGACTTGTGCGTAACTGATTTACAACACCTTCATACTGACCTGCAAGATATGCTTCTGTATTAAAGTTCTTTTCATTTGACTGGTTTGGATCGGCTTTAAGCTCACCAAAGTCAATAAGCAATTGTTCATTAACCCTGTCGGTTCTCCAAAGACAAAAATCATTTGCCTTTACCCAACTCACACCAACAACCGGATAATTATTATAAGAAGGGTGCCGGAAATAATACTGGACATAAGGATCATTAAATCCCATCGGGGTTCTCCAGACTAATGTATCAGGCAGGGCTCTTCTGTAGACTTCAGGATAATCTTTGTAAACCCTGCGCAGCCAGAAAAGGTACTCCCGGTAGTCAACATTCTTAACCTCTGTTTCATCCATATAAAATGATGATACTGTAACTGTTCTTGGTTTGTTATTCCAGTCGAACATAACATCCTGTGCAACCTGTCCCATTGTAAAACGGCCACCTTCAATCAGTACCAGGCCAGGACCAGTTTTCTGGTCAGCTCCAAGAGCAACTTCAAATCCGCCCATATCAGGATCATTATACTTCCATCCTGTTGAAGTGGAAACATCATCTTTCCCCTTTTTCTTAAAAATACAGGAGGTAAAAAGCAAGACAGCGATTAAAACAACTGGTAAGGCTCTGAATTTATACATAACTCCTTTAGTTTTATGGCTTTTAAGAATACCCAAATATAACAATTTTTACTAAATCATTTTTTTTACTCATCAAATATAACTACAATTTAGGAAAATTTATTGTTTTGATTGTATTTCTTTTTTCAACATTATTTAAACTGAATGCAAGTCCTGTCTGATGCAGAAGGGATAATGGTAATAATTTATTTCCTGAAACTACATTAAACCGATAATTGTAAAAACCTGTGATTCTGCCGGCTTTGAAAAAAAACCCTGTTTGGATATTCAGATTTTTCCCATTATCACCTAAAACTACAGCATTAATTGCCAGATATCTGCTTTCTATTGCCGCTCCTGCACCGCCATTAATGAAACCTCCCTGTATTTCAAAATATGTCAGAGGCTGGATTTTCAGATTCTGGGCTTTGCTAAGAGTGAAATCCTCCGAAAGATGGACGAGAAGTTTTCTTTTTAATCTTTCTTTGGAATTGCCTGTGGCGGACAAATCAGGTTCGGCAAGGTGATTGATCGAAAACCCGCCTGAAAATTTTCCGGAGGTAAAGAGAAATCCCGCCCCAATATCAAATACTGTTCTTCCTGACGATGCCAGTACTTCTGAAGAAGGAATTGAAACACCTCCGAGTGGATCTATCTGGTCAGGTAAAATTGCATTGTCAAAGTTAAATCCCCTGTGGTAAATTGAAGCTGAAAGCCCGCCATTTATAAAGAGATCTTTCCCGGCCTGCAAAAAATATGCATATGATAATCCTCCCCTGAAATCGTTAATAATTCCGCCCAGATAATCATCAGAGAGATATAATCCTGCACCCCCATGTAATTCAGAAAAATATGAGTCGTATGATAAATAAACAGAATGAAGATTATAATTATTGCCAGGATAAAAATTAAGATATGACAACCTCAATACCCCGTCTCCCCCGATTCCGGCAAGTGAAGGATTATTCATCATCATCATCTGATAGCCCGGCCCGGGATCAGTCTCCTGTGCGAAACAATACACAGGCAGGAAGAAGATGAATAAAACTAATTTACTAAGTCGCCACAACATATTAAAATTACTGCAATATCAACGTAATGATATCGTTATTATTATAATAATCCATGACATACAAAAAAACAAAATAAACTAACAAACAAGAAGCACATTTCTATCTTTGTCAGTACAATGAGAAGCATTTTTCAAATATTGCCAATATCCATGTTGCTTTTATCCGCTAACATTTATGCGCAGAATTCCAAAGATAGTTATTCTTCGACTTCTAAACTCTCCGAAGGTTTATGGTTCAAGATTGCAGTAACCTCAGACGGAATATACAGGATCGACTATTCGAAGCTTAAACAGCTCGGTTTGGAAAACCCGTCCAATCCAAGGATTTTTGGCAACAACTCAGGCCAGTTATCATATTATAATGATGCACCAAAACCCGACGACCTGAAAGAGCTGTCGGTTCTTACATTTACAGGAAGTGATGGCATTTTTAATGAAGGAGATTATCTCCTTTTCTTCGCAAAAGGTACAGGCAGGTGGATTTATAATGAAACCACCAAAGAGTACGATAACCTGCATCACAATTATTCTGACACTGCATTTTATTTCATAACCTCAGGACCGACTCCGGGGAAAAAGATCGTACCTGCCGCAGAACCTATCCAGCCTGCAACTTATAATTCATCAGAATCAGATGCTTTATTTATACATGAACTGGATATTGAAAACCTTATTCAATCAGGGAGAGAGTGGTTTCAGGAGATTTCGACAGTACATATTGACCCCGGTTTCACTGAACTTATGACTTCAGAAAATGTAAAATACAACATCAGGGTTGCAGCAAGGGCTTCAGTTCCTACAATCTTCAGGCTATACGAAGGAAACTCACTTGAAAAAAGCATCCAGGTAGATGGAGTCAATCTTTTTGATTATACCGGAACATATGCCCAGATTACTGATTCATCAGGTTCAATTCAACCCTCTTCAACATCTCCGGTCTATGATATCACATTCTTTAATAACGGTGAAACGGGAGCACACGGCTGGCTTGATTGGATAACGCTGCAGGGAAGAAGATCAAATTCATTTTCAGGCTCAGAAATGCAATATAGCGATTCAAAATCTGTTGCACCAGGCAGGATAACCGGATTTACGATCAGGAGCCTTAACAATGATGCTTTAATCTGGGATGTTACTGATCCTCTCAATGTTAAGCAGATCCAGTATGCCAGAGACGGAGAGAATGTTGGATTTAAAAGCGCAACTGATACACTTAAGACATTCATTGCTTTTACCGTAGCCAATGCAATTGTACCTTTAATTAAACCGGTAGCGGTTCCGAACCAGGATCTGCATTCGTCTGCTTCTGCCGATATGATTATTATTACTCACCCGTTATTCAGTGCTTATGCTGAAAAACTGGCAGATATTCATCTGAAAAACGATGGTCTGATTTCCCAGATTGTTACCCCGGAACAGATATATAATGAATTTTCAGGTGGTATACCTGACATTGCAGCGATCAGAAACTTTTTGAGAATGAAGTATTTTAGACAGAAGGGCAGCGCTCATCCTCTTAAATATCTGCTCCTCTTCGGGGATGGCTCTTATGAAAATAAAACACCGCCTCCAAATAATCCCAATTTCATTCCTACTTATCAGTCACAGAATTCTAATGTGGTTGTTTCTTCTTTTACATCTGATGATTTCTATGGGCTTCTCAATGATGGAGATGGAGAAGCAGATGGTACGTTAGATATTGGAATCGGTCGTTTGCCGGTTTCTGATACTACCCAGGCTGGCATAGTCCTTTCAAAGATTAAGAGATATCTCGATCCTGTAAATATGGGTGGCTGGAAAAATGTGATATGTCTTACGGCAGATGATGAAGATGGGAACACTCACATGATTGACGCTGAGGGCCTTGCAGCTGTTCTTAATGACAGTGTTCCTGCTTATAATATTGATAAAATCTATCTTGATGCTTTTCCTCAGACAACAACAGTGAACGGGCAGTCCTATCCGGAAGTGAATAAAGCAATCAACGATCGAATAAATTCAGGATGCCTTATTTTCAATTATACAGGGCACGGAAACGAGAATGAACTTGCAGCTGAAAGGGTGGTTACAACTGATGATATTAATTCCTGGAAAAATGGAGGAAAACTTCCGCTTTTTATTACCGCTACCTGCGAATTCAGCCGTTTCGATAACATTGAAATTAATTTAGCGACCAGGCAGATGACAGGGAAACCCTCAGGCGGTGAAATGGTGCTTCTGAATAAAGATGGTGGCGGTATTGCGTTAATGTCTACAACAAGAGTTGTATATTCCGCTCCAAATTACGATCTGAACAGGAACATATTCAGCTGCGCTTTTAATCATGACGAATCAGGCAATCCTCTGAGTCTGGGAGACATAATTAAGATCGCTAAAAACAACTCAGGATCAGGTCCGAATAAAAGGAACTTTACTCTCCTTGGTGATCCGGCTTTAAAGCTTGCCTATCCTTATCATGGCAAGGTCATTACAGATTCTGTCAACAATGTATCTGTTTATGATAAGATTGACAGTCTGAAAGCGCTTTCTATTATTACTATCGCAGGACATATAGAAGATCCTCTCGGAAACAGACTGAACACTTTTAATGGGGTAGTCGCTCCACTTGTATATGATAAACCAAGCAAAATAAAGACTCTCGCCAACGATGGCGGGGAGAGTATGACTTTCAATCTCAGGAACAATATTCTTTTCAGCGGTAAGACAATGGCAAAAAACGGCAGATTCAGATTTACTTTTATTGTTCCCAGGGATATTGATTATTCATTCGGTTCTGGGAAAATCAGCTATTATGCTTACGATGACAAGGAAGATATGAACGGGAGTTTCAATGATATTATCGTAGGCGGTTTTTATAAAACCATGCTTACTGATAATGAGGGTCCTGATATTAAATTATATATGAACGACACACTCTTCAAAAACGGCGGACTGACCGACAGCAATCCAACGCTTCTGGCAATTATAAATGACCAGAGTGGCATTAATACGACCGGATCAGGAATAGGACACGATCTGGTCGGATACCTCGATAACGAATCTGACAGAACTTTTGTCCTTAACGGCTATTTTGAAAATGATTTCGATAATTATATGAAAGGAAGTATAAAATATTATCTTTCAGGATTGAGTGAAGGCAACCATTCTGTTACAGTAAAAGCCTGGGATAATTTTAATAACTCTTCTGAAAAAACGATTTCATTCCAGGTGGTCACAGGCGGAAGATTTATGATCAGGAACCTTCTTAACTATCCTAATCCGTTCTTAAAGGAAACCTCTATTAGTCTGGAACATAACAGACCTGATTATGAGTTGGATGTTACAATAAATATCTTTAGCATTGATGGAAGAATAATTAAAATTATAAAAACAAAGACCTATCCAACCGGTTATACTCTGCCACCTGTGGTTTGGGATGGAAATGATGAAGGAGGAAGAAGAGTCGGAAGGGGAATATATCCCTACACAGTTACGGTTATTACCGGAAGTGGTGAAACAGCAAGAGTGTCGGGCCGAATGATCATTTTGTGATAATTACACAATATTAAGGTTGAAAAATAGTTTTATATTTGTAAATTCGTACAATGATAATATCATTATGAAGAACAAAAGAGTTGCAGTTTTATTCCTTATAGCCCTTTCGGGCAGAACATTACTATTTTCTCAACAGAATACAGGTGAGCTTAACGCGATACAGACAGTTGTTCCATTCCTGACAATAGCTCCCGATTCAAGGGCCGGGGCAATGGGCGATGCAGGTGTTGCCACATCACCTGATGTTTACAGCATGCACTGGAACCCTTCAAAATTTGCTTTTATTGATGGCAACGCCGGAATAGGTATATCTTATTCTCCCTGGCTCAGAAATCTGGTTCCTGATATAAATATCGCATATCTTGCCGGTTATAAAAGACTCGATACCAAACAGGTTTTATCTGCAAGTCTTTTATATTCTTCACTCGGCGATGTACAATTCACCGATGAATATGGGAACCTGCAACGCACATTTAATCCTAATGAATTTGCTGTCGATGCAGGTTATTCCAGGCTATTTTCCGATCATCTTTCAGGAGGAATCGCTTTCAGATTCATATATTCCAACCTGACAGGAGGTACTTATTCAGGAGGAGTTGCTACAAAACCAGGAATCTCATTTGCAGCCGACATTTCAGGATATTACCAGAAGAAGATTACTTTACTCAACAAAGATGGTCAACTTGCATTTGGCCTTAATTTCTCAAACATCGGAGCGAAGATGAGTTATTCATCATCACAAACAGCTGATTTTATTCCAATGAATATGCGCCTCGGCACATCTGCTACAATTGACCTTGACCATTTTAATAAGATTACAGCGACTCTCGATCTCAATAAACTTCTGGTACCAACACCTCCCATTTATAGCGGCACAAGCACAAATCCCGACAGTATAATAAAAGGCAAAAATCCGAATGTTTCTGTACCGGTTGCAATATTTCAGTCATTTTATGATGCTCCCGGAGGGTTGAAGGAAGAATTGCATGAAATAACCTATTCATTCGGAATTGAATACTGGTATAATAATCAATTTGCTCTCAGGGGTGGCTATTTTTATGAAGATCCAACCAAGGGTAACCGGAAATACTTTACAGCAGGGGCAGGATTCAGGCTGAAAGCATTTACACTTGATTTCTCCTATCTCATGCCAGTTGCACAGAATAATCCTCTTGCGCATACTTTGCGATTTTCAATCGCTTTCGATTTCAATGCGTTAAGAAATGCCAGCAGATCGAAGGGATGAACATCAGGATAGGGCAGGGAATTGATTTTCACCGGCTTGAAACAGGATTAGATTTATGGTTAGGAGGTGTTAAGATACCTTCTGAAAAAGGCTGTGTGGCTCACTCCGATGGTGACGTTCTGCTTCATGCAATATGCGATGCCCTGCTTGGAGCAGCCGGATTAAGGGATATCGGATATTATTTTCCTGACACAGACAATAAGTATAAAAATATCGATAGCAAAATATTGCTGAAGAACACCTTTGACCTGATCAGGCAAAAAGGATACAGCGTGAATAATATAGATAGTACCATATGCCTGGAGAAACCTAAAGTATCTCCTTTCATCCGGGAAATGAAAAAGACTATATCAGCTATCGTTGAAACGGAACCCGATGATGTGGCAGTCAAAGCCACTACTACAGAAAAACTTGGATTCACCGGAAGAGAGGAGGGAATAGTCGCAATTGCTGTTGTTCTTCTTACCAAATAATGGCCGCACACCGCATACCGCTTACCTCACACCCCTTTCATCACATCGTCAATTAATTTGTCATCAGCAATATAAGGAACAGTAACCCTAAGACCAGGGGTTCTCTCCATCTCTCTTTTCAGAGTGAACATAGCTTCCTTATTCCTTGCCCAGCTCCGGCGGGCAATTCCGTTGTTGACATCCCAATGCAGCATCATCCTGAGTTTGCTTTCAGTCTCAGGAGTACCATCAAGCATCATACCAAATCCCCCATTAATAACTTCACCCCATCCTACTCCGCCTCCATTGTGCAATGATACCCATGTAGCACCACGGAAGGAATCACCGATTACATTCTGAACAGCCATGTCAGCTGTGAATTTTGATCCGTCATAGATATTTGATGTCTCCCTGTAAGGCGAATCGGTTCCTGATACATCGTGATGGTCCCTTCCTATTACGACCGGTGCTGAAATTTCACCTTTCGATATTGCATTATTGAATGCTGCAGCGATTTCCATTCTTCCTTCAGCATCAGCATAAAGAATACGTGCCTGCGAACCCACGACCAGCCTGTTTTTGCCTGCTTCCTTAATCCAGTGAATATTATCATTCATCTGTTGTTTTATCTGATCCGGCGATTTTTTAATTAATTTCCCGAGTGTCTCTATGGCAATTTTATCAGTCATTTCCAGATCGGAAGGCATATTTGAACAACAGACCCATCTGAATGGACCAAACCCGTAATCGAAACACATAGGTCCCATAATATCCTGAACATAAGACGGATATCTGAATTCGCCATCGGGTTTCAGAACATCTCCACCGGCCCTGGAAGCCTCGAGCAGGAATGCGTTTCCATAGTCAAAAAAATATGTCCCCCTCGAAGTATGTCTGTTAATTGCCTCCACTTGTCGTCTTAATGAAGTACGTACAGCATCCTTAAATCTTTCAGGATTTTCTGACATCATCCTGTTTGATTCTTCAAAACTTATACCTGCCGGATAATATCCTCCTGACCATGGATTATGAAGAGAGGTTTGATCAGAACCGAGATCCACGTAAATATTTTCATCTGCAAATTTTTCCCATACATCAACTATATTTCCTTCGTAAGCTATTGATGTCACCTTATGGGCTGCAGTTACTTCCCTCACTCGTTGGACAAGACTATTCAAATCCAAAAAAACCTCATCGACCCAGCCCTGCAAATGCCTTGTCTTAAGAGCCTTCGGGTTCATTTCAGCTATCACCGAAATTATACCGGCAATACCTGCTGCTTTAGGCTGAGCCCCTGACATTCCACCAAGACCTGACGATACAAATAGTTTACCCTTTCGCGCATCGCCGGATTTACTTATCATCCTGGCTGCATTAAGAATAGTAATCGTTGTTCCGTGAACAATACCCTGAGGTCCGATATACATGTACGAACCTGCTGTCATCTGACCATATTGTGAAACTCCCAGAGCATTAAACTTTTCCCAGTGATCCTGGGAAGAATAATTTGGGATTACCATTCCATTGGTTACGACTACCCTCGGGGCATCTTTCGGCGAAGGAAAGAGGCCGAGCGGATGACCGGAATAGATCACAAGTGTCTGCTCATCGGTAATCTCCGAAAGATATTTCATTGTTAACCGGTATTGGGCCCAGTTCTGAAATACTGCCCCATTGCCACCATATGTTATAAGTTCGTGAGGATGCTGGGCGACAGCAATGTCCAGATTATTAGAGATCATCAGCATAATTGCAGCTGCACTGCGGGAGCGATAAGGAAAATCATCAATATGTCGGGCTTTAATCTCATAATCAGGCCTGAACCTGTACATATAGATTCTTCCATAAGTTGCCAATTCGTCAGCAAATTCCTTTACCAGAACAGGATGAAATTTTTCATTAAAATATCTCAGGGCATTCTTTATTGCGAGCCGTTTTTCAGCACTATTCAGTATCTCTTTTCTTTTTGGTGCGTGATTAATATTCTGATCATATGATTTTAGTTCAGGAAGTTCCGACGGGATCCCTTCGACTATCTGTTTTTTGAATTCAGCTGAGGTCATGATCTAAGATTGTGAATTACTATGTAAAGGTAATTTTTTTTAATGAGAGAACCCCCTCTGCCGGCTGGCGGGCGAGGGGGTGCAAAGAAAACAAGAATTTGACCTAGTAAAAACAAAAAAGCCGGCCCTTATGGAGTCAGCTTTCTTTATTTCGTCCGGCCTTCTACAAGTGGCCTTCTTTTATTATTTCATCGTCAACGAGAATTCGTCCGCAATATTCACATACGATAATTTTCTTTCTCGATTTGATATCAAGTTGTCTTTGTGGAGGTATCTGATTAAAGCAGCCACCACATGCATCCCTCTGTACCGGAACAACTGCAAGACCATTTCTGGCATTGGAACGGATCCTTTTATAGGCAGTAAGCAACCTTTCTTCAATAATTGCCTCAACTTTTTCAGATTTTTTATAGAGACCCTCTTCCTCTTTCTGAGTATCGGAAATAATCTCATCGAGCTCTGATTTTTTGTTTTCAAGATCGGTCTTGCGGTCAGCAAAAGTAGCCTCCGAATCGGCAATGACCAATTTCTTTTCTTCAATCAGAAAGTTGAACTCCTTGATTTTCTTGTTGAACAGTTCAATCTCCAGGTTTTGATATTCAATCTCTTTCGAAAGCGAATCAAATTCCCTGTTATTGCGTACGTTCTTTTGCTGCTCTTCATATTTTTTTATCAGAGCTTCAGCATCGTTAATCTCATTATTCTTCTTTACCACCGACTTTTCAAGATTTCCTACTTCGTCTTTCAGATTCCCTAACCTTGTCTCAAGTCCTGCTATCTCATCTTCCAGATCCTGTACCTCAAGAGGTAATTCTCCTCTAAGTGTCTTAATCTTATCTATCTCTGAATCTACTAATTGTAAACCATATAATGCTCTTAATCTCTCTTCTACAGAAATTTCAGACTCATGTGATTTTGCTTTTTCCATCTTTAAAAATAATTTATCGGATTCGTATTTGTTTCTGAAAACCGGACTGCAAATTTAGGGAATTTTTTAATAATTAGGTCTTTTAAAATTTCTCTTGAGAATTTTTCAGTTTCAAAATGTCCGGCATCCACAAGTAGTATCTTATTCTCTGTACTAAAAAAATCATGATATTTAATGTCGGCAGTTAAAAAGGCATCGGCTCCGGAACAAATTGCCAGATTGAGCAGAGATGCACCCGAGCCGCCACAAAGTGCGACTTTTCTTACCTGTTTTCCTGTCGGTTTTGAGTACCTGACGCCTTTTGCGTCAAAAACTGAAGAAACAAGTTTCAGAAAATCATTTTCCGAAACCGGATCATGAAATTTCCCGACACATCCTAAACCTATCTCAGTGTTTTTATTTTCAAGTGAGTAAAGATCATAAGCCACCTCTTCATAAGGATGAGCCTCAAGAAGAGCCTTTGTCACTTTATCTTTAAGATGAGAAAACAATATTGTCTCAAAGCGGATCTCTTTTTCAAAATGGATCTTCCCATTTTCACCTCTGAATGGTTTTGTCATTTCGTTACCCCTGTAACTCCCGGTTCCTGAAGTTGCAAATCCACATTGGTCATAATTGCCGATAACACCTGCTCCTGCTTCAAAAAGTGCATTTCTCACTACTTCAAGATGAGATTCAGGAATGTAGGTTACAAGTTTTAATAATCTGTTCTCAGAGGGTGATAATACACTTATCTCTTCCAGACCAATCTTTTCTGCCATCTTCCTGCTGACTCCATTACTGAATACATCAAGGTTGGTATGAGCGGAATAAACAGCAATATCGTTCTTTACAGCCTTATATAGAATCCTTTCTATAAATGATTTGCCTGTCAGGCTCTTTATAGGGTTGAAAATAAGAGGATGATGTGAAACCAATACATCACATTTATGAGCAATAGCTTCATCAATGACCTCCTTAGTAACATCAAGTGTGATCATCGCTAAAGAAATCTCTCTTTCGGGTGAGCCGATCTGCAGTCCTGAATTATCATACTCTTCCTGAAATGACAGGGGAACTGCTGAATCGAGATATGAGCAAAGATCTTTTAATTTCATAATGATTTTTCTCTGTGACCCTCTGTGAATCCTCTGGGTAGCTCTGCGTAAGTTCTTAAACATCTTTGTTACACAGAGAGTCATAGAGAAGACACAGAGATTACTCAGAGATTCTTTATATATTATCTCTTATATCGAGAAGCATGGATTTTATTTTCTGAAGCGATTCATTGATCTCATATTTATAATCCGTTTCAACCCACTTTTCCGCTAGTCTCTTTTTAGCCCCGGAAAGAGTCATGCCCTCTTCTTTCACAAGATGATGGAGTATCTTAAGGTTCTTAATGTCTGCCGGTGTAAACAGCCTGTTGCCTTTTTTATTTTTCATGGGTTTGAGAATATCGAACTCATTTTCCCAGAAACGAATCGTAGAGACCGGCACTTCGAGCATTTCAGCTACTTCCCCTATTGAATAATAGAGCTTTTCGACTTTTTTTTCTTTGTAAGGCATACCAATTATTTATATGAGATTTCACCTGTCCGATAACATCTGATTTATTGTCAGTACCAAAATCAGCACTATAACCAACTATTGTGCGAAGAAAAATCCTAATCAAAAGACTGACCGGTTTTAGATGCAATCTCAATCATTTTTTCATATTCTGCCGAACTGAGATCTTCGAAATAATAGTTGACCGGATCAACATTTACGCCATTTAGTTTGATCTCGTAATGAAGATGGTTGGCAACCGACATTCCTGTACTCCCTACAAAACCGATAATATCTCCTCTCTGTACCTTCTGGCCTACTCTTACATTGAAACTGCTCAGATGTGCATAGATACTTTTATATCCGAAACCATGATCAATAATTATATGTTTGCCGAGACCTCTCTGTGAGGATAAAATGTCAACAACTGTTCCATTCCCGGTCGCATAGACATCAGTTCCAAAGGGAGCTGTGAAGTCCATCCCGTAATGAAACTTACTGATCTTATAAAACGGATGAATCCTCCAACCGAATCCTGAGGCTGTTCTCGTCAGATCCTTATTGGAAATCGGAATAATTGCAGGAACTGATCTGAGCATCTCTTCCTTATTCCCAGCCAGTTTAATGAGGTCGTCGAATGATTTTGACTGAACATAAACTTTTTTCCTTATCTTATCGAGTCTGTTTGCTGTTTCTATAACCAGGTTTGAATTATTATAACCCTCAAGAGCTTCATATCTGTTTACTCCTCCAATTCCTCCATCTCTCTGCTCAGCCGGGATCGGTTCAGCTTCAAAAATAGTTCTGTAAAGATTATCATCGGTTTTCTGAAGATCTTCAAGAACATTTTCAACATTTGCCATCTCCCTGTGCATCAGGTCGTACTGAATAGTCATCTGCTCAACTTCCCTCTTAAGGGCCTTTTCTTTTGGAGAATCGAAGAAGGATGCATAAATGACCCAGTAAATTAAAGCGAAAACGAGTGACCCGATAAAATAGGCAAGAAACCTGAGAAACAAAGCCTTTATACCAAGGCTTATTTTATCAAAACTCAGAGAATCCGGATCAAATTTATATTTTGTAGGTGCCATATTGTGCAAAGATAATCAATTCTAAAAAAATAAGAAACTAACTATCCAATTTGGACATTAAGATGATCGTAATTGAACTTGGGAGGAGATTATCTGAGTTTTGATTTCGATTCGAATGCCTGGATCATATCATTATATTCCTCAACACTGACATCATTATTAAAGAAATTAACAGGATTCTTATGGGCTCCAAATTGTTCGACCTGATAATGCAGGTGAGGGCCTGAAGACAAACCGCTGCTTCCGCTTATTCCTATAAGGTCACCTCTTTTAACATTCTGACCTTTAACAACTTTAATATCACTAAGATGACCATAAACAGTCTGAAGACCATAGCCATGATCGATCACAATACAATTTCCAAATCCGCCTGAGTTCCAGCCTGACTCAATAACTGAACCATCGCCGGTAGCGTATATCTCTGTACCATAAGGAACTTCAAAATCCTGCCCGTTATGCATTCGTGGCGTGCCTAACACAGGGTGAATGGTCCTCCACTTGAATGTATCACCAAGTTTGAATTTTACACTTACCGGACTTATCCCCGGGAAATGATCCATTTCCCTTTTCCATTCAACACTTCTTTCAGCGATTGTCTTAAAAGATTCGTTCTGGACAGTCGCCATGCTCTTTATCTCATCAATTTTTGATTTGTATTCAATAAGAATATCTGAGTTCAGATAGCCTTTTAGATCACTGTATCTGTCGACCCCTCCAATACCAGCTTTTCTGTATGATTCAGGAACACTGTCCATGTCAAGTATCGGCCGGTACCGTTTGTCATCAGAGAGCCTGAAACTGTTAAGAGCGGCAATTGAATTATCCGACTCTCTTCCAATTAGTGTATACTGAAGTTTCAGATTTTCAACCTGCTGACTAAGCAGCTTCTCTTTGGGAGAACCGAACGTGTTTTCAATAATAGTACCGTAAACTGTTGCTAAAACAAGCGATCCGGCAAACCATAAAAGAACATGCAAAAACCTCATCTTCCAAGGCAGCCTGACCTGCTTATACTGCAGATCGGACAAATCAAGCACGTATTTCCGGTTTCTTAACAACAGGAAGAGGTTTTTTAAAATTTTATTTTGCAATTTGATAAATCTTAAGCAAATAAACTAATTTTAAAGCCCTAAATTTGACGAATGTTAATTTAACATAATTCTAAATAAGATGAAGTCACTGGAACTGAGGCAGTTATTTTTTGAATTTTTCGAGTCTAAAGGTCATCTTATAGTGCCATCAGCACCAATGGTAGTTAAAAATGATCCTACCCTAATGTTTACAAATGCCGGGATGAACCAGTTCAAAGACATATTCCTCGGGAACCGGTTGCCAGTGAACAAAAGAGTAGCAAACTCACAGAAATGTTTAAGAGTATCCGGAAAACATAATGACCTGGAAGAGGTTGGGCATGATACCTACCACCATACAATGTTTGAAATGCTTGGCAACTGGTCGTTTGGCGACTATTTTAAGAAAGAGGCAATTGAATGGGGTTGGGAATTACTGGTGAAAAGACTCAGAATTCCGGAAGACAGGTTATATGCTACAATATTTGAGGGTAGTCAGGAAGACAATGTACCACGGGATAATGAAGCTTTCACCTATTGGGAAAAATGTTTTTCAAAACCGGAAGGAAGGATTATTCAAGGATCAAAAAAGGATAACTTCTGGGAAATGGGAGAAACCGGCCCGTGTGGCCCTTGTTCGGAGATCCATGTTGATTTACGGGACGATGAAGAGAGAAAAAAAATACCGGGGAAAGATCTGGTAAATAAAGGTCATCCTCAGGTAATTGAAATATGGAACCTTGTCTTTATTCAGTATAACCGCCGGACTGACGGCGTTCTCGAACAACTTCCTTCCCGGCATGTTGATACAGGCATGGGATTCGAGAGGCTCTGTATGGTTGTCCAGGGTAAAAAATCAAATTACGAGACTGATATTTTTCAGGATGTCATAAGGGAAATTTCTGAAATTACGGGCAAGGCATACGGGGTTAACGAAAAATGGGATATTGCACTCCGGGTTGTTGCCGATCATTTGAGAGCCGTTTCATTCTCAATAGCTGATGGCCAGCTTCCTTCAAATAATAAAGCAGGTTATGTTATAAGAAGAATTCTCCGTCGTGCTGTAAGATATGGTTATAATAACCTGGGCATAGAGGAACCATTTATGTTTCGGCTGGTTCCTGTCCTTGCTGCCACTATGGGTGACCAATATCCTGAACTTCAATCAGGTAAAAAACAGATTGCGAAAATAATCTTTGAAGAAGAGACTGCTTTTCTTAAAACTCTTGGTAAAGGGTTGAAAATGATTGAAAGGATGATTACTGATCTTAGAAAAGAACGTAAAAATATACTGCCCGGGAAAGTAGCTTTTGAGATGTACGATACTTTCGGATTCCCGGTTGACCTTACACAGCTTATTCTTAAAGAGAATGATATGCACCTTGATGTGAAAGGTTTTGAAGAAGAGATGAAGAACCAGAAAGACCGGTCGAGGAAAGATGCTTCAGTTGAAGCGGCGGATTGGACAGTTGTAAAAGAAATTGACGGAACTGAATTCACCGGTTACCGGAATACCGAAGATGATGTGTATATAACAAAATACCGGAGTGTTAAAGTCAAACGGAAGGAGAACTTTCAGCTTGTTTTTAATAAAACACCCTTCTATGCTGAAGCCGGTGGCCAGGCCGGAGATACTGGTTTTATATCATCAGGAAACGAAAAAATTTCAATAACAGATACCATTAAAGAGAATAACCTTACAATACATATTACACGGAAATTACCAGTTGATCTTACTGTAGTTTTCAAAGCGACTGTCGATCTTGAGAAACGTATGATGACTGCAAATAATCATACAGCTACTCACCTGATTCATTTTGCGTTACGTTCAGTTCTTGGAAAACATGTGGAACAAAAAGGCTCACTGGTAACTCCTGATCGCTTACGTTTTGACTTTAGTCATTTCAGCAAGGTGAGTAAAGAAGAATTATCAAAGGTTGAAGAACAGGTGAACCAGATGGTAAGGGATAATTATATCAGTAAGATAACTGAAGGAGTTTCAATGGGAAAGGCCAAATCAATGGGTGCCATGGCTCTTTTTGGAGAAAAATACGGCGATCATGTAAGAGTTGTTGAATTTGGAAAATCAATAGAGCTGTGCGGTGGAACGCATGTTGAAGCTACCGGTAGTATCGGAATTGTGAAAATTGTATCAGAAGGAGCGATTGCAGCCGGCATACGAAGAATTGAAGCTGTAACTGCCTCAAAAGCTGAGGAATATATAAATGACAAATTGAAAACAGTTGAGGAGATAGCCACGCTTCTTAAGAGCACCGGAAGTATCACAGATAGTGTCGAAAAGCTTTTGGCAGAAAACAACTCGCTTAAGAAGATCGTAGAGAAATTCCAGGTTCAATCAGCTACACTCAGGCTGAAAGAACTGGTTGACAAGGCTGTTAAAATTAAAAATATAAGTTTTGTTTCTGGTCAGATTGAAACCGATTCAGCTGATGTACTGAAGAACGTTGCTTATCAGTTAAGAACAGCTTCAGACAATACTGTAATGGTTATCGGATCAGAGAATGGTGGAAAAGCCAATTTACTGGTCACGGTAACCGACGATCTTATCAAGGGTAGGAACATTAGCGCAGTTGCGATTATCAGGGAAATTTCCGGTGAAATTAACGGAGCCGGAGGCGGACAACCTTTTTTTGCCACTGCCGGAGGAAAGAATCCTCAAGGTATGCAACGTGCAATCCAAAAAGCAGCCGAATTCCTTCAAAAAATATGATATCTATATATTATCTTATTTTTAGTTTGCATTCTCATTATTATTTGTTCGAAAATAATCATTAGACTTGCTTCCTAATTAATTTGAACTGATGATGGAAGTTAAAAGAACCTTTGATATAATTCAGTGGAATCTGGAGAAATATCCGCGTAAAGATATGTTTGGCGGGAAAAGAGACAAGGAATGGATAACATACTCTACTGAAGAAGTAAGTAACTATGTGAACTGGGTTAGCTATGGTCTGCTTTCATTAGGGTATAAAAAGGGAGATAAAGTTGCTACAATAAGCGGTAATAAGCCTGAATGGAATTTTGTCGATATGGGTCTTGCTCAGGCCGGGCTCATACATGTACCTATCTACCCGACAATCGGGACTGATGAATATGAATATATACTTGAACACTCTGATGTCAAGATGATTATACTTGGCAACAAAACAATATATAATAAGGTGAACTCGATTGCCGATAAAATTCATGGACTTCAGGAAATCTTCTCATTTGAGCATGTTGA